>JBBQUQ010000067.1:0-19132 GCA_038212325.1 Bacteroidales bacterium
CTGGTCCCAGCATATCAGCGTGCCGATGCGGGCATATTTGGTGTCAAATACCTTGTAACCGGAATCCCCGGGGGTAAAATAAAATTTTTCATAGTAACCGGGATCATCCGGAATATGGTGTTTGCGGTACTTTCCGAGGTAGCTTCCATCTGCATCGATCACTGCGATGGTGTTATGATAAATCCCTTCGGCCCTTTTTTCAAAGAGCGAGGCCACGAGCACAACATCCAGTTCGCGGGCAAGATCGGCAAACAAGTCAGTTGTTGTCCCGGGGATGGCTTCGGCCAGGCTGAAATACTCATAGTTCTCCTCCCAGCAGAAGTAGGGGGTTGCAAACAATTCCTGAAGGCAGATGATCTGCGCTCCCAATCCTGCTGCTTCTCTGATTTTAACAATAGTTTTATCGATGTTGGCCTGCTTTCCGGCGTTGGATGTCATTTGAATCATGCCGGTTTTAACTGAATTTGAACCCATCATAAAGCCTTTCCTGCAGTTTTACAATTTTAACATATTACATTTGACCCAGGAAGAATTTCCTGGTAAACACCTTGTTGTCATGCACAATTTGCAGCAGATACACCCCCTGGCCCCTGCCTTCATACCCGATAATTTTCCGGCCGTTTTTGACTGAACCGGGGCGCAACGCCGAAATATCCTGCCCCGTCATGCTGATCAGCCTGATGCTGATCAATTCCGGTTCCGGAAAATCAAAAAAGACCATAAGCCTGCTGGTTTCACGGTCATTGTAAACACTGATGCCGGCTGCGGGATCTTTCTTATCATAACCGACGGTATAGTCGAGATACAAATCGTCCACATACAACACCGTGCCGATCGTCATAACCTCCTGGGCCGTCGACATGGCAACAATATTCATGGTATCCGGGACGACGGTGCTGATGTAATCAATCCAGGCCGAGAAGGGTGTCCAGTCGGCGATGGTGTCTTTTGTGGAGAAACTGCCCATGCCAATCGTATCCAGGATGGTGCCGGTGGTCTTGGTAAGCCCGATGCCAATGGCGCAACTGTCTCCGCCTTTGGGAAAATACTTGTAATATCCCTTAAGATGGGTGGGAATATCTGTAACCGGAACTCCTCCTGTTAATGAATAGGTTCCGGAAATGAGGCTGACAGTTAGTTTTCCGCAAGTCATAAACCCGGGCACATCCGTTGGGGGAATTGTATAATGCTTTGTCTCAAGTTTTACAGAATAACTGCCGGTGCCGTGATGATCGGTGCTCTTTGACACCACGGTGATGCCAATAAATGGGATGAGCATCAGCTCTTCGTTGGGCGTGTCCCACCCTACCGGGTCCGAGTAATTGCCGCCTGTTGTCCAGCTTTCAAAACTTGCATTCGGAATCACCGTCTGCCCGTGCAGGAAAGTTCCGCACATTACCAAACAGGAAATCAGTAAAGATTTAATCCTTATCATAAACATCATTCAATTATACCTGTGTCTTCTACCTATGTCTTCTACCCATGCCACATTTGAGGACTCGGGTACTGACAACGAATTGTAAAATTAGGACATTTACTTATATCTTTGACAAAATTATCCATATGAAGTGCCTCAGGCATCGCATGAGCAGGATTCATCTGCCGCTTTTATTCCTTGTATTTCCGGTGTTACAGTGCATGTCGGCAACCACTTGGTCAAAACCTGGCACATCTTCACGCATTGAAGTAGTTGCAGGCGATTCATGCAAAATAAAACTGGACAAAAAGACCGAAAAAATCTACCAGGACGGGATTGATTACCTCCGACGGGGAAGTTATAACCTTGCCGGGCAGCAGATGAGGACAGTGATCGCTTCGGAGCCCGGTTGTGTGGATGCTTATTTTGTGCTGGGGCTGGTCAATTTTAAAAAGCAGGACAATAATTTCAGGGAGGCTGAAAAAAACTTCCGCAAGGTTGTTGAATTGTGCCCCGCCTACGATGTGTATGCATACTATTACCTGGGTGAGATCTTTTACGGGCAGGAGAATTTTGAACTTGCGGTGCAGAACCTGAATGAATTCCTGAAGGATGTTGATAAAATTAAAAAGGATGAGGATTACAACCGGGCGGCAGAATTACTGAAATACGCCGGATTTTACCTTGAGATGATCAGCAAGCCGGTTCCATTTGAGCCGAAAGTGGTTGAAGGCATTTCAACAGCCGAAAATGAGTACCTCCCGATTCTTTCGCCGGATAACCAGATGGCCTTGTTTACCAGGGAGATAAAAATTAATCCGGATAAGAACAGCTTGGTCAGGGAAGTGAGAACGAGAGAAAAATTTTTATTCAGCACCAGGAGAGACGACGGAAAATTTAACGAAGGCGAGGTGATGCCCGAGCCTTTTAATATCAATGATAACGAAGGTGGCGCAACGTTGACTGCTGATAACAATACGTTGTGCTATACGGTGTGCAGGTACGACAATGTTAAAAAATACCTGAATTGTGATATCTGCGTTTCAGAAAGCATTGGAGGTGAATGGAGCCAGATCAGGAGCGTGGGGGACAAAATAAACCAGCCTGGCTCCTGGGAATCGCAGCCGTCCATTTCTGCCGATGGGCAAACCCTCTATTTTGTGAGCGATCGTGCCGGCGGATTTGGCGGATACGATATTTACAGGTCTGTCAAAGATTCGTCGGGTGGCTGGGAAGCGCCGGTTAACCTTGGAATTGTCATCAATTCAGGCAGTAACGAAAAATCTCCGTTCATCCACCCCGACGGGAAAACCCTCTATTTCTCATCCGACGGGCTCATGGGCCTTGGAGGGTATGATATATTTTTTACCAAATGGGATGAACACGGCAACTGGTCAAAACCCAAAAATATTGGCTACCCGATAAATTCCCCGGGTGACGAGGTCGGGTTTTTTGTCAGCACAGATGGTACCCAGGGCTTTTTTGCGTCAAATAAATACAATGGGAAAGGAGGATGGGACCTCTATTCTTTTGACCTGTATAATGCAGCTCGTCCTGAAAGGGTGCTGTTTATTAAGGGGAATGTGAAATCAGGGTCGTCAACAGAACCGATGAAGGCACGTATTGAATTAAAAAATATAGAAACAAAGAGGGTTTCGGAAATTCCGATGGATACGTTAACAGGTAACTATGTTGCGGTGGCCCCGTTCAACAGCGATTATATTATGACAGTTAAAAAGGCCGACCATGTGTATGAATCCAAATATATTTCAAAGATCGACAGTGTTTTTAAGAAGCTGGCCAAAGTGGATATTGAAGTTAAGCCGATTGAACTCAATAAATCTTACAGGATCAATGACATTTTCTTTCCGTTCAATTCGTTTGACCTTACACCGGAATCTAAGGCTGTGCTTGACCAGTTACTGGATTTTCTCAACGAAAACAATACCATCAGTATACAAATTCAAGGCCATACCGACAACATAGGAAATGATGCGAGCAACCTGAAGTTGTCTGAGAACCGTGCCAGGTCAGTGTACGATTATTTAATCGAACAAGGCATTTCAAACACCCGCCTTACCTATAAAGGGTTTGGGAAGTCGATGCCTGTCGCCGATAATGAAACCGAAGAGGGGAGGGCCAGGAACCGCAGAACGGTGTTTGTGATCACCCGGAAATAAGATCGGAACATGGTCACGCGTCACGCCTCACGTTTCTTACAGTTCCTTCAGCAAGTTTGCCATTTCAATTGCCGCGAGGGCAGCGTCAAAGCCTTTGTTGCCGCCTTTGGTCCCGGCGCGTTCAATCGCCTGTTCCAGGTTGTCGGTCGTGAGAACGCCAAATATCACAGGAACACCGGTTTCAAGGCCAACCTGGGCAGCTCCTTTTGAGACTTCTGAGGCAACATAATCAAAGTGCGGAGTGGCTCCCCTGATAACTGCACCCAGGCAGATCACTGCATCGTATTTGTTGCCGGCAGCCATTTTCTTTGCAAGAAGTGGGATTTCAAATGCTCCCGGCGACCATACCACATCGAGATCCTTATCCTCAGCACCATGACGTTTGAGCCCGTCAAGACATCCTGATAACAATTTCCCACTTATAAATTCGTTGAAACGGGCGATCACAATCCCGAATTTCAGCCCTTTGGCATCAAGTTTACCTTCAATTATTTTCATATGGGTCAGTTGGTTTTACAAAGCGTTAACATCACAACGAAATTTTTAGTTTTTAATTTTTATTTTTTCCAGGTCGCCGTCCTCTCCAAAGGTCAGCATGTGCCCCATCTTCTCCTTTTTTGTCTTCATATAGCGAATGTTTTTCGAATTGCTGCGGGTTTGAATGGGAATGCGCTCAATGAGTTCCAGCCCGAATCCTTCGATACCTGAAATCTTCTGCGGGTTGTTGGTCAGCAGTCGCAGTCTTTTAATACCAAGATCCACGAGTATTTCGGCACCGGTACCATAATCGCGCAGATCAGCATCGAATCCAAGGGCCATATTGGCTTCAACGGTGTCCATTCCCTGGTCCTGCAATGAGTATGCACGCATCTTGTTATTTAACCCGATGCCTCTGCCTTCCTGCCGCATGTAAAGCAGCACACCGCGGCCCTCCCTGGCAATCATTTTCATGGCCACTTCAAGCTGGTCACCGCAATCGCATCGCATCGAACCGAAAACATCACCTGTAAGGCATTCAGAATGAACTCTCACCAGAACGGGTTCTCCGTCACTCACGTCGCCTTTTACCAGGGCAAGATGGTTTTCCTTGCTGATCTTACTGACATAACTATATGCTTTAAACTCACCATATTTGGTTGGCATGTCAACAACAGCGGCACGTTCCACAAGGGTTTCAGATTTCCGGCGGTAATCGATCAGTGCAGCAATGGTAATGATCTTCAGGTTATGTTTCTTTACATAATCCATCAGTTCTGGCACACGGGCCATGGAACCGTCTTCATTCATGATTTCGCAGATTACCCCGGCGGGATATAAACCGGCCATGGTCGCAAGATCAACTGATGCTTCGGTATGGCCTGCCCTCACCAGTACGCCGCCTTCACGGTATTCAATCGGAAAAATATGCCCTGGCCGGGTGAAATCCCTTGCCTTGGTTTGATTGTCGATCAGGCGCTTAATTGTCAGCGCCCTTTCCTGTGCTGAAATTCCTGTGGCACACTCAATTGCATCAACAGAAACGGTAAAGGCCGTACGGTTAGGATCGGTATTCTTAACTACCATACGTTCAATGTTGAGCTCCTCAAGGCGGTCGCGTACGATCGGAAGGCAAATTAATCCCCCGCCGTGCTTGGCCATGAAATTAATGACCGCCGGAGTGACTTTTTCTGCGGCAATCACCAGGTCGCCTTCATTTTCGCGGTCTTCATCATCAACAACCACGATCATTTTGCCTTTTCGGATGTCTTCAAGTGCCTGATCAATGGTGTTAAAAGTATATTTTGTCATATCACTATTTTATCATTCAATTATTCGCAAATCTCCCCCCTCCCTGGCATAGGGAGGGGCTGGGGGTGGGCAGATGCCACATCTGAGGACTCTGGTACGATTGCTATTAATTAAATTATGAGAATCAAACATTTATAAAAAATCATTTCTGGCAAGAAAATCCATGTCAATTTTCCGGCCGGCGGAATGATGTGCCTGAAGTTTTTCAACATATTTGGCAATCATGTCACACTCAATATTTAGAAGGTCCCCGCTTTTTTTCTCCCGAAGGGTTGTAACATCATGGGTATGCGGGATAATTGATACATTGAAGCAGTTGCTGTCGACGTTGGTTACGGTCAGGCTGATTCCGTCCAATGCCACTGAGCCTTTATCAACAATGTACCGCAGAATTGTCTCTTCTGCTGAAATTTGAAACCATACCGCATTGTCTTCTTCCCAGGAACGAACAATTTTTCCGGTTCCGTCAATGTGTCCGCTGACCATATGACCACCCATCCGGTCCATCAGCCTTAGCGCTCTTTCAAGGTTTACAGCGCTTCCTGGTTTGAGCAGGTTGAAATTTGTTTGCCTGATGGTTTCCGGCATTACATCAACTGTGAAAAAACCAGGGCCAAATGCTGTCACAGTTAGGCAAACACCATTAGTGCTTATGCTGTCGCCAACTTTGACATCTGCAACCACCAGTTTTGCCTGGATGGTTAGTTGTGATGACCTGGCACCCCGGCTGATTGATTTAACGACTCCTGTTTCTTCGATGATTCCGGTAAACATTATGTTAAGCTATTTGTGACAAGTTTATGAGGTGACAAAGTACTGCTTCACCACCTGCATCAATAGGGTCATAAAAAAACGGCTTGGTTTAAGCTCATCTGTGTTTAGTAATACTAAAATCAATCCAACTTGTTGTTCAAATTAATGGGATATATGTCGACATACTATTTTAATCTAATTTTAATGGGTTCTTTAACTTGTTCAGAAATCAGCGAGTATTTCCCTGCTTTTAGGTTCGCAAATACTGTTTTCTCCTTGTTTGATATTCCGGCAATTTCTTCTTTTTGATTCGTAAATAATTTCGTCTTGTCTCTTGAAGGCACCGATATTATGAAACCACATTCGTTTTTCTGATAAAAATTTGAAATGGCAAGTTTGTATTTTCATAAATTAGATATTTATCCTCATTATTTACTCAGGATTTAGCTGCAAGAGCAAGATTTGGTTGCTTTTGAGTTTGACCTATGAAGATTTACTAATTCAAAAGAATTAAATTTTGAAAAGGATATTGATTTTGCCTCATAGTATCCAATATACTCATCTAGTAATTCCGTAAGAATTGGCTGGTCATTCCACGTTTCAATTAAAAAAGGGAATCCTATTATTGAAGAGTCGTTAGATACCTCATCATTTGCAAAAGCCATTTCAACGAATGGACTAACTATTAAAACTCTCGTAAAATTTTCATCCTCGATATCATCAGGGTCATTATTTATCAATACAAGGAAAGGGCATGCTGTATTTTGAGATATTCCTTGAAAGTCATCATAATCATTTTTGACAGACCAGATTTGATTTCTTTGGATTCGTGGTTGTATTTTAAGATGTTTTGTTTGATTTAAACGTTTCGAACGGTTTAAAAATAAATTTCTCAAATATTCAATATCCTTGTCTGTGGCATCAGATGCTATTTTCTTCCTGAAAGTATCCACTTTGTGGTGTAATGTACTTTTGGGGATATTGTATTTGTTCCCAATCTCAGCAGCAGATTGTTCTCCTTCTTTTTGAAATAGTAGGTTGTAAATCATTTTTGCATCGTCTTTTGTCAAACCAGAAATGGTGATAACATTCGTATACGCTCAAATTCTTAATTTAATCACGCGATGTATCCTTCAACCATCAGGTCATCCCCAACTTTCCTGATGCTAAGGTCCCTGAGGTTGATTGCATCCTCCATTTTATCAATACCGGCACCGCCGACCGCTGTCGGAGCATTTGCTCCGCCAAGCAGTTTTGGTGCAATAAATGTGGTTATTTTGTGTACGATCCCTTCTTGCAACGCTGAAAATGCCATGGTGCTTCCCCCCTCGATCATTACACTGTCAATACCCATGGAACCAAGTGAGTGCATGACAAATCCAAGGTCAACCATTTGATTTTTCAGCGGACAAATTATTACCTGGGCGCCAAGCCGTTCAATTTGTTTTAACTTTTTCGGATCAGCAAATTCAGAAGTTGCGACAATCGTCAGTTGAGGATCATTGACCAGTACCTTTGCTTCAATCGGAATTCTGCCATGGGTGTCGGCAATCACTTTTAACGGATTTTTCCAGGTACCTGGCAGGCGGATGTTTAACAGGGGATCGTCGTAAATGATGGTGTTTACCCCAACCATGACCGCGCTGAGCTGCTGGCGCATCAGATGAACCATTTTGCGGGATTTTTCTCCGGTAATCCAGCGGGATGCATTCGTTATGGTAGCGATTTTTCCATCAAGCGTCATGGCAGTCTTTAATATTACAAATGGCTGATTGGTTTTGACGTACTTGATAAACGCTTCATTCATTTGCCTGGCCGTCGATTCCATCAGCCCTGATTCGACCTGTATACCGGAAGATTGCAGGAAGGCGAGGCCCTTTCCATCGACGAGCGGATTGGGATCCGTCATGGCAATAACCACACGGGCCAACTTTTTTTCAACAAGCAGGTTTGCACAGGGAGGTGTTTTTCCTGCATGACTACAGGGCTCGAGTGTTACATACAGGGTTGATCCTGATGCCTCTGCAGCCGAAATACCCTGCAGTGCATTGACTTCTGCATGGTTTCCACCGAAATATTCATGAAATCCTTCCCCGATGATGCGGCCGTTCTTTACCAGCACGGCACCAACCATCGGGTTTGGGTTCACCCATCCGGCACCGCGTTTTGCGAGGCTCATCGCCCGTTTCATATAGTTCAGATCACTCGTCATTTGTCATGCTCATATTCGTTCATAAAAAAGCCCTGTCACTTGCAGGCAACAGGGCGTAATCCTATTTAAAATGATAAATTGGTCAGATTAAATACGATTCTTCTTCCATCCAGACTTTACTGTCGGTGCCGTAATTGCAACGGCTCGGTTCCCTTCAACAAATGATCACGAAGGATCATCAATTTTCCGGGAGTCGCGGACTATACCGCCGGTCGGGAATTTCACCCTGCCCTGAAGAACCAAATTCTATGTGTATGAACAAATTGAAAAAAACTTTCAATTGCAAAGGTACAAAAATAAAGATATTGTTAATTCATTAACAGTATCTTTATTTTATCGGCTGTTTATTGAACAATCATTTTTTCGGTGATGATCTTGTCGCCGGTTTTCAACTGCACAAAATAAATTCCCCTGGCATAGCCTGAAATATCCATGGTGCGAATAACAGGAAGCGTCGTCACTTCTATATTCTCGGAGAAAAGAGTTTTCCCGTCCATGGAGGTAATGGAAAGTACTGTTGCACCGGAGACGCCCCTGAGGCCGATTGCCACAGTTCCGTGCGCAGGATTGGGTTGGATGAGCAGGCCGGGTGCCACTTTATCCTGGCCTGTCAAACCAGTACAAACATCAAAAACCACGTGTTTTATACTGGTCACATTTCCCGTGCAGGGGAGGTTTGAAACTGCAACGAGTTTAAGATCCACAGAACCGGCAATCTTGTCATTCAGACTTGGAAGGTAGGTTGTTTCCAAGGTTGATGTATTTGTGAACGTTCCCGATCCGGCAGTGCTCCAGCCAAAAGCCTTGTAGTTTGACGCAGTGCCATGAAGATCGATGGAGGTTACATACCAGCAAACGATGGTATCCGCACCTGCAAAAACAATTGGTTTGGTGCCGACGATTACGTTAACAGTGTCATGTCGGGTCAAGGTGCCGTCGCTGATTGTAGCGATATATTTTGTGTTTTGGGTCGGAGCAGCTTTGGGATTCTGAACGTTGGATATAAACCCGGCCGGGATTGAGATCCAGGAGAAGGTATAGGTTCCTGATCCGCCGTTGGGGACAATGGTAAGCTGGGTGGAATCACCCACGCACACCGGGTTCGGAAACGCCGTAGATACCGTTGAAAATACATTGCTGAAGGAGAATGAGCCGATCCTTGTCTTCCAATTTGCGCTCGACGTTGTGGCAAAGTACTCCTGTGTATACCAGAATTTGCCGATATCTGCCGGATCAGCAGCCATGGCGCTGTAATCGCCCCAGCGTCCATCGGTATTCGTTTGGGAACCTCCGCCATTGGTGATGCCTCTTTCTGCAATGGTCATTATACCCAGGGGGTCTCCGTTCAACCGGCCGGTGTAACGGATGCCTGGAAACATGGTGGAACTGGAGATAGAATAACCCAGTGCGATGTTTCCGACGGAATCCATGGCAATACTGCCCATCCAGCGATAGTTGCCGTCGGAAGGGGCATAGGTGCCTTCCTGGTATAGGCTCCAGGTTCCCGAAACATTTCTCAATTCCATCCAGCGGATCCCGGCTTTGCCGCCTACGTTTACAGTTGTGTTGATGAGCATGGACCAGTGGGTGCTGAATTTGCGGAAAGGCATGCGGAACATGATCCTTTTTCCCGACATGGCATCCAGCTTCTGGGATGTTCCTTTTTGAGGAATGATGTTTCCGTTCAGGATGGAAATTGTAGAAATCGGGATGGTAGGAGTCAGGGTAAACGTTGAACTTGAAGGAGTAGTCCAATCCACATGAAAGTCATACAATCTGATGGCACCGGTGGCTGTTGAGGTAAGATAGCAAACAGGGCAGGGCGTTCCCAATGGCGGAAAATCACTGTCGCAGTCAGCCGCCTGGGTTCCTTCGCCCGACGATGGCATGGTAAACATGACCATGGCGGCGGTAGGATCGCCGGTAAGCATTTTGGACCTGTCCATGGCTACTGCAGCAGGCCCTAACCATGAGCCTGAACCTGATGCGAAACGACGGGTCGTCATATAATATCCATCAACCCACACTGCAAGTTTAGGATAGTCGGGCATGTCGGCGAACTGGAACTGGTAACGATACCACGTACCGGTCGGGTCGTTGGTTTGCGAGATCGCCACATTTTCATAAAACGGACCATTTGGATAGTTTGGCAAGGCAAACTGGCTGAACAGCCAGCGGTCGGCATTTTCATCATAAAGCAATATGGCGTCGCCATCGTTTGTGTTGTTTGGCAAACCATTGAATATTACACTGTTGTTAGTCGGGCCCATCAGTTTGACCCCGTTTTTGTTGTAAACGGCAAACCTCGTATTCACTACTTGCATATAGTGGGAAAAACTCACATCACCATCCGTATCAGGCGGATAGGAACCATTTGCGGAAACGCCGTCAAAATTCTGGATCGTAGTGTCGGCGATTGCATCTCCAAAAAATGACTGGTGAACAGGATCATTGACAGGAGAGTCCAGTGTAATGGTTTCATTGCTATAAGTATTCAGCTTGTTTTTTACGATACCTTCTTTCCACGAGTTATCGATGATGGCATCCGATTTTTGCACCATATCCCTCAGGGGAGGCGATACGTCAAAATAGACCGGTTTCATCACGGTAGGCTTTTGTGCTTCCTCCTGGGCGAATGAAAAGTTTATCCCAAGGAACAAAGACAATGAAATGATAAAGATTTTTTTCATGATGTGTTGTTTGTTTTAACTGATAGTTTCGATTCTTCCTTTAGCGCTGCAAATTTAAGGAAAGTTAACTAAATTTGAACAATATTATCAGTTTTTATTTACTTTTATCGGCAAAACAAAAAAATTATGAACATCATCGTTACCGGCGCAGCCAAAGGAATAGGGTTCGAGGTTGTTAAGGTGTTGGCCAAACATAAGCAAAATCATATTGTCGCAATTTCTCGAAATGGGAAAGCGTTAAAGGAACTGGTGGCCGATTGCCTGCGGTTGTATCCTGAGGCAAAGGTGATACCATATGAATTTGACCTTACCCAGTTCGAGTTCTATCCATTTATTGTTCAGCGGATTGAAACGTTCATTCATACCTGCGACATCCTGGTCAACAACGCCGGAAAACTGGTAAATAAACCGTTTGAGCACTTCAGTGCCGAAGAATTCGATGATACGTTCAACGTAAATGTAAAGAGTCCGTTTTTACTGATCCAGGCTTTATTGCCAATGCTTAAAAAAGGTGCGCATGTCGTAAATATCGGAAGCATTGGCGGTGTGCAGGGCAGTAAAAAATTCCCCGGACTTGCTGCTTACAGCGCCAGCAAGGGGGCACTGGCAATTCTCACCGAAGTGCTTGCCGAGGAACTTTCCGAAAAGGAAATCACCGTGAATTGCCTCGCCATCGGCGCAGTGCAAACAGAGATGTTCCAGAGGGCTTTCCCTGGTGCCAAAGCCTTGCAAAATTCCGCCCAGATCGCTCACTTTATTGCTGATTTTGCAGTGAACGGCCACAAATACTTCAACGGAAAGGTCGTTCCCGTTTCATTGTCGGTACCATAAAATCCCGTCACGCGTCACGCGTCACCTACAAATAATCAACCCCCTCATCCGGCCCTTTCCTGAACGGTGCGATCGCCCGATTGTAAATGCCGTGCACATAGGCGATGGCCATTCCATAGTTGGTTACAGGGATTCCGGCATCTATGGCGGGTTTTAGCCTGCTAATAATCTGCTTCCGGGTGATCATGCATCCGCCGCACTGGATCACCATGGCATAGTCGGTAATGGGGCGTGATATTTTGTTCAACCCTGCAACAATGTCGAACTCCAGTTTCTTCCCCGAAAAATTGGTCAGCCAACGCGGAATTTTCACACGGCCAATGTCATCGCACGAAACATGGTGGGTGCACGATTCCAGGATCAGCAGACGGTCGCCGTCGCGAAGTTTTGATAAATGGGGTGTTCCCTTCATGTAATTGACGAAATCTCCTCTCTGCCTTGCCAGCACGATGCTGAAACTTGTCAAAGGTATGTCTTTCGGGATAGAGGCATCTGCTTTGGGAAATACCTGGCTGTCGGTGACAACCAGCGCAGGCTTCGGATTCATTTTCTTTAAAAATGCATCCACCTCCCGTTCTTTGCAAACTACGGCAATGCCATCATGATCAAGAACATCGCGGATTACCTGCACCTGCGGAAGGATCATCCTGCCCTCAGGCGCCTCAATGTCGATCGGTGTAATGAGCAGCACCACATCGCCATATGCGATCAGGTCGCCCACCAAGGTGTGTTTCTGGTAAGCCGTTTCGGGAATTGCGGAACGTATCGCGCCTATCACCTCTTCAAGGTTTAACGAGTGAAGCGCGCTGAAATTTATCACCGGAACACCAAATTTGTCATTGATAACCGAGGTGAGTTCCGGCGTGATCTCCTGTTCATCTGATTTGTTGTGAATGATGAGAAAGGGCAGGTCGTTGGCATTAAAATCGCTGACCAGGTTTTTCTCGGGATCATCGAATGCATTGCCGGCAATGACCAGGATGGCCAGGTCGATGATTTTTAATACATCCCTGGTTTTTCCGACCCTTTTCAGGCCTAATTCTCCCGAATCATCAATTCCAGCCGTGTCGACCATCACGACCGGGCCGATCCCGGCTATTTCAATCGATTTCTTAACCGGATCGGTTGTGGTACCTGCCACATCAGAAACGATGGCAATTTCCTGCCCGGTGAGCGCATTGATCAGCGAGCTTTTACCATTATTTCTCCTGCCAAAGATGCCGATATGCGGCTTCGTGTCACGTCCTTTATTCATGGTTTTACTGGTTGACTACCGTAGTTGCATAACTGCTCGAAAAAGCTGTAAAAAAGCCAATTCCGCCGTTGGTGACATTCCCTTCAACATTCGCAGGCGGGCCGCTGAAAAAAGGAATGCTGTAGCCGGCCTGCTGCACCTGGTTCACAAAATCGAAATACTCTTTGGTAATCCCCGACATCTGGAGCGTGATCGTGTCACCTGGCATCAGGGTTTCCCATTTATTCTTATTGTTAATATAGATCACATCGACCCCGTTCATATAGCTCCCATTGTAGAACAGGTCATCGGAAACAACCTTTTTTGTGATCGAGTCCGTCATCATTTTACCATTCTTGTAAAAATTGAAGAGGTAATAATTTACTTCGTTGCCGGGTTCCTGGGCGTATAACCTGATTGTCCAGATTCCATCCGGCCCCCAGTCAGACTGAAAGGTGGTGGAAATGGAATCAAGATGGGTTACCGTTGGAAGATAACAGGTTGCCTCTACATTAGTAACCCCGGCAATTGCTTCCGCAAGCTTTACCTGGAGGGTATATGTTTTGCCAGCTATACCGGCAAAATCAGGTGTCGTTTCGTAAATGCCGGATACACCTTCCTCGGTTTCGTTCAATTTGAAGGTGCTGGTTCCATCGGTGATGGAAACGCTTGCATTCACAACCATGGGTACAGGTTCGTTGGAGAAGTAATCGGCAGATTTCGAAAGAATGATACGGTAATTCCCGGTATCGGCTCCAATACTGCCATCAACAACCACGCGGGTGTATGTGGTGTCGAGTTTTACATCGATCTTTTCTGTGCATGCTGCAATAACGATGGCCAGGAGTGCGATATGAATAGTTTTCTTAATCATTGTTGAAATGGAAATTAAATGTTACAGATGGAATAATGCCAAACAGGTAAACCTTTTCGGCATACGTAACATCAGGGTTTGTTTCGTCCTGCACAAAGTTGATGGTCCAGGTATTGTGCCGGTTATATACATTGTACACAGAGAAATTCAGGTCCCATTTAAATTTTTTAGCCGGTTTTTCTTTGCTGTAAAAGGAGACGGACAGGTCGAGACGATGGTAGTCGGGATAGCGGTACTCATTCCGGTCGGAATAAATTGGTACAATTTTCCCGCCGATCTCTGTACGCCCTGTCGGGAATGTCACCGGGGCTCCGGTTGCGTAAACCCAATTGGCGGAAACGCTGAAACGTTTGCTGAGCGTATAGCTTAAAACGAATGTAAGATTGTTAGGCTTATCGTAAGGCGCCGGGTAGTCAATGTTGTTATTGATCTCATTGATTTGTCTGAAGGTTCGGGAATAGGTGTAGCTTACCCACCCGTTTAATCTCTCCTCATTCAGCCTTACAAGAAACTCGAGGCCATACGACCAGGCCTTTCCGGTGCGTATCTCTCCTTCAAGTTTGTTGTTGAGCAGCAGTACGGCAAAATCTTTGAAATCGACGACATTTTTCATCCATTTATAGTAGCCTTCCACCGATGTTTCAATGGTGTTTCTGCGGAAGTTCCTGAAATAGCCTACTGCGAGCTGGTCTGCAATCTGGGGCTTCACATTGGGGCTTGACGGGAACCAGATATCCAGCGGAGTGCCGACGGTTGAATTCTGAGCAAGCTGCAGGTACTGGTTGGTTCGGGCATAGCTTGCCTTGACTGAATGCCTGCTGCTTAGCTCATACAATAGTCCGAGCCTGGGCTCAAGGGCAGCATAGGTTTTGTAAAGCTCGAAGAAGGGGTAAACGGTTGAATCGATTGCGTTGTAAGCCGAATCATACTGAAATACCGTTCCCGGGCCCGTATTCTGGAACATGGAAAAACGCAGTCCGTACTTGACCGTGAAATGCTCCCCGAACTGTTGCTCATTGTTGCCATACACCCCTGTTTCAAAAGCATAGTTGTTCGGCACCTTGACCTCTGTAACAACGGATTCATCGCCAACCCCCCGGGCGTAACCCGGGTTGAACATGTGATATATCACAGAAGCCCCGAATTTAATGGTGTTTTTCGTGTTCAGGTAATAGCTGAGGTCTCCTTTTAAGCCGACATCGCGCAGGTTTGAATTCCAATCAAAGGAGAAGCTGTTGCCTGCAGGTACCCCGAGGTTATAAAGATAATTGCTGTATATCAGGGAGTAATTCGAAAATAGTTTCTTTGAAAAAAGGTGATTCCATCGCAACGTAGCGGTCTCATTGCCCCATTTCATGTTGGCAAATCCGTTTTTAAATACATCACGGCCAAAATAGCCTGAGAGGAAAACCTGGTTGTTGTCGTCGACACGGTAGTTGACCTTCGCATTGAGATCGTAAAAGTAAAGCTTGTTACCGTGCAGCTCTTCATTCGGAGATAGCGCCAGGAATAAGTCGGCGTAAGTTCGCCTTCCCGAAACAATAAATGAGCAGCGGTCCTTTGCGATAGGCCCTTCAACTGTTAACCTGCTGGCGATGATGCCGATGCCTCCGTTCACTTCGAACTTCTTCGAGTTCCCTTCATTCATTCGCACATCGAGAACTGAGGCAAGACGTCCGCCGTAATTTGCCGGGATGTCGCCCTTGTAGAGTTTCACATCCTTGATGGCATCGTTGTTGAAAACCGAGAAAAAACCCATCAGATGGGAGGCATTGTAAACGGTTGCCTCGTCGAGCAGGATCAGGTTCTGGTCGGGAGCGCCTCCGCGCACACTGAATCCGGAAGACCCTTCGCCAACCGATTGCACCCCGGGAAGCAGCTGGATGGCCTTGATTACATCAACCTCCCCCATCAGTGAAGGGATGCGTTGAATGGTTTTAATGTCCATCCGAAAGGTGCTCATCTCGGGTTTGACGACATTTTTATCACTTTTTTCACTGGTGATGACAACCTCTTTTAACTGATGTTCTGCCGGATCCAGTTCAATGGATATTCTGAGGTCCTTATTGAGCTCTATCGGTTTTTCAATCGTAGAATAACCAATATAAGAGTATTTGAGCGTGTAATTGCCCTCATCCAGCGTGAGTGAATAGTTTCCATATAAATCAGATACGGCTCCGGTTTTCAGCTCCTTAACAAAGACCGTAGCTCCTAAAAGGGCTTCCCCGCTGTGAAGGTCTCTTATTTTTCCGCTGATGGAAAAGCGTTTGGGTTTATCAGCGGGGTCGCAGAATCCCGGATGAGGAGCAAAGGTAAAAAATAGCAGGAGGAAAAAGAATGACGGGTGTTTCATTGATAAATTGTCGGATTGGATTATTTGCGGATGATCTGGAATTCTCCGTTATGTTTGAGTTTAAGGATTTGCGATGGCTTCAGTTCATGGATTTCCTCACGTGATTCAGCAACAGCGTAATCCACCCCCTGGATAATCTCCTGAACGATATTCCTGAAAGCCAGGGGAGGAGGGGTGCCTGAAATATTCGCCGAGGTCGAAACAATGGGTTTTCCGAAGGCATGGATCAGCCTGCGGCAGAATTCATTCTTCACGATCCTCACGGCCACTGAACCATCATCAGCTACAACATTTCCGGCAAGGTTTTTTGCATCCGGATAGATGATGGTCAATGGGGTGTCGGCATGTTTCAGCAGGTCCCATGCAATGTCAGGCACGGAAGTGACATAGTCATTCAGCGTTTCTGCCTCAGCCAGTAAAATGATCAGACTTTTGCTTTCCATCCGTTGCTTGAGGTGATAAACTTTTTCAACCGCAGCCGCATTGGTGGCATCGCATCCGATTCCCCAGATGGTATCGGTGGGATATAAAATGGTGCCGCCTTCCCGCAGCACCTTAAGACATTTTTTGACATCCTCCTCCATAGTTGAACAATAACGAGCAAAGGTAAATACAAATTGCGTTGCAAACCTCTCTGAAGTCCATCCTGGATGATTTACGTCAAAGCAGCGCTGAAAGCCGCTCTGATTCTATCTCGAAAGCACATTTGAAATGTTTTTCAGGACATGCCCGGTACCCATGTAAACCACACGGCCGGCAACGCAACTGTTCACCGACTTCAATAATGTGTGAAATGGAAGACAACGGCCCGAACCCGAATTCAGGCACAGTTGAACAGTAAATTGCTGTTACGGGAGCATCAACGGCAGATGCAAGATGCATCGGTGCCGAATCGTTGGTGAAATTCATGCGCGACCTTTTCATCAGGGCGGCCGACTGCAGTAACGTTAATTTCCCGGCCAGGCTAACGATGCCGGGATGACCTGCCCGCGCAATGATCTCATCGCACAGTTCCACGTCGCCCGGTGCACCGAGCAGAAATATGCTGGCATCCGTTGGGATCAGCCGGGCAAGTTCAACCCATTTTTCAACCGGGTACTGCTTGGTGAACCAGAGCGAAGCCGGGGAAATCGTATAGTACAGATTGTTGGTGAACCGGGCAATCACGGCCTCATCTTTCAGGGTCGGATATAATCGCGGTTTTTGATTGCCAACGCGTGCCAGGTCACTGATGAGCGCATGATTGCGGATTACTTCATGCACTCCGCTGCCGATCGGGTGGTTGAACCGCCTGGTGAAAAGGAACGAGAGTGGATTCTTGGAGAATCCCCGGGTCTCATGGCCGCCTGATAAAGCAGCCAGCAAACCGGTGAGAAAGAACCGCTGAAGGTTGATCACCAGGTCATAGTTTGCCTGCCGCACCAGCCGTATGATTTTCATAAGTCCGGTATACTTAGCCGATTGTTTGTCCCAGGTGATCACCTGGTGAAGAAAAGGATGTTCCCTGAACAGGCCTTCATTGCCTTTTTTAACCAGGAAGTCGATTGCGGCGACAGGAAAGGCCTGGTGAAGGCTTTCGATGAGCGCAGTCGCCAGGATGACGTCACCAATGGACGCAGTTTGAATGATCAGGATCTTAGATTTTACCATTTCACCATTTTGCCATCTTGCCATTTCACCATTTCACCATTTCACCATTTCACCATTTCACTATTTCACTATTTCACCATTTTACCATTTTACCATTTTGCCATTTCACCATTTGTCACACGGGCACTTCAAATTCACGCAATGCCTGGTTCAGGGAAGTTTTCAGATCCGTGGATGGTTTTCGGCGACCAATGATCAGGGCACACGGAACCTGGTAAACCCCTGAAGGAAAAGTTTTTGGCACGGTTCCGGGAATAACGACAGAGCCCGGTGGGACATGCCCTTTAAACTCAACAGGTGATTCGCCGGTTACATCAATGATTTTGGTAGACGCCGTGATCACCACATTGGCGCCAAGTACCGCCTCCTTTCCAACTCGCACCCCTTCAACCACAATACACCGTGAGCCCAGGAAGCAGTTATCTTCGATGATCACAGGTGCAGCCTGCACCGGTTCCAGCACCCCGCCGATACCGACCCCGCCGCTCAGATGGCAGTTCCTCCCGATCTGTGCACACGATCCAACCGTTGCCCAGGTGTCGACCATGGTCCCGCTGTCGATATACGCGCCGATGTTCACATACGAAGGCATCATGATCACCCCTTTGGCCAGGTAGGCCCCATAGCGGGCAATTGCATGCGGCACTACCCTTACACCCAGCTTTTCATAATTGGTTTTTAAGGGAATTTTATCATAAAACTGAAACGGTCCGACCTCTGTCACCTCCATCTTCCGGATTGGAAAATAGAGGATCACCGCTTTTTTGATCCATTCATGGGTGACCCACTGCCCTGATTCCTGCGATGCAACTCTTAGCCGGCCACTGTCCAACAGTCTGATAACTTCGAAAATCGCTTCACGGGTTTCAGGTTGTTTCAATAATTCCCGGTCTTCCCAGGCTTCGATGATCTGTTGTTCCAAATACTTCATAAGTTTATTCTATCACCTCTTTAACGTTAAAATACCTCGCTAAGGTATTTCTCCTGCCAGTATTGAATGTGCTTCGTGAAATCAGCATGAAAAGTTTGGGCCGATTTAATATAAACTTTAAATCCACCACCTTTGGTGGTGGTTATGTATAAACGGCTTTGCCTGAAAATTGTTAATTTCGTGGCATGAGCGAGTATAAAAAATTAAGTCATGTTATCT
>JBBQUQ010000068.1:0-18598 GCA_038212325.1 Bacteroidales bacterium
TGGCACCTCGATGTCGGCTCGTCACATCCTGGGGCTGAAGAAGGTCCCAAGGGTTCGGCTGTTCGCCGATTAAAGTGGCACGTGAGCTGGGTTCAGAACGTCGCGAGACAGTTCGGTCCCTATCTGTTGTGGGCGTTGGAAACTTGAGGGCACCTGACTCTAGTACGAGAGGACCGAGTTGGACAGACCGCTAGTGCATCTGTTGTGGCGCCAGCTGCATTGCAGAGTAGCTACGTCTGGATGAGATAAGCGCTGAAAGCATCTAAGCGCGAAACTCAGCCCAAGATGAGGTTTCCTTTAAGGGTCGTCGTAGACCACGACGTTGATAGGCTACAGGTCTAAAGGCAGTAATGTCATAGCCGAGTAGTACTAATTACCCGTAAGCTTTCTTCTATGACAAGCTTTTAATTAATTATTGTGTTTTCTTTCTCTATATGTCTTTAAGAGATATCGTAGAGGCGCAAAATTTTGCGCCTCTACGGAAGATCTTACGGTGACTATAGCAGTGGTGTTCACCTCTTCCCTTTCCGAACAGAGTCGTTAAGCCCACTTGCGCAGATGGTACTGCAGTTTTTGTGGGAGAGTATGTCGTCGCCGATCTTTTTTAAACCCAGCCTTACAGCTGGGTTTTTTTTTGCCCGTCTTCTCCTGCCCGGCCGGAATTTTTCCGTACCTTTATCCTCCAATACGCTCCTCCCGAATGCATTGTAATATATATCGCTTTTTGCTTGCCGCTACCCTGATCCTGCTGGTCATTTCGATGGATGCCCTTGCACAAAAACCCGATTCACTGCGAATACAGGATAACAAACTCCCAACTCCAGAAACTTCAGAAGATCTCATGGCCGCCGCTGCCGCAAATAAAGCGCTGGCCGACTCCGTCAAAAAACACCGTGACTCTACACAGGTTTCCTTCTTCTACAGCGATTTCGAAAAACTGGGTAAACTGAACCTGCATCAAAACGATACCGCCCTCACAGGCTTTCAGAATTATGATCCGCTGTATAAACACGACCGGTTTTACGAAACACTTGGCAACATCGGCCAATGCTACGGCACACTCATCCCGTTTTCATCCGGATATGCCAGTGGCTTTGATTACGGGACACACACCTTTGACAACTATTTGTTTCAGAACGACAGTGTCAGATACTACAAGGTCACTAAAACATTTACAGAACTCCGGTACACCCAAGGTGCCAAGAAAGAGCAGAATTTCCGCGCCGTTTTTAGCCGGAACATCTACCGAAGTTTCAACCTTGGATTCGATTTTCATGTAACAAACGCGCCCGGAGCCTATACCAGGCAACAAACCAACCATAGCAATTTTGTCCTTACATCTCAATACTTTACCAGGAACAAGCGATATGGGGTCATCGCAAACCTTATTATGAACAGGCTCCGCAATTATGAAAACGGCGGGATTACTTATGACAGCATTTTTGAACAAAACCTTGAATCCAACCGGAAAGTCATCCCCGTAAACCTGGCCGCGGCCCAAAACAGGATCAGGGAGACAGGCTTTTTCATGAAACACTATTTTGACCTCACCCGGCATGCAAAGAATGGGAAAGACACGTCGCAGCTCCCGCATAAACAAGTTGAATTAGGCAGGTTGTCCTACTCATTTGAATACAACCGGCAAATTCAGAACTTCATCGACCAACAGCCCGACAGCGGCTACTTCCCTCCTCCCGTTCTCGACACCGTGTTCACATATGACTCCCTGACAATAAAAAAAATCACCAACGAAATCATATGGTCAAACCCAAGTTACAAGCCCAACATGCAACTGCGTGTTTTGCAGTTGGAGGCGGGTATCCGGCAGCAATATTCTGAGGTTTCGCTTCACGGAACCCAATATTTTTTCCAGCAGTACATTCCTGTAGCCAAAATTATTTTCACACCCTTGCCAAGTCTGAAACTTGAGGCCCGCGGGGACTATGTTTTCGGGGATTATAACGGGGGTGACTTCAGTCTGCGGGTGGTACTTTCAACCATCCTCGGTAAACCGGGTAAAAACGCAGGAATTGTATCCGTTGACGGAGACTACGTTCTCAGGCAACCGGGTTGGTTCTATACCCAATACCTTGGGAATAGTTACCAGTGGGATACAACCTGGCTGAAGCAGGGCCTCATTTCAGGAGGCTTCAGATATTCAATAAGATCGATCGAAACCGGGTTCAACATCAGCCGTGTCAATAATTTCGCATACCTCGACACGCTGAGCCATCCGCAGCAAGTTCAATCCGAATTCGGATACCTTCGCTTATACCTGAATGGCTTTCGTGACTTCTGGCGGTTCACCGTCAAAGCGCAATTAGCCTATCAGACGGTGCAGGGAACCTCCGTACTCCGCCTGCCGGTATTCATTGGCAACGTGACGCTGTATTATACGCAGCCGCTTTTCAATGGCGCAGCAACCTTGCAGCCGGGGTTGAATTTTTTCTACAATACGTTATATTATGCGAGCAATTACAACCCGGCCATAAGGTCATTCTATCTCCAGGATCAGAAAGAGATCGGAAATTACCTGTATATGGATGTTTTCATCAACCTGAAGATCCAGCGCGCCCGGTTCTTTTTTGCCTATACGCATCTGAACGCCAGTTTTATGGGTCGCGATTATTATACCACTCCAAACTATCCCATGCAGGACGGTGCTTTTAAATTTGGTGTTGCATGGAGATTTCATGATTAATTTCACCCGGATACATCACCAAGGTCATTTATCAGTTTGTGTATGAAATTCAGAGCGTTCGGAAATACAGGATTACAAGTTTCGGTTGTAAGTTTCGGTGCCGGGCACATTGGATCGCCCGAAATGGATGAAGCCACTGCCTCCAGGTTGTTGAATGATGTGCTGGACAAAGGCATCAACCTGATCGATACAGCCCGCTCATACGGCGAATCGGAGCGAAGGATCGGAGAACACCTCTCCCACCGGCGCCATGAATTCATCCTCTCCACCAAAGTCGGCTATACCTTCAGGGATACGCCGGATTGGAGCTATGAAGCCACGATGGGCACCATTGAGGAGGCTCTGATCACGTTGCGTACCAACTATCTCGATATCGTTCATCTTCATTCATGCGACCAATGGTTCCTTGACCAAGGCGATGCAATTCTTGCGCTGGAAAGGGCAAGGGAGCAGGGAAAGATCAGGGTGATGGCCTATTCGGGAGAAAATGAAGCCCTTGCCTGGGCAATCGCCTCAAACCGGTTTGGCAGCATCCAGTGCTCTGTCAACCTGTTCGACCAGCACGGAATCGATCACCATTTGCCTGCTGCGCGGGAAAAAGGTATGGGCATCATTGCGAAAAGGCCGCTTGGAAATGCAGTATGGCGATACCTCACCCGCCCCGAAGGTCATGGACACGCTGCTTACTGGGACCGCATGCAGCAGATGGAGATTATTTTTCCAGGCCTGGAATGGCAGGAACTTGCCCTGCGGTTCACGGCATATACCCCGTGTGTTGACACCCTGATCGCCGGGACATCGGGCGCAGGGCACCTTGAACAGAATATTGCCATGATTGAAAACGGCCCCCTTCCTACGGAGGTCTATAGCAGCATCAGGGCTGAATTCAACACCAAAGGTCAACTTTGGAATGGCCTGATCTGATCATGATCCCACCATTCGTCCATAAATAATTTATTGATTAATCGCAATCGTATCATTAAAGTTTGGTTTTTTTTCTCTGTTACACAGAGTTCTTTGAGACAGCCTCGCAGGGGGTGGATAGAAGACACAGGTACAATTGCGATTAATCAAAAATAATTTCATCGAAAAGTAATTTTCAAGGAATTATGCAGTATCTTTGTATTTAATTAGTCTAAATTACATACAAACACAGCCACATGAAAAAATACATTTACTTTCTCACAATTTTCACAGTATTGGCAGGCAGCCTGCTGCCGACTCCCGCTACAGCAGTGAAGCATGTAGTGATGGTCGGGAATTTCTTTTTTAACCCGATGTCCCTGAATGTCAATGTTGGCGACACCGTGCGATGGGTTTGGAGCGCAGGTAATCACACGACGACCTCAACACCCGGGGCCATCCCGGCAGGGGCAGCATCCTGGGATGCATTGATCAACAGCACAAATACCTCGTTTGAATACAAAGTGACTGTTGCCGGTTCTTATGCCTATGTTTGCACACCGCATGCACCCAGCATGGCAGGTTCATTCACTGCGGCGGCAGTCATGCCTACCCTGTCTGTTGCCCCGTCAAACAGGAATGTCTCTTCATCCTCAGGATCAACCACGTTTACCGTCACCTCCAATTCAGCGTGGATGGCAGTAAGCAATTCGCCATGGTGTACGGTGACCCCGTCGGGCATTGGAAACTCAACGATTACAGCCGTATATTCGGCAAATTTGACCAATCTTTCCCGAACAGCGGCCATTGCCGTTACCGTAACAGGCTTAACCCCGCAAACAGTCACGGTAACCCAGGCGGCATCAACTGTTGGTGTAGACGAACAAACCGCTGCCGACTTGCGTGTTTATCCGAACCCGACAAAGGGTGTTTTGAAGGTGAAGGTTGGAAAAGCGGGTAGCGATGAACTGGAAATATCGATATTTGATATCAGCGGGAAAAAAATACTTACCAGAACATGTTCAGGCCAGGACGAATATTCCTTTGACCTTTCCGGGGAGCCAAGCGGTTACTACTTTGTATGTATTAAATCTGAAAGCGCAACACAGGTCAGGAAAATCGTATTAATGTAAGAGACGAGGCTAATCCCTGCCCATCTCCCTGCTGCCGCCTGGTTCGTGCTGAAAGCAAACCATCTTTCCGGAGTACATGCGGGCGATGCAATAATTCTGAAAAAAGCATGGCCGTATCGTTTAATTCATTCCGCGTTGCTTCTTGATCTCGTCGTATGCAGCACTGATTTTCTGGAATTTTTCGGTGGCTGATTTCCTGATGTCATCACCCAGGTGGGCTACCTTGTCGGGATGGTGTTTCTTGGCCATGTCGCGGTAGGCCTTTTTTACCTCGTCATCCGTTGCGGTGGAAGCAATTTCAAGAACATCATACGCCCAGCCGGTGCTTTTCACATACATGGCCTTGATGGAAGTAAAGTCGGCTGAGGAGACACCCATGTAACCGGCAATAACAGAGATCATGTCAACCTCATCGGAGTGATACAGCCCGTCAGCAGCTGCAATCCCGAAAAGGTAGCTGATCAGTTGCAGTTTCACCGCCGAATCAGTGTACTGCCCAACCTGCACGCTGACCTCCTGAACATTGATATCCTGCTTTAAAATTTCCTGCAGCATCCTGATCAGCCGGCTTCCCTCCTCTTCACCAAACTGGCGGTTAAAGAAGTTGCGAACAAATTCAAACTCCGATTTCACGATCTTCTTATCCGCTTTCATCACCGCTGCTGAGAGCACGAGCAAACTCATGGCAAAATCTCCGCGCTGAGTCCCACGGTAAGCATTTTGTGAAGAATTAGCCCCGTCGAACATCGACCCCAGGGCGACCCCGAGAATGGCACCGATGGGCCCTCCAAACACCCAGCCGAGGCCTCCGCCAACCCATTTTGCATAGCCGCGTGTGGCAGACCGGGTTCTGTTGCCTGCAGGATTATCTGCGCTGCCTCCCGCAGATCCGGCGCCGGAAGAGGCTTCGTCCTTAGGGCGGGAGTCAGCTCCACCAGGTTTCTTACGCATACTGAAGACAGCATACAAAACGATTCCCAAAATAACAATCACGATGATTTCGCCTATTCCCATACCTGATTTACGATTTACGATATTAGATTTGAAGTGCCCGAAACATCGGGAAATTCATTAATTGATCATTTCAGAAACCGGCAATCCATATTCTTCGACCATTTTAATGCCCAATTCTTCCAATTGATCGAGCACCGGGTTATAAATCTCAGGAATCACAGGAACATGAACTCCTTTGACCTTAATTTTCCCATCGAGGATCATTTCAACACCGATGGCAGCGGGCAAGGCAACCGTGCGGGCAATGGAGGTGTCGGTGGCCAATGTTCCGAAGTCGAGCATGCGTGACCTGATCACCTCTTTGCGCCCATCGGAAAAGGCTGCAAGGAAGGTATGCTGCATGGCCACCATGTCGCGTTCCGTTTGCCCGAGGCTCATCTTTTCAATCATCAGGTCGGAGGTCACCTCAAAGGTGCTGTCGACCATGCGGTACATCAGCGAATTATCGAACAAACCCAGCCAATTCATGGCTTTGATGGCATGGGCATTTGCAGGAATGCCAAGAAACGCTGCAACCTGGCCCTGCACATCTGGTTGATTGGCTTGTTGCCCGATTTGCCCTTTTACCATAGCCGCATACGTTATCCCGGCCATGTCGTATTTTTCAGGGGATATGAGGTTCAGCTGCTTCATGGCATCGAGGGTTTCGCACCAGCCTTTATAGCGAAAAGTTCCGCGAAACATGGTTTGGGCCTCAGGAATCCCGTAGATTTCTTTATATGCAAGTGAATCGCGGTTCGGGTAAACCTCGAGTTCTCCTACTTCAGGAAAAGCAACATGAAATGGATTTTTAAACAAATCCCTGGTTGGCACATTGATCACCTTTCCATGGTGCAGGTATTTTGCGTCATTGTTGCCTGCAAGGACCACCCCTTTCGGACTCCATGAAAATTTGTATTTGAACGGGTTATCCGCTGCTTCCGGAGCAGGCAGTGCACCGCAAATTGAATAGAATTCGAGGATGGCGCCTTCGCGTTCATGAACCTTGTCGATGATCCGCATAGCCGACATGTGGTCTATCCCCGGATCAAGACCCATTTCGTTCAGCAGAATGATACCGGCCTTCCTGGCAGCGGCATCAAGGGAGTGCATTTCGGGCTTGACATAAGATGTTGTGACCATGTTTTTTTGATGTGCCACACAGTGCCTGGCAACCATCACATGAAAAACATACGGAAGCAGGCTCACGGTGATATCGTGTGCCGCAACCAATTCACCGAGCATATCTTCATCACTGGCTTCCCATAAGCGCGACACTCCGTTTTCATTCCCGGCAATCATTGCATCAGACCGATCGGGCGTATTTGAAGCCACTGTGACCTGGTGGTTTTTAGACAGTAAATACTGGATAATTGGTTTGGCAACGAGCCCGGAGCCCAGAATCAAGATTTTTTTCATTTTAAAAATTCCTCCATATATTTATATTCCGGCGTTAATTCTCCCTGATGCAAGATCAATGCCTTTTTGATGGCTTTCGGCAGGTCAAGGTCATCGTAGTGTTCCGTAAAATCAGCATCGGCAATCGGCTTCACAAAATTAACCAGGACATCAGCGAAACCGTCTGATGAATCGCGCGGCAGTTCAGCAGGGAGGATATCGACTGCCATCACCAGCATGCCATCGCCTTTGCACCCCATTGTTATCTGCTCGGTATTCGGATTATACACATATATCGGATCGTCTATTTCGGTGGGTTTCACGGTGCATTCGACAGAACCATCCACATCGCAGCTTATATCGCCGATCACGGTCAGTTTTGGTTTTCCTCTGGCAAACAGTTTTTTCAAATAGTTCTTTGTTACAAGGCGCGGGTACCGTTTATCCCAGTACACACAATTAATCAACATGGAAAGATGCGGGACATACTTATCGAATTTGCTCCGGTAATTATGCGGATTTGCATAGTAATCATGTAGTTCGAATGGCTCACCATCAACATGTTCGAAGAGGTCGTCCTCTTTGAAAATAACTTTGTAAACGATGTTATCGGGCAGCTTCTTCCGTCGTTGAAGTTCCAGCAATTTTGCCGGTGATATTTCCTTTACCGGCAACAATCCTGCGATTTCCTGGGCACCCTGCGAAACATTTCCGTAGCCGGTAAACCCGATCACAAATGGCCTTAGTTCGTGTGGTATGCCATTTTCTGCGATCAGTTGGCCAATGGCTGAAACATCCTCCCTGGCATCCATCAATGAATGGTAATGACGTGCCTGTTTCAGTTTTACGAGTGTTGAACTGTACCCGGCATCCTTAAGCCTCAGTCCCAGTGCCCACAATGAGTTGATCATGCCTGCCATGCCTGCATAGCGGCCGAAAAAGATAAGGCGCTTGCCCTGTTCATCCACCACCTTTTCATATTCGATAAGGTTGCATTTCAATTCCATCATCCGGCGGAGCATGGCCATGTTGTAAGGCTGGCCTTTAACCACATGGGCAAAAAAGATGTAGGTTTTTTCAGGTTCAAAAAATGACTCAGGCATTTCTTTAACGCCAAAGATGACAGAGCACTTCTTCAGATCTTTTGCAATTTTGGCACCGGCATTGATATACTCTTCATCCGAGAATACTCTTTTATCGGAAGTTTGGACGATGATGTCCAGTTTTTTTTGTTTTACAAGGCGGGCCACATGCTTTGGTGTAAGCGGAGCCCTTCGTTCAAGTTTGTATTTATCCTCGTGCCGGATACCGATAAAATTGCTCATAGATCTGTTAGTTTTGGAACAGCAAAGGTAGAAAAAGTGATTGTTTTATCAGTATCTTTGATGCATATTTATAGCATAACAACCGGGTCAGGCGAATAAAAAAATAAAGGTAGTTTATGAAAAAGTTCTTACTACGGGTCTTAAAAGTCATCAAGTATTTCCTGATCATCTATTTTGTCTTTACATTTTTCATCGTTATCCTGTATAAATTTGTCAATCCACCAATAACGCCGCTCATGGTGATCAGGCTTGCCGAGCAATCGTGGGACGGACAAGTGATCAAATTGAAAAAGGGCTGGATCTCCATTGATAAAATGTCGCCAAACCTTCCGCTGGCAGTGGTTTCATCAGAGGACAACCTATTTATGGATCATTCGGGGTTTGACTTTGCATCGATCGAAAAAGCCAACGAATACAATGCAAAGAAACAAGGTAAAAAAGTTAGGGGAGCAAGCACGATATCGCAGCAAACTGCTAAGAATGTCTTTCTCTGGCCGCAGCGGTCGTGGGTGCGCAAAGGCCTTGAAGTTTATTTTACTGTTTTGATCGAATTTGTTTGGGGGAAGAAACGCATCCTGGAGGTTTACCTGAATGTGATCGAGACCGGCAAGGGCATTTACGGCGTGGAGGCTGCTTCAGAATCCTATTTCGGGAAATCATCGGCCAATATTTCACGGGGTGAGGCTGCCATGATCGCGGCTGTGCTCCCTAATCCATTAAAATGGAACCCGGCCTCCCCTACTCCATACATCCGCGGGAGGCAGCAGTGGATTTTGTGGAATATGAATAATATAGGGAAGCTCGGCTATTAGTATTGCGATCACATTAATCCCGCATTTTTCAGGATTTCTGTCAGTTTTGGCTGGATTTTGGCATAATCCCGCAGAGCGGAAATGATCTTCTAATCTTCCTTTTTCAAAGGGGCAAGGGATAGTTTTCGGTCCCAAAAGGCAAAGCCGAAAATACTGATCATCATGGCGGTAAAAATACCAATGATGGCATAAAGAAAGTTGAAAAGTTGGTCGAAACGGCTACTCATTTCCGATCGAAAACTGACAAATTGTTTATCGACATCCTCAAACCTTGCATTCATTTCTGTTTTTACAGATTCAACTTTTTGTTCAGTTCTGATAATCCGGTCCCTGTCATCCAGGGTAAATGGGATTTCATTTGCTTCGGCCCTGATCAGAACAGGGATAAGCAATAATATTGCAATGAAAATGCGTTTAAAAGTTCTCATGTTTTTACGGATTAAAGTTTTATTGCTTCATCCGGTTAATGCTGTAAAGGTAACATAGAAACAGGGAAAAGTTTTCAACAAACAGGAATTTAAATTCGCCGGCTTTCTCCAACAGTTTATGCGAACCCTTATTGCTATAAAGTGGTTTATCCTTTTGATTCCGTATTGTGTTCCTTTCACTTTCCGACAACTGTAATTGTATTGATAAACCGCTTTTCAAAAACCGGGGCAATGTAATTGAAGATGAGATGGTGAATCAAAGGAAATAGCTATATCCTTTTTAATCTTTTCCTTATTTGTCATGGGTTATACATTAAACAG
Organism: Bacteroidales bacterium; assembly: GCA_038212325.1. GTDB lineage: Bacteria > Bacteroidota > Bacteroidia > Bacteroidales > FEN-979 > CAIVAT01. The sequence goes on from JBBQUQ010000068.1 coordinate 10,015, forward strand.
GATAAAATTGTACATTTTAACTCAAAGCACCTCACCCCCGGCACCCCCTCTCCTAAAGGCGAGGGGGACATTCTCCGTTAGGCAAACAACACCGGTTGAGTCGGGGAAAATGTTACATACACAGTTACATCAATCCGGCCACCCGGCCAAATCCCCTTCTCGTTCAGGAGAAGGGGTCAGGGGGTTGAGGTGGTTATCAAAATGTACGATTGAACAAGAATTACGATTAACGAATGAAATTACGATTTTTGATGCCAGCTTTTGCCACCAATGAAATTTGCATTTTCTGGGACTATTTCAGACCTTAACAAGACGTCATGGTTAATCTATTTCAATGCCTTCCTTATGAACAACCTCGATTATAACAGAATTTTCTTCTGTCTGAAAACGTTTTCTACCAATGGCGATTGGTTCTATTCGAAAGTTTGTCCTATACTTTGGTGACCAGGGTTTTGATAAAACAACATCATCCTCCGTGTCAAATGCATCTGAAACCAATAAAATGTCAATATCACTGTCTTCAACTGCTTCATTGCGGGCATAGCTTCCAAATAAGTACGCTTTATAAATGGCTATGCCGTATCCGCCCCACTAACCCCATTGTCGGTTCTTTCGCTGAAAGCCTACTTCACATGCGCGAAAGATGTTTAGTAATCATGTTCCGGAACAGATGAGCATGAGGACTTGAAACGGATAAAAAGAATGGAACTTTCCTGAAAGAGGTATGCTTGTGAAACAATATGCTACACCAGCAGGGCTTTATCAATAAACTGTGGCAGCAACTCTTTGAGTTGGGTGGTTTTGGTGTCGTTGATGTTGTTGATGACATAGGTGAGCCACTGCTGTGGATCAATATTCCTGGTTTTACAGGTACCGAAGAAGCTGTAAAACATAGCTATATGCTCAGCCGCCTGGTGATTCCCGGCAAAAAGGTAGTTTTTGCGTCCCAGGGCCAGGGGGCGGATTTTGTTTTCAATAAGATTGCTGTCAATTTCCAGCATACCATCTTTGAGGTAGTTCTGCAAACTGATCCATCGGCTTGCACAGTATTCAAAAGCCACACCGATCGGACTCCTGGGCAAGACCTTATCTCTTTCATTGTAGATGTAGGAACCAATCTCATTGATAACCGGCAATGATTTTTCGAGGGATGTGCTGAGATCCCAGTTTGACCCAGGACTCAAAAGTGCTTGACGGGATAGAAACACCAATCTGGCTCAGGCGCTGAAGCGTTCGATAATAGGGAAGATGATAGATAAATTTATCGGTAAAGCTCATCGACAGCAGCGCGGGGTTGGCAATACATTTGGGGATGGGACGGTTTAGCTAGTCGCCATTTTTTGAGGAAACTCCAGTGAATTTTACCTTGCCACGATTATTTTCCCGGTTTCATGCATGCTGCCGGCATCCATCCGGAAGAAATAGAGGCCTTCGCAAACCTTGTCTTCGGTTCCCGATGTGAGATCCAGTTTAAATGTATTGATTCCCTGCCCGGAATGTCCAGGGACAACCCGCTTGACAAGGTTTCCGAATATGTTGTAAACTGTTATTTCCACCGAAGAGGCCTTGGGCAGATCGGCAACGATGTTGAACCTCCCGTTCGACGGGTTTGGATAAACCATAATATGTTTGCCGGCCATTAATTCCGGAACGTTGGCCTCGTCAATTCCCGTAAAATAGGGCTTTGGCAGGTCGACCGTTGTGTAAAGGCGGTATTCGCCTGCCTTGAAGGTCAGGGCCGCGGTAGTGTCTGTCACGTTGAGCGTGTCGCCGGTGAAAAATTCATACCAGGGACCGGTCCTGGTGAAATTGGGATTGACCTCCTGTTCAACCACGTCAAAATTGCCGAGCACGGTAACGTCCATACTGCTGTGGCGCAGCCAGATCCGTTTTATCGCGCCGGAAACATCCAGTGTATAGGTTTGGGTGGTAAATACCGGTTGTGTTTTCTTCAACCCGATCAGGGCGGCAAAGATGTTTTTGGTGTATCTCCTGCGCCAGTCCGACAGGTAGTCCCACCGGATTGGTTTCGGGGCAAGCCTTGAAGCAGAAGTTCCGGTAGGATAATTAATGGAGTAACCATAACCCAGTTCTCCAAACTCCCATATCATTTTCGGACCAGGGATCGTGAAAAAGAAGGTGGCGGCCAGTTCCAGCCGTTTTAAGGAGGTGCCGGTGTCTTTTACATTGTAATAAGGCGATACCACTGAATTGCCGTAAGCAATGTTTTTAAAGGCCAGCCGCTCCTCGTCGTGGCTTTCCATGTATCCAACAACATGCGGCTGGGTCCAGTCCCGCTTTTTGTAAGAAATCCATGAAAAATCGGATTTGTCGCCTGAATTATAACCCATGGTTGCCTCGTTGTATTTGCCATTCATGTTGCCCCAGAGCAGCATGTTCCTGGATGAAAGGACCTTCTCTTCCGAATTGTCGGCGAAGTGCTCAAGGATGGCATAGGCATCCGGTTTGACCATGCGCATGTCAATCATGTAATCTGTAATGATCCCGATCCGGCTTGCATCGTATTGCCCCCAGAGGCCAACATCAGAGGGGTAGGAGTTTTTCTGGGTAAATCCTTTGGAGAGGTCGAAACGATAACCGTCCACGTGAAATTCAGTGAGCCAGTAGCGGAGCAGCCGTTTCATATAGGTCTTGGTGTGTGGACTCTCGTGGTTAAAATCGTACCCGACATTGTAAGGATGCTTTGGTATGGTGTTAAACCATGGATTATTTGGTGCCGGCTGACTGGCTGAGGCATTCCAATAAAGCTTCACAAGCGGCGACTGGCCGAAATGGTGGTTGCACACAATGTCGAGGATCACCGCGATTCCCTTCATGTGGGCGGCTTCTACAAATTGTTTCAGGCTGTTTTTGGTGCCGTAATATTTATCCACGGCAAACGAATAATCGGGATTATAACCCCAACTGCTGTTTCCTTCAAACTCCATGACGGGCATGAGTTCGATGGCATTGACGCCAAGGTTTTTAAGATAGTCGAGCGTGTCGATCAGCGACGGGTAGTCGTGTTGGGCCGTAAAGTCGCGGATCAGCAGTTCATACACCACCAGGTCGGTTGCTGCCGGCGGGGTGAATGGAGTCATGTTCCAGGGGTAGGGATCCTGGTTGGTTTGCAGGTATGTGGCAATGCCGGTTGTTTTTTCGGCAGGGTAGGGCTTGAGGTTCGGGTAGGTTGCCGCCGGAATGTACTTGTCATCGGGGTCGCTCACCTTGTCGGCATAGGGGTCGCCGATCCGCAGGTTGCCATCCACCAGGTACTGGAAAATATACTCCTGCTTTGGTGTTAAATGGTTGATTTGGACCCAGAACCTTGTCCTGTCGGGAGTTTGATACATATAGAAGGCAGAATCGGGTTGCCAGTTGTTGAAATCGCCGATCACAAATACATGATCCTTGTAGGGGGCATAAATGGACAGCAGAACGGTTGCAGAATCCAGGTAATTGATCCCGTCGGCCATCCCTGCAGGCATCGGAGCGATGCTGGCAGAGGGAATCACGGTATATGAAAAGGAATCGGCTACGCTGCCCGCCATGTTGGTGGCGGTGACCTTCACCCATTGTTTTTTCCAGTAATAGCCGAAATTGTTCGCTGTGAGTGTCTCGGTGATATACTGTCCTGCGCTGGTTTTAACGATGACGCCGTTGACCAGGATTGTCATGGTGTTCGCTCCCGGGCTTATGGCGGAGAGGGGGATCGGGTCATTCAATTTTAAAAATAAAGTTTTTTGGGATGGCACTACAATATTTACGCTGAGCTGAGCCGGGTAAACATCCACATAAATGTCGGAACCATCGGTATTCTTGCCAGTCTTGCTGCCATCGGCGTTGCGGAAGACAAAGGCCATTTTTTCGATCTGCTCCGATGCCGGCACTCCGTAATAATTTCGAACGGAAGGTTTGATCTTGAGCTGATATTTATTGTTTCCAAGCGGTGTCATGAGTGCCTTTGGCAGGTTTTCGGTCCATCCGGCAATCACATACTTCCAATCGGTAAGCGAAGTGCTCAGGTTTGTGATCACGCCGGTATGTGCATAAATCGGCGGCGAAACATCCTTCAATGCCCCGTTTCCAAGGGTTGCATCGTAAATGATGGTGCATGAATCGTTATCGGTGGGGAAAGAGGGGGTGCAGTTAAGCACCTGCGAGAATCCGACTCTTGCAAGAATCAAAATGGCAGAAAGCAGGAGAATTTCTTTTCGTTTCATCACAGGCAGTTATATGGATAGACAAAGGTACGAAAACTCTGTGTCCCGCAGTTGGTTTATCAGTTCAGGTTAGCATACTTTTCAGCCATTGGAATAGCGAAATTTCCAACCGCCACTCCCGGCCATCGGCAATACAGATTTTGTTCATGCAACCGATCTTACTGCCTGGGCCGTTACGAAAAAAATCAACCGGCTGTCGTTGTGGTCGGTAAACCGCGACCGGGAATGTGTCAGCCCAGACGACCCGCTGTACATGTGCAGCCACATCATCCAGGCACCATTCGAGTTTTCAGGCATCTTTGGTACAGTGGCACCAAATCCGGTTTTAAGACCAGTTCTCAGAAATTCCAATACGCAAAAGCCAGGACATTAAAGGGGCTGCCTCGAACTTTTGAGACAGCCCCTTCTTCAATCAAGACTGAAAGCAGTCTTGCCGATTTACTTAATTTTTTGTAGCCGTGAGGGTATAGGTCTCGGTTACAGCGTTAATTTGCAACACCAACGTATAATTGCCTGCAGTTGTTACTTTGAAATTGCCGCCATCATCTACGAAATTGGCTGCAGCGCCACCGGCCATGGTTACTTCGGTAAAACCAATCGATTTACCCGACCAGTCGGTTCCCTGCCTGAATTTGAAGTCTTTGTCAGCAATAAGGTCAAGGGTATAGGTCCAGGTGTAGGTGGTAACACCTGTTATCACCGGCAAGGATGTACCAAAGTTTTCATCCCAGTTGGCAGGAAGTCCGCTTGGCAGGAGGTAAGCATTCCCGATAATACCCATCTGGTATGCAGAATAATCAATTGGAGGAATGTCGGCTGTTTTGGTCAGCGTGGCGGTGTATCCCGAGCCGAGCGTATAGGCTAAGGTCACGGTATAAATTCCCGGCACGTCGTTTGGCATGTCACTGCCACCCGGTTTCAGGGCTGTAATGGAACCACCAAAGTTGGTATTAACTTTAACATCCATGGTAGGGTCTACCAGGGTGGTGTCGATCTCAACTTTCCAGCCATGGGAATAACGGAATTTCCATGAGCCCTTATTCAGGGTCAGGCCGGTGAGTGTCCATGACATGGAAGTGGCATTGAATGCCGATTCTGTCATCATCGTGTCGCTTGTCCATCCATGAGGTGTGGCAGCGCCAATCATTCCCCAATGTACACGCATAATGGCCACAACATTGTACTTGGTGTCAAATACAACATGATAGAAGCCATCTTCAGGAACCGTAAACTTGGCTTTGCTGGTTGAAGAAACAGGACCGCGCTGGAAGGGCACCTTTGGTTCATCTGTTGTCGGGGTAGCTACAACACCAAAGCCTGCTGCGGCTCCGAAAGTAGTCTGAACAGAACCGGCAACCTGTACAATGCTGAAGTTGTTTGAACCTGCCTTGAGCGGTGTATAGAGCTCAAATAAGGTAGAGTCAATTTTTTGTCCATTTTCATTGTAGGTGATTTTCATCATGTTAGCGGAATTCAGGTCGGAATGCGCAGATGCGGTACCGGTTACATAAATGCCGTCTAATACAATCACGGGCGGTGGGGTTGTTTCGTCGTCCTTTTTGCAGGAACTAACACCAAAGGACATGGCAAATATTGCCACCAGTGCCAGCATTGTTGAAATTTTCATCATCAGGTTTTTCATAATCATTAGATTTAAATTAATAAAAGGTGAAATTTTGGTTGTTATTGTTAAGGATTGATTAATAAATTCGGATTTGCTTCTGTTGCCCATTTTGGAATCGGGAATATGTTCCTGTCATCGCCATGAGCGGCTTTTTCCCACCATGCATCTTTAAATTTGTTGTACCTGATCAGGTCCTGCCTGCGGTGTCCTTCGCAGTATAGTTCCCTGCCGCGCTCGGCAAGAATCTGGTCCACCGTAGCGCCTGCAAACGGTGCGACGCCTGCTCTTACACGAATCGGATTGATCCATTCATCCCCGCTTTGCCCAAGTCTTACAAGCAATTCAGCTTTCATCAGGTAAAAATCTGTAATCCTGAATAACGGGAAATCGTTGCTTAAATTTTCCTTGGCACCCATTTTTATTTCATATTTACCTACACGGGCACCGGTGGTGCGGATTTGAGTCGGGTTATAATCGGGAGCCTGCATGTAAAGGGCGGGCAGGTGCGGATCGATATTCAGCGGAAGGTGGGTCTCTCCGTCGATGATCTGCTTTCCGGCAGGAGTGAGTTGCTGCCCGAAGATATGATAGCCTGTTTTCCGTTTGTCGATATCCTCGTAAGTGTCGAAGAAGGTCGGCGTAACAGCGAAACCGTTCCACGGACCAACTGGCATGTCATACTTCAGGTTATGCTGGTAATGCAGCGTACGCATGTGCAGCCTGAATCCTGTGAAGGTGTTTTCGTCATACGGGATGGAGAAAATGATTTCACTCGAGCTTTGATTTTCGGTAACGAATGGCGCCAGGATGCTGGATTCCATCGCATAGGGGCCTGCCAGAATACTGTCGCAGTAGGTGAGGGCCTCCTCCCAATGCGTCGTTCCTGTATAAACACCGGCGTTCAGGTATAATTTTGCCAGCAGGGCATAGGCCATGTTTTTGGTGGCCATGTATTTTTTATCCCCGCCATTGAGTGAGGGAGCTGCAGATTTAAGCGTGGCTACAAGGCTGTCAAAAATTACGGCACGTTTCACTTTAAAAGGCTGTGCAGGCGCATTCAGGGCGCTGGTAAGATACGGCGCATCGCCGTAATTGTCGATCAGCAGGTAATAGTAAAAAGCGCGGAGCACCTGCACCTCCTTCTTTTTAGCCGACAAGGCATCATTCTGGGGTAGTGTCTGCATCATGTCAAGCACCTGGTTGCACGTGGTGATGCCCGTCCAGAAAGCGCTCCACATGCGGTTCACGCCTTCATCATCGTTTGACCATGTGTGCTTGTGCATGTTGCGCCATTTGCCGCCATCATCCCAGTCGGCTCCACGGGTGGGGCCCGAGAGTTCATCGGAGGTGATTTCCTGGGCAAGGAACCACCACCCTTCGTCATCTGCAAAGGGTTTCAGTTTCGTATAGGCTTCAACGCTCAGGTTAGCTACCTGGTTTGCATTTTCAGGATAGAGATTGCCGGGGATCTTATCGTAAACCTGTTCATCAAGTTTTGTACATGAGATGAACGTCAGGATCAGGGCTGAAAGGAAAATATATCTTTTTTTCATAAGCTCAGTTATTTAAAATGTGACCTTTACACCTGCAGTATACGCACGGGTTTTTGGATAAACATTGTACTGGTCGATGCCGTAGGAAAGTCCGTTCACGGTGGTTTCCGGGTCAACACCGGAATAACCTGTGATGGTAAACAGGTTGTTAGCAGATACAAAAAGCGACATTTTTTTAAGCCAGGTAATTTTAGATACGTTGAAATCGTAGATAAGGGATATATAATCCAGTTTCAGGAACGATGCATTCTCCACATACATGTCGGCAATTGCGGGACCGGAGATGCGGCCCTGGTTATACCAGTCGATGGCTTCAGGAACTGCGTTAAGCGAAGTCAGGTTGCCGGGATTGTCAAAAAACATCCTCGTGGCATTATACACATCATTTCCGATCCAGGCACGCAATGAAAAATCCAGTGTCCAGTGTTTCCCGTAGGTGAGGGTGTTTGACCAGCCAAGTTCAACATCGGGACTGGCGGTTCCTACGATCGTTCGCTTAGCCTGGCTTACCTGGTCGGTATAGCCACCGGTGAGTGACTCATAAATAAAGATTCCATCCTTCGTGGTCACATAATGCGGAAGATAGAACGAACCTATTTCCTGGCCGACCATGATCCCGGTAACGTAATTGTTTGCTGCGTCAACCATGCCGCGGCCTGACACATAACCCTCTTTTCTCACCCCGTCGGCAGAATTGAAATAGTCGCCAAGATCAAGCACCTCAGACTTGTTATGCGATACAGTGAGCGCAGTTTTCCAGGTGAACCTGGCACCGGAGATCGGGTAACCCTGCAGGAAGAGTTCGATCCCCTGGTTCGACAGGGAACCGGAGTTCGCATAGGTGGTAGAAGCAAGGTTCGGCGGAACAGGCACGTTATACCTGCCCAGCAGGTCGTTCGTCTCTTTGTAGTATACTTCTAGGCTGCCGCTTAACCGGCTGTTGAAAAATCCGAAGTCGACGCCCACATTGTACTCGGTGGTCTCTTCCCATTTCAGGTTGGGATTGGCATTCCACGCCGGGCTGAAAGTGACTACCTGCTTGCCTGTTTCGGGGTTTACGGCTTGGCCGCTGGGTTGCCAGAGCACGAGGCTCCTGTATTCCCCGATCTCCTGGTTCCCCGATACGCCATAGCTTCCGCGCAGCTTCAACTGGCTGAGCCATTTGACATCGGTAAGCCATTTTT
>JBBQUQ010000069.1:0-18470 GCA_038212325.1 Bacteroidales bacterium
CAGAGCCAATTATGCTCCGAGTCAAATCATTCAATAATTTCTGTGTTTTCATCACTATCCGAATTTATTTCTATTGTGATTTCTCATGTGCCTGCAGTGACTATTGTGGTAAAAAAGTCACATCCATCATCCACAATTGAGCAAATTTCTGTTTTTATATCTTGACTCTTGTGCTGACCCATACCATAACTATTGATCCAATTACGGCGGTGGGCGTGCACCCTATAAGTTCGGAGTTTAAGCCTTCATGAGTCAGGCCTTTCGGACTACCATCACGCGAACTCTCCGGGAATCGGGGTCGAACTTTTACAAGGTCATTAACTAAAAATCCTTACTTTTGCATCGGTTAACAAAAGACTATGATGCAAGAACATGAGATCATCAGGAAAATAAACCAACTCCTGATCGACGAAATTGAAATCGAGGAAACCCAGATAAACCCTGCTGCCGACCTGAAAAAGGATCTTGGGATCGACAGCCTTGACTTTGTTGATTTATTTGTGATCGTTGAAAATAATTTTGGCTTCAAGATGAAGGCTGAGGAAATGGCAGACGTTAAGTCACTCCAGGATTTTTACAGTTACATCATCAACCGCATCAACCCAAATTAGTCGCACATGTCATCATGGGAAGGCAAGACCCGTGGAGGGGTTCTGGGATATAAAATATTTGTCTGGACCCTGAAAAACCTGGGACTGCGCTTCTCCTATTTCCTTCTTTCATTCGTGGTGATCTATTTTGTGGCCGCATCCGGCAAAGCCTTTAAGGCTATCTTTAATTTTTACCATGAGGTGATGAAATACAACCGCGTAAAGGCCTTTTTCAGCATCTACCTGAATTATTACATGTTCGGGCAGATTTTGCTTGATAAGATTGCCATGCTCGCGGGATTTCAGCAAAAATTCACCTTCGATTTTGAAGGGGAAGAGTACCTGCGCCAGATGCAGGATGGCGGGCTGTTGGTAAGCGCCCATGTCGGAAACTGGGAAATCGCGGGCCAACTGCTGAACCGGCTCGAAAAACGCATCCACATCATCCTGTTCGATGCCGAGCATCAGCAAATCAAAGGATACCTGTCGGAGGTGCTGAAAACCCGCAATGTCAACTTCATCGTTATCCGCGATGATTTTTCGCACCTGCTGGCGATCAAACAGGCGCTGGCCGACAAGGAGATCATCGCCATGCATGGCGATCGGTTCATTGAAGGAAATAAAACCATCATACTCGATTTTATGGGCAAACCGGCGGCATTTCCCATCGGTCCGGTCAATATGGCGGCCAAATTCAGGGTTCCCGTGTCATTTGTGTTTGCCGTAAAAGAGACCAGCAGCCACTATCATTTTTATGCAACCCCGCTGCACCAGGTTGCTTATACCACCAACCTGAAACAGCGGGAATCAAATTTAAGGGAAGCCCTGAATATATATTCCCTGAAATTCGAAGAAATCCTGCGAAAATATCCTTTCCAGTGGTTCAACTATTACGACTTCTGGAACCTCCCTGATGCGACTGTTCCTGAAATAAAAACCTGACCTGCCGGTGAAAAAGCTACTGTTCGTTTCAGCCAACCGGTACACCAACCCCTACCCGGTATATCCCCTGGGGGTCTCATACCTGCGCACATACCTGGCCGGGCGCCTCCCCCATTACCAGATCAGGATCTTCGATCTCAACCTCAACACCCCGGAGTCATTCGGGTCATACCTGCATGAATTTCAGCCGGATTATATCGGTCTCTCCCTGCGGAATGTGGATGATGTGAATTTTTACAGCCAGGAGAGCTTCATCAACGGGTACAGGATGATTGTTGACATGGTGCGCGAGAATACAACTGCCCCGCTGATCATTGGCGGTTCCGCTTTTTCCATCTATCCCCGGGAACTTTTTTCCTTATTCAGCCCCGATTATGCCATCCAGGGTGAAGGAGAAGAGAGCCTCTTTCACTTATTGCAAAGCCTTGACCAGGGTTCGGCCGACATGGAAATTGACGGACTTGTTTACCTTGACAACGGTGAAATCCGGGTGAATGGACGGAAACACTTTATCACGACACCCGACCTCGATTTTGACACCGGGCTGCTCGATTTCTACTGGGATAAGGCAGGCATGGTCAATGTTCAGACAAAGAGAGGCTGCCCGTATAATTGCATTTATTGCACCTACCCCCTCATTGAAGGCCACAACGTGCGAACCCTCGATCCCGATAAAATTGTACATACACTCGGGCAACTTTATGAGAAGCATCAGGTCGACAATGTGTTCTTCACCGATTCGGTATTCAACATCAGCCCCAATTTCAATATTGAACTGGCCAATAAAATGATTGCCTCAAAGCTTCCCATGCATTGGGGCGCTTATTTTTCACCGCATAATTTGTCACTTGAAAATTTGAAATTGTTTGCCGAAGCGGGTCTTACCCACATCGAATTCGGCACCGAATCGCTGTCGGACACTACCCTGAAAAAATACGGAAAGCACTTTGATGTGGATGAGGTAGTCAGGGTGTCAGATTATTGCAACCAGGCAGGAATCTATTTCTGTCACTTCATGATAATCGGTGGCTTCGGTGAAACGGAAGCATCTGTTAACGAAAGCTTTGAAAATTCCAAACGTATCGAAAATACAGTCTTCTTTCCATTTATTGGCATGCGGATATATCCTGGAACCGTGCTGCATAAAATTGCACTTGCAGAAGGCATTGTTCATGAAGCGGATACCCTTCTTGAACCGGTTTATTACATTTCACCGGGAATCAACTATGACACGCTGAAGGAACGGGCTGAACAAACCGGCCGCCGGTGGGTTTTCCCCGATGAAGATGTGGCGACCGCAATGAACCGCATGCGCAAACGAAAACGCAAAGGATCTTTATGGCATCATTTGAAGAAATAAACATACCACAGAAGCCTCCGATGGTGATGGTTGACCGGCTGGTCGCGACCGTTGATAAAACCACGGTGACTAGTTTCGTCATTCGTGAAGACAATGTTTTTTGCAAAAACGGGGAGTTCCGTGAGCCCGGATTAATCGAGAACATGGCCCAGACTGCAGCAGCAGGAGCGGGTGTAAAACCCGGGAATGTGGGCGGGACTGCGCCGCTTGGCTTCATTGGCGGCATCAGGAACCTGAGAATAGCCGGGTTTCCGAAGGTCGGACAGGAGATCACCACCCGTGTAACTATAATGCACGAAGTGTTTGACGCGACCATCGTAAACGGTGACGTATTACTCGACAACGAGGTTATCGCAGCATGTGAAATGAAAATATTCTTAATCAAGCGTTAGCTAATGGAAAATTCAGAGGATAAAGTAAAAGATAATATAACCGATGATAATAAACTGATTTACACCTATAATCGTGAACTTTTTTATCATTTTGACAAGGAAAAAGGGTTCACCCAGGAAGTTGATTATCAGAATCCGTGCAACCAGGTGATCATCAAGCAGAGCTGGGATGTGGCCGAGCAACGACTGGATGAGGTGAAACAGCTTGTCATAATCGGCAAGGCAAGCCCCGTTGCCTATTACATGGAAAAAATACTCATGGAGGTCCCCATGCTGGCTGCCTATATGGAACTGCCTAAATGGCGGGTCAAAAGGCATCTGAAAACGAAGGTCTTTCAACGGCTGAAACCTGAGACAATGGCGAAATATGCCGCCGTATTTGACATTACTGTGGATGAACTTATTAATCCTGATTTTTAAATTAACGAAATGGTAAAAATAGAATTCGAACACAGGCAGGCAGGTCATTGCGAGAGTGGAGTAACACGGAACCTCCTGAATTATCACGGGCTTATGATCAGTGAGCCGGTGGCCTTCGGAATTGGCGCAGGACTGTTTTTCAGCTACCTGCCCTTTCTCAAGATGCAGCATGCGCCGACTACATCGTTCAGGGTGTGGCCGGGGCAGATTTTCGACCGTGCGACCAAGGCGCTCGGCGTGAAGTCAAATATCCACCATTTCCGCAATCCAAAGGATTCCATGGATAAGCTGAATGAAGTACTGGAAAAGGGGTACCCGGTTGGCCTGCAGGTAGGTACGTTTCATTTGCCTTTTTTTCCGCCCGAATACCGGATGCACTACAACATGCATAACATGATCGTTTACGGCTATGACAACGGAAACTATTTCATCAGTGACACCGTAATGGAAAACCTGGTTGAGATCAGTTATGAGGACCTCATGCGGGTCAGATTTGCCAAAGGGGCCTTTGCTCCCCAGGGAAGAATGTACTACCCGACTTTTGTACCGAAGGACATTGATATAAAACCGGCCATCGTCAAGGGAATCAGGAAGACTGCCTACAATATGTCGGGCATTCCCTTTCCCATCGTTGGTGCCAAGGGTATCAGGTACCTTGCCGGGCGCATGCGCAAATGGGAGAAAAACCTGGGCCCCGCCAAGGCATCCTATTACCTGGGGCAGGTATTGCGCATGGAGGAAGAGGTTGGAACTGCCGGTGCGGGTTTCCGGTTTATTTACGGCGCTTTTCTCGAAGAAGCATCCACTATCCTGAACCAGCCATGGCTCAAAGAATTATCGATTGAAATGGGCGAAAATGCCAATAAATGGCGTGAATTTTCATACCTTGGCTCGCGGAACTGCAAAAAAAGGGGGAAGCCCGATCAATCATATGATTTCCTGGCAGATATACTGCTTGAAGTTGCTGACCGTGAAGAGCGGATCTTTAAAAAATTAGCTGTCATCAAATTGTAAATCCATGGAAGAAAATCAAAACCCGGTTTATAAGGACAAGGCTTATGGCCAGTACCGCGAGCTTTCATACAGCTACGAAGATGGCGGTAAATTTGAACAAACGGTAGGTTTCCATGGCGATGCCGATCGCCTGATCCTGCAGCAGGCCTGGGACCTTTTCAACGAACGGATTGCGGATGCCCGGCAACGCGTACTTGAGGGAAAAGTGAGCCCGATTGCATATTACATGGAGAAAAACCTGCTTGACCCCATGAATCTCTCGATGATGGCCGGAATTTCATTGTGGAGGGTCAAATGGCACTTTAAACCCGGCGTTTTTAAGCGGTTGAGTGAACCGACGATGCAAAAATACGCTACAGCATTTAACGTTACCATCGACCAGCTTAAAAAGGTCGATTAACCTGATCAGATTTATGACAACAACAAAAACAATCATCGATTATACCCATCGCCAGGCCGGGCATTGCGAAAGCGGCGCCACATCGAACCTCTTCAAGTTCAACGGGCTCGAAATTTCGGAGCCCATGGCCTTTGGCATCGGCAATGGTTTGTATTTCAGCTATATCCCGTTCCTGAAGATCCAGTTTGCCCCGATGATATCCTTCAGGAATCTTCCGAACACCGTTTTCAAACGCTCCACGGCCTACATGGGCATTGTATCCACAGTTATCAAGAAGATAAAGGATCCCAAAGAGGCGATGGAGATGCTCGACCGGAACCTTGAAAATGGCATTCCTACCGGTTGCCAGGTGGGTGTTTTCCAACTGACGTTCTTCCCACCGGAATACAGGATGCATTACAACATGCACAACCTCGTGGTTTTCGGCAAAGAGGGCAACATGTATCACATCAGCGACACGGTTATGGAATTTCCGCAGTTGCTCTCCTACGACGACCTGGTGCGGGTCCGCTATGCCAAAGGCGCCTTTGCCCCCCAGGGAAAAATGTACTGGATCAATCACCGGATCGATACGCCTGTTAACATGAAATCTGCGATCATCATGGGGATCAAGAAGACTGTCAATGAAATGATCGGGATACCTTTCCCGCTCATCGGAGTGAAGGGGTTGCGCTGGATGGCCCGTGATATTAAAAAATGGCCTAAAAAACACGGCAACGACAAGGCATCATTTTACCTGGGTCAAATACTGCGAATGGCAGAAGATTTCGGCACAGGCGGTGCCGGATTCCGTTACATCTACGGGGCATTCCTGAAAGAAGCCGGCGAACTGTTCGGTCAGCACCAGGAGTTGCTGGAAGCATCGGACATGATGGGCAAAACGGCCAACAAATGGCGCGAATTCACCTATATGGGTGCCAGGAACTGTAAAAACCGCTCCAAGCCCGAGGAAGATTACGGCACCCTTTCTGAAAAACTGCTTGAAATTGCCGCAGATGAAGAACAGGTTTACCAGAAACTAAAAAAAATCAGGTATTAATGGCCCGGCAGCCTATTATCGAGATCAGGGAACTGACAAAAATTTATAAAGGGGCGGAAGAGCCCGCTGTGAATGCCATTTCCCTTGACATATTTCCCAACGAGATATTCGGCTTGCTGGGGCCCAACGGTGCCGGTAAAACCACAACCATATCCATACTTTGTGGTTTGTTCCCTCCGACAAAAGGGAGCGTTATGATCGATGGCATCGATAGCCATACGAACCTGGAAAAGATCAAGCAGATCATCGGAGTGGTTCCGCAGGACATTGCCCTCTACCCCACCCTCACCGGGCGTGAAAATCTTACCTTCTTCGGCAACATGTACGGCCTTTACGGGCCGGCGCTGCGGGATAAAATCGGACATTACCTCACCGAATTCGGGCTGGAAAAACATGCCAATAAAACGGTCAGCAAATACTCCGGCGGCATGAAACGCCGGGTGAACCTGATCGCCGGATTGCTGCATGATCCGAAGATCCTTTTCCTGGATGAACCAACCGTAGGCATCGATGTGCAGTCGCGTGTGGTGATCCTCGAATATCTGCAGGAGATCAACAAAAAAGGAGTAACGATCGTCTATACTTCTCATTATATGGAAGAAGCGGAGAACCTGTGTTCCAGGGTTGCGATCATCGACCGGGGGAACATCATCACACTCGGCGACCCGAAAGATCTTCTCAGGGAGAATCCCGGATTCAAAAACCTGGAAAACATATTTATCCATCTTACCGGTAAAGACATGAGGGACTAGGAATGAGAAAGTATTTTGCCGTTTGCCGCAAAGAATTGCTGCTGCTTATCCGCGACAAGGCTGGACTGGCCATGCTTTTCATTATGCCCGTGTTCCTGATCGTGATCTCTTCGCTGATGCAGGGATCGGCCTGGGGGTCCCTCAGCAAAGATCCCACCGTACAGGTGCTGTTTGTTGACAATGACCAAGACACCCTTGGCATGAAAATAAGAAACGGCTTCAACAGTTCGGTGTCATTTGTGGTTATCGACAGTTTAAACTACAAGCCTGTCACGGATTCCATTGCCAGAGATGCCGTAAAAACAGGCGATTACCTGATTGCCATCGTGGTTCCCAAAGGCGCGACCAGCACGATGCGGGCCAATGTAAGGCTTTCGGTGGCAACAACGCTGGCAGGCTTTGGCATCGGGAACCCGATGCTCGTGAACGGAACCACCTTCAGGGATTCTGTCACCGTGACCATCTATTTCGATCCGACGGTGAAAAGCAATTTCAAGAATGCGTTGATCAGTTCGGTAAGGGAGAATTATTACAGGATACAAACCGAATGGGTTTTTACGACCTTTAACCAGGAGATTGCCGTTCAAATGCCCATGTATCATCCTCCGAAAGAGGCTTTCAGGGAAATCCTGAAGTTCAGGGAGGAGTTCCCGAATTACCGTGAGGTTGAACTGGTTCCCAACACTTCCCAGCATAATGTTCCGGCATGGACCATTTTTGCAATGTTTTTCATTGTGATCCCTTTAACACAGAGCCTGATCCAGGAGCGTGAAGGAGGCAGCCTGTTTCGTTTGCTGACCATGCCGGTGCCATTCATGACCCTGATGCTGGGCAAAGTCGGGGTATACCTGGTGGTCTGCATGTTGCAAACTGCCGCCATGCTGCTCGCCGGGATCATGCTTCTCCCGTTGTTCGGACTTCCCATGCTGGTGCCCGGGAATGACCCCCTGAGCTTGTTTGTGATGACATTGGTTGTTTCACTGGCATCTGTCGGCTATGGCATGATGGTAGGCACCATCTTTAAAACATACCAGCAGGCAGCTGCCTTCGGGTCAATTTCCGTCATCATCCTGGCAGCGATGGGCGGTCTGTGGGTACCGATCTACCTGATGCCGCCATTCATGCGCGAAATATCCCTGTTAAGTCCGCTCAATTGGGCTATTACAGGGTATTACAGCATTTTCCTGCGGGGAGGAGGTTTATGGCAAATCGCTCCACAAGCAATTAAACTGCTCATTTTTTTTATTGCAACAATTATTATTTCAGGAGTTTACCATAAACTTAAAAATCCCTTGAACAACTAAACATGAAACTAACTGATCTGAAGGAGGTCATTGTCAGATTCTCTGAGGTTGATTCCATGCGTATCGTATGGCATGGCAATTACCTTAAGTATTTTGAAGACGGAAGGGAGTCGTTCGGGTTTAAATACAGCCTGGGCTACCTCGATGTATACAAGCACAATGTGATGATCCCGATCGTAAAAATGCATTGCGACTACAAGCGCCCGCTGGAATATGGCGATACTGCCATTGTGGAAACCAGGTTTGTTCCTTATGAAGCTGCCAAGATCGTGTTTGAATACACGATTTATCGTAAAAGTGACCATGAAGTGGCCGCAACAGGGACATCCACCCAGGTTTTCCTTACACCCCAGGGAGAACTTTTACTCACTGCCCCCGAATTTTTCACGGGGTGGAAAAAAAGATGGGGTGTTTAAATTCTGATGCAATGAGGCCTGTATACATCGTGAATGACAATATCATCACCTCGCTTGGTTTTACCACAACCTGCAATATATTTTCACTGGACAAAGGCATAATCGGGATACGCACCGTAAACGATTCCGGGCTTTATCCAAACGCGGTGCAGCTTTCGCAGGTTGATACGAACCAGCTCAACATCAAATTTGCAGAGGTCCTTCAGCAGGCCAGAAACACCACCGCTGCTGAATCATTTACCCGGCTGGAAAAGATGTTCATTCTTTCAATCCATGATTCATTAAAAGATCAGCCTGTAATACCTTCAAACCCCGGAACGTTGCTAGTAATTTCCACGACAAAAGGCAATATCAATTTGCTTGAAGACCGGTACCGGACGCTTTTCGCTCACAAACGTCTGTACCTTTGGGAATTGGGACGGATTGTACAGCGTTTCTTCGGTTTTGCCAATGCGCCAATAATTATTTCGAATGCCTGCATTTCAGGCGTCGTTGCCATCATGACTGCGACAAGATATCTGCAATCGGGGGCTTACAGCCATGCTGTGGTGACCGGCGGCGATATCGCCACTGAATTTGTGATCTCGGGCTTTCAGTCTTTCCAGGCATTAAGTCCAAATCCATGCAAACCATTTGACATCAACCGCTCCGGGCTGTCGCTTGGAGAAGGTTGCGGCACCATGGTGCTTTCAACACTTCCGGGCATAGCCGGCAAGCCATCCATCACAGTTGCCGGAGCCGCAACCAGCAATGACGCCAACCATATTTCGGGTCCTTCGCGCACTGGCGAAGAATTAAGCTGGGCCATTAACCAGGTCATGTGTCAGGCAAAGGTCACACCATCGGAAGTGAGCTATATTTCCGCCCACGGAACTGCTACCCCATTTAATGATGAAATGGAAGCTAAAGCGATTGAACTCAGCGGGCTACTTCACGCCCCGGTCAATAGTTTCAAAGGGTACTGGGGCCATACGCTGGGCGCGGCAGGGCTTGTTGAATCGATTGCAGCCATTGCATCCCTGAGGAATAACCTTGTGTATCGCTCTGCCGGGTTTGAGACATTGGGCGTTCCGGCAGAATTGAACGTGATCAACACAACCCATCCTGTCGAACTGAATACATGCCTGAAAACCGCCTCAGGGTTCGGTGGATGCAATGCAGCCATTTTGTATCAGAAAGATTAATATGGAACGAATAATCACATCATACAGCCATCTCTGCGACAACAAAGTCGTTGTAAACGGCCGCATCATCTTTTATCAGGAAAATATTCTTAAATTTGCAGACTTTGTAAAAACAGTTTTCAAGCAGGAACAGGTTGTTTATCCGAAGTTCTACAAGATGGACGCCATCAGTAAACTTGGATTCCTCGCGACTGAACTGGTTTTAAAGGAAAAAACGCTGGAAGGATACCGCCCCGCGGCGGTGGGTGTGGTGTTTTCAAACTCAAGTTCAAGCCTTGATACGGACATTGCCCATAACGAAACGATTAAAGACCGTTCAGGTTATTACCCAAGCCCTTCAGTTTTTGTTTACACCCTGCCCAACATTGTTATCGGGGAGGTATGCATAAGGCATAAAATAAAAGGTGAAAATGCCTTTTTGATATCTGAAGCGTTCAGCGGAAAATTGCTGCTGGATTATGTGGAAGAGTTGTTTAACAATAAACGGGTCGACGCCTGTTTGTGCGGATGGATTGAAGTGATGGGCAACAAATGCAACGCCATGGCAGTTCTGGTTGAAAACCATGATCACGCTTCTGGTTACAGGGTTGCCGGCTTCACACCAATGCATTTTAATATTGAGAATCTCAATTTAATAATGGAAACGTAACTGACTGATATTATGGATGAGTTGATTTTAAAACTAAAAAAAGAGGTCATCGAGCAATTAAATCTTGAAGATACTACTCCCGAGGATATCAATCCAGATTCCCCGCTATTTGGCGAGGGGCTTGGCCTGGATTCAATCGATGCACTTGAGCTGATCGTGTTGCTGGAGAAAAACTACGGAATTAAAATTGAAGACCCGAAGGATGGCAAGAAAATTTTCTTTTCCATCCGAACAATGGCCGAATACATCACGGATCATAAAAAATAGGTTCCGATGCCAGGGCGGATCTTCGTTACCGGATACGGCATCATCTCCTGCATTGGCAACAATATTGCGGAAAATCTGGCTTCAATGCTACGGTCTGAGCCGGGCACCGGGCGGCTAAGGCAAATCGAGACGATACTGCAGAACGAACTGCTCGTTGGTGAGGTCAGGAAAACACTGGATGAGCTGGCTGTAATGGCCAGGGTTGTTTCAACTGACGGTTACTCGAGGAATGCTTTGCTTGGGATCATCGCAGCCAGGGAGGCATATTCGCATGCAAGACTTGGGGATTACGGCGAACTGAAAACCGGCCTGATCTCCGCGACCACCGTGGGAGGTATGGATCGCAGCGAACTCTATTACAATGATTTTCTGACCAACGATTCGCGCAATTCCTATATCGATTCATACGATTGCGCCGACAGCACTGAAAAAATAGCTGCACTGTTGAGTATTCATGATTTCGTAACCACAATCAGTACAGCATGTTCATCGGCTGCCAATTCCATTATGCTCGGGGCCAGGATGATACGGACAGGCAGGCTCGACCGTGTACTGGCAGGCGGCTGCGAATCTCTCACCAAATTTCACTTGCTCGGGTTCAACGCCCTTAAAATTCTCGATAAGGAACCTTGCAAACCTTTTGACGCTTACCGTGCCGGGATAAACCTGGGTGAAGGTGCCGCGTATATCGTGCTCGAGTCGCAGGAGAGCCTGTTAAAAACCGGGAACGCACCGTTGTGCGAATTGGTTGGATGGGGCAACTCATGCGAAGCATTTCACCAGACAGCGTCGTCACCTGACGGGATTGGCGCCTACCTGGCCATGAAAAAGGCACTCGACTTGAGCGGGCTGCCACCGGAAGAGATTGACTATGTAAATGCACACGGTACCGGCACCGACAACAATGACCTTTCGGAAGGCAGGGCCATCGAAAAACTGTTCGGCCTCCGGATCCCGATGGTAAGCTCAACCAAGCCATTCACCGGGCATACGACCAGCGCAGCGGGTTCAACGGAAGCCATTTTATCGATCTTTTGCCTTCAGCACCAGCTTGTCTGGCCAAACCTGAACTTTCATGATCGCATTCCGGAACTCAGCTTCTCCCCTGTCGAAAAACTGGTGACGGATATTCCAGTAAATGCCGTGATGTCGAATTCGTTTGGATTCGGAGGGAATGATACCTCGTTGATATTTAGAAAAGTCAAATGGGGTTCATAAGCGGTATCGGCCTCATCTCTCCACAGCCCACAGCGGAAACAAAAACATTTCTGCCGGAGGTTGTGGAATATACTGGTGATTACCTGAAGTGCATCGAGCCGGTTTACAGGACCTATATTGACCCGATCCAGTCGCGCCGGATGAGCAGGTTGATAAAAATGGGCATTGCAGCCGCTAAAATCAGCCTTGCCGATTCGGGATGTGCAATGCCGGATGCGATCATAACCGGCACCGGCCTGGGCAGTGTTGATGATACTGAAAAAATTCTTTCCGAGATCACCAAGGATGAGAATTTCCTGAACCCAACACCGTTCATCCAGTCAACCTATAATACCATAAGTTCGCAGGTAGCCATTCAACTGAAGTGCCACAACTACAATTCAACATACGTGCATCGTACCTTCTCTTTCGAAAGCGGCCTCATCGACGGATTGATGCAACTGGAAGAGCAAATTGCTGAAAATGTGCTTGTCGGCGCAATCGATGAAATGACCATGAACCACCTCCTTATCACCCGCAGGGTAGGCCAATGGAAGATGGAGCCGGTAAGGAACCTGGGATTGCTGAATACCAAAACACCCGGGGCCCTCGCAGGCGAAGGGGCAGCATTTTTCGTGGTTGGCTCGGAAAAGGTTAGTTCAACCTATGCAGAGCTGAGAGATGTGGCAACCTGCATCAACCTCAATGGTTCATTCCACCCGGAAGTCTTTTTGCCGGGGTTCCTTAAAAAAAACGGGATTGCGCCGTCTGATATCGACATTGTTGTTCTTGGCACAAACGGAGATTGCAACAATGATCCCAAATACCTACAGTTCGCAGATGAATTTTTCCCTGGCAAGGCACAGGCATGGTACAAACACCTTTGCGGCGAGTACCATACTGCTACCGGGTTCGGACTTTACGTTGCAGCCAATATCCTGAAAAACCAGGTTTATCCTGCTATTCTGCATCTTACCCCTGTAATCCCCGGAAAACTAAAAAACATTTTGATCTACAACCATTTCAGGAATATTAACCACTCGTTTATCCTGCTCCGGGGCTGCTGATTCATTCGTTATTCGCATATTCCGCATTCCCGTATTCGTCATTCTCCATTTTCCTTGTTGATTTAATTCTCTTATTTTTGCAGTCCAATTGATAAAAAGCATAATGTCAAAGAAGGTCTATATAACCGGCATCGGGATCATCTGTGCCATCGGGAATAATGTACAGGAAACCCTGCAATCGCTGCTGGATGAGAAATCAGGAATAGGTGAAATCACCCTTTTCCCGACCATGCACAAAGGGATCATTCCAATGGCCGAGGTGAAAATGACCACACGGGCATTGCTTGAAGAAGCAGGTCATGCCGGCAAAAAAAAATTCACACGCACTGCTTTACTCGGGATGAAAGCCGCAAAGGAAGCGGTTGCATCTGCAGGAATTAGGAATATAAGCACTCACAAGACAGGCCTGGTCTCAGCCACAACCGTGGGCGGCATGGACCGGAGTGAAGATTTTTACGCGGCCTTCCTCTCCGATCCTGCGAAGGGGCGAATGATTGATATCGTGAATCACGAGTGCGGCGACAGCACCGAACGCATTGCAGATCATCTTGGAATCAGCGAGTTTGTCACCACCGTAAGCACGGCCTGTTCATCATCTGTTAATGCATTGATGTTCGGTTCAAACCTGATCAAAACCGGACAACTTGACCGTGCTGTTGTTGGTGGTACTGATTCTGTCACAAGATTCACCCTCAATGGGTTCAATACCCTGATGATCCTGGATAAAACCGGCTGCCATCCTTTTGATGAGAACCGTGCAGGACTCACGCTGGGAGAAGGTGCGGCGTTCCTGGTGCTTGAATCGGAAGATGTCGTGCTGAAGGAAAACAAGACCATCCTTGCCGAAGTGAGGGGTTACGGCAACGCCAACGATGCCTATCATCAAACAGCATCCTCGCCAGAGGGCACAGGCGCATTTCTGGCCATGTCGAAAGCAATTGCCATGAGCGGACTTCAGCCTTCCGAGATTGATTACATCAATGTGCATGGCACCGGCACCCAGAACAACGACCTTTCTGAAGGAGTTGCAATGGAGCGCATCTTCGGGGATCGTGTGCCGCCATTCAGTTCCACCAAAGGCTATACCGGCCACACGCTGGGAGCTGCCGGGGCCGTGGAGGCTGTCATATCCATCCTGGCGATTCAACACCAGGTGGTATTCCCAAACCTGGGTTTTTCAACCCCGATGAAGGAGTTACATATCAAGCCAGTGACCGTTATAACGAACCCACAGGTTCGCAACGTCCTGTCCAATTCGTTCGGGTTTGGTGGCAATAATTCGGCGGTGATATTGTCAAAATCGTGAATCGTTAGTTTACCAAGTTGCATATAAAAAATCATGACTGAAACCCCTATATATATCAACGGCCTGGGCAATGTATCGCCGCAGAAAACGACCGACAGCAGCCATTTCCTGGAGGAACCACTCTCGTTTGAAGCCAGCCAGCTGCGATGCATCGACCCGGGGTACAAGGAGTTTATTCCTGCGGATATTATCCGTCGGATGGGACGCATCATCAGGATGGGCGTTGCTGCATCAAAAATATGCATGAAAGATGCTGCACGTGGATCGCTTGGAGGGGAACCGGAAGAAATTAGGCCTGAGGCAATCATCACAGGCACCGGGTTGGGATGTGTGGAAGATACTGAAAAGTTCCTCACTTCCATGATCAAAAACAATGAAGAGTTCCTTACCCCCACCTCGTTTATCCAGAGTACGCACAATACCGTTGCCGGGCAGATCGCCCTGCTGCTCAAGTGCCATGGATATAACTTCACCTTTGTTCACCGCGGAACATCATTTGAAAGCGCACTGCTCGACGCCATGACACAAATGCAGTTGGGCGAATTCAGGAATGCACTGGTTGGCGGCTCAGATGAACTTACTGCCAGTTCCTTTGCCATCACCTCCCGGCTTGGTTACTGGAAAGTGAAGCCCATCCATACGCTGAACCTGCTGGAAGACCGACAGCGTGGCACAATCGCAGGCGAAGGCGCCTCCTTCTTTTTCCTCGAAAGCCGCAGGAACGAAAACACCTACGCCAGGCTCAACGGTGTGAGCACCTTCATGAAACCTATGACCCACACGGCGGTCGTTACGCGGTTGCATGCTTTCCTTGCCACCTTTGGCCTGACTTCCATTGATATTGGCCTGGTGGTGCTTGGATTGAACGGAGATCCGCGAGGCGACCAGGTTTATCATCATCTTCATGAAACAATTTTCCCCGAAACTCCGGTTGCATATTTCAAACATCTCTGCGGGGAATATCACACTGCATCTGCCTTTGCCACATGGCTTGCAGCGATGGCGATCAAAACACAATCAGTTCCCGAAGTTGTCAGGGTCAACAACACAGCCCTGTGCAACCAGCTCGGTTATGTGCTCATTTATAACCATTTCAGGGAAAACAACCATGCTTTCATCCTGCTAAGCCGATCGTAAATGTTTACATTCCGCCGACTGACCATACTTTTTTTCCTTGTCCTGCTCAACTTGAACCTATGGAACATTTTTTTCAGCAGATCCACCGGGGGATTTATTCAAACGCATGCCGCCGTGCTCTATTTTTCATTATTCACCCTTTATGCAGGAATCTCTGTCGCCATGGCTTTCCTGCCTTGTTCCAACTTTCACCACACGGTGACCTGCCACGGAACTACGGATGACAAATGGGTGTCGATTACCTTCGACGATGGTCCCGACCCTGTGAAAACTCCGCTGATTCTTGAAGTACTTAAAAATCAGGAAGTGTATGCCACTTTTTTCTTCATAGGAAAAAATATTGAAGGAAATGAACTGCTGGTGAAGAGGTTATCTGGTGAAGGACACCTGATCGGCAACCATTCTTTTTCACATTCCGGCTGGTTCGATCTCTTTTCTGCAAAAAGGATGGCAGCTGAATTACTGAAAACAAACCAGTTGATCGAAAATATAATCGGTAAATCGCCCGCATTTTTCCGTCCTCCGTTCGGTGTGATCAATCCGATGGTAAGCAAAAGTTTGCAAAAGACCCGGCTGAAAGCTATTTGCTGGGACATCCGCTCCCTTGACACTTTGAACAAGGCAGCCGAAAAAACCAGTCAGAAGATTCTCAGAAAATTGAAACCGGGATCGGTTATCCTGCTGCATGATCATACAAAATACACCGGGCATCACCTGGATGAACTGCTTACAGGGATCGGGAATGCCGGGTACAGGATTGTACCGCTCGATAAACTCCTGAAAATACCAGCCTATGCTGTATAATAAGCAAAAATGGGCGCAGCCGGCGGGGTTGTGCCGCCGGATGAAACGCGGAAACTGCTTGTGCAATGGTCATGCCATTGCTTTGCAATTCTTAACGGTATTCCTTTTGTCGGTAGCATCGTGCCAGGTTTTATCTCAGAACCGGCCGATGGACGAGGCATCCATCAAGTCGTTGAAACGTCATGTGCAGGAGGTGGCTGACAATACCCGGACCATTTCATGTAATTTTTCCCAGGAAAAAGTGATGAGCATGATCTCGGAAAAAATCCTGTCGAGCGGAAAATTCTATTTAAAAAAAGAGAAAATGCTCCGCTGGGAATATTTACAGCCATTTTCATACATTATCGTCATTAAAAATGACAAGGTCTCTATCAAGGATGAAGCCAAAGTAAGCCAGGTCGATGTAAAGTCAAACAAGGTCTTCAGTGAGATCAACCGGATAATCCTGGGAAGCATCCAGGGAACATTGCTCCATGACGAGAAGAGCTTTAAAGCTACTTTTTTTGAAAATACGGGTTCATGGGTTGTAAAGCTGCAAACAATTACGCCCCAACTCAGGGAGTCGCTTACCGAAATTGTCATATGGTTCGATCGAAATGATTTTACGGTTAACAGGCTGGATATGAATGAGTTAGGTGGCGATTTTACCAGGATTACCTTCACATCCAAAATACTTAACCAACCCATTGCCGATGAGAAGTTTTTGGTTAATTAGCCTGGTTGCACTCCTGATTGCAGGCTGTACGACGATAAAACCGTCACACGTAACGCGTGACACGTCGCACCAAATGCTTAATGCGTCACGCATTACGCGTTATGTTCCACCCACCACCAGCCATCTTTTCAAGGCCACGCTCGACATAAAAAAGCACCATCTTACCGGACTTCTGGTAATTAAAAGAATGGATTCCATAACACCTTCCCTGGTCACTGCCATGGACGGCAGCCTGGAGAGCCCGGGCGTCTTCAGGATTGTCTTTGTCAACGAGGTTGGCATGACATTTTTCGACCTTGAAATGAATGCTGACACCTTCAAGGTAGTTTCCTGCTTCGCTTCTCTGAATAAGAAGACGCTGATGAAAATTTTAGAAACCAATTTCAGATTGCTGTTGTGGAACGGCCCAATGAGAAATGAAAAAATCTACCGACAGGGCGAAACCAATAACCTCGTTGTATCAGGAAACGCCGGAAAGTACAGCACCTGGCAAACCTATTCACCTGCAGGCGATACGTTGTTCAAAACATCTGGTAAATCAACCATTGCCGATCCGGCCATCATTACTTTCGACAAATACGCCAATGGGACCCCACTGAAAATTGCCATTGAAAATCCATTCATCGGGATAAAATTAGCCCTCAGAAAACTGACTAAACCTTAGGCAGTCATAACTTCGAAACAAATTCATACGCAGGGAACACCGGGTTAAAATCTGTAAATCATTGCATTGATATTCATCCCTGCCCCGACAGAGGCTAAGAGTACCGCATCGCCTTTGCTTATTTTATGTGGCGCCAACTTATCCTTTAAGATGAGATCGAGCAGTGTCGGAATCGTTGCTACTGATGAATTACCCAGCCATGAGATGGTCATCGGCATGATATTCTCCGGTATGTCAACGACATCAAAAAGGTCATAAAACCTCTTTAAGATCGCATCATCCATTTTTCCATTGGCCTGATGAATCAGCACTTTCTTAATTTCACTAATGTGAATATTACTCTTGTCGAGGCAACTCTTCATCGCCTGGGGAACTGTTTCAAGCGCATATTGATAAAGTTTCCTGCCATTCATTTTCAAAAACAGGTCGTTATCATCACCTTCGGAAGGCTTGTTTGACCTACCCATATAAAGCATTTTTGAATATAAAAAGGTATCTGACCTGGTTTTATGTGCAAGGATTCCTACCGGAGTGTCACTTGTCCTGGCCTCCAGCACTGCTGCTCCCGCCCCATCAGAATAGAGCATGCTATCCCTATCGTGCGGGTCGGAAACCCTTGATAAAACTTCCGCGCCGATAACCAATATTTTCCATGCATCCCCTGATTTAATATAATAGTCGGCCTGGATCATCGCCTGCAACCAGCCCGGACAGCCAAAAGGCAAATCATATGCCACTGTATCGGGATTTTTTATTCCAAGTTTATGTTTTACCCGCGCGGCAAGGCTGGGTACGATATCCAGTTGTTTGCTATCCTTCCTTACATCTCCAAAATTATGTGCAACAATGAT
>JBBQUQ010000070.1:0-18328 GCA_038212325.1 Bacteroidales bacterium
GGTACCCAGCGGTTCATCTTCAAGTGAATAGTTTATTTTCAGGCCAAAACGGCTTCCATCACCAAAAAAGGCCATGATTATTTCGGCAAAATGATTCAGGCAGATATAAACCTCGTCAACCCCGGCGTGTTTCAGCCGGGTGATCAGTATTTCAAGAATGGCTTTTTCTCCTACCGGTACGAGCGGTTTCGGAATTACCGTTGTGTATGGTTTTAACCTCGTGCCTTTCCCGCCAGCCAGAATAACCGCTTTCATGGTATTTATTTAATCCGGGTTGAAAAATTTTGGCATTGTTTTCATCTATCGCCGCAACAAAATTAAGATTATTTTCTATTTTTGCTATGAATTCAGACTTACCTGCAATTAAGGACCATTTACCAATGAAAGAAAACAAGCTTACGGGCCAGAACTTCTGGGAGGAATATTGGGAAGGGAAACCGGGGCATCAGGGCGGTAAGAAGACAAGCCTGCTGATCAGGGAAATTTTAAAAGCATTTGATCATTATCTCCCGGCCGAAAAAGGGCTGACCATCCTGGAGGTGGGCGGTGCCTTAGGTGAGTACCTGCTGTATCTCACCCGGCGCTTTGATTACAAGGCCTATTCACTTGATTATTCCCGGATCGGGAACGAGCAAACCCTCGAAACCTTTTCGAAAGCCGGATACCCGGTTGAGGTTTTTGAGCGCGATCTGTTTTCAGATAATTCGGATCTTCCAAAATTTGATATTGTATTTTCACTTGGATTTATCGAACATTTTGACGACCCGGTAAAGGTGGTGGCAAAACACCTTGACTTGCTTAAGCCCGGAGGAATCCTGCTGCTTGGGGTCCCAAATTATGCAGGCATTTACCGGCCTGTACTGAAAAGGTTGGCACCATCCATCGAACAAACCCATAACATGGATATCATGGATATCGGCAACTGGAGGATATTCGAGGAAGAATTTTTATTAAAACCAGTGTTTACAGGATATATCGGGGGGTTCGAACCACTCAATATGAAAAAACTCGAAGTTAAAACTACCTTCAACAGAACAGTTTACTTTTTCACAAGGGTATTGATGTTTTTATTCTCATTCCGGATGCAGTTTCTCCGCAAGTTCAATTCGAAATTCTGGAGTGGCTACCTGATCGGGATTTACCGTAAAAACGAAAGATGAAAATTCCAGGGCTTTTGTTGATCATAGTCCTTTCTTCAATGATTGCATTTCCGGCCGAGATACGCGAAAGCAATGAAAATATTTATCGAATCCTTGCTGTGGACTCCCTGAACAGGCTTGCTGAAATGTCCATGGCTTCTGATACAGCCCTTGCAAAATCTTCTGCCAGCCGGGCCCTTGAAATATCAGTACACATAAATTACATTGCCGGGCAGATTACTGCACTCTCATGCCTGGCAACCTTTTACCAAACCCAGGGAGAGTATTTAAAGACACTCGATTTGTATTTTAAAATCATTGAAATTTACGAGAAAGAAAAAGACGTGAAGAACATGGTGATCAATTATTGCCGGCTCACCCAGTTTTTTCTGAAGATAAAGGATTTTGATCTTGCCGAAAAATATCTTGTCATGCTAACCAGACTGGCAAAAAAATCAGACGACCCGGCCACTCATGTCAATGTAAACCTCACTTGGGCAAAATATTACCTCGCTAAAAAGGAAAATGATCTTGCAATCCGCTTTGGATTCCTCGCATTGCCATATAGTTATAAAGCCGGAATACCTGATCTGGAAAGTTCAACGCTTAGATTATTAGGCGATGCTTTCATGCAAAAAAAAATGTATGCCAAGGCTGAGTACAACTACATGCTGGCAATTGCCTGTCTGCCTCCCGGTACTTACGCTGTCGGAATTTCCATCCTTTATACGCGCCTCGCTCACGTTTACCAGGTCCGTAACAATAATTTCCTGAACCTGAAATATAACCTCATGGCTCTGCGGATCAGGGAGTACAATGGTCCTGTCCACCTGGTTGCTTCATCCTATATGAATGTCGGGGAGGCCTATTGGCTGCTGGGCAGAAAAGATTCCGCCCGCTATTACCTGCAGAAATCGCTTAAACTCGCCGAACAAATCGGGAAAATCGACCTGTTGGAACCCATCTACCGGCAGCTCTTTGAATTCGCCAAAGCGGAAAAGAAATATGCCGATGCTCTTCAATACTACATCAGCCGAAACGAGTATTTCAATAAAATGAGCCTGGAGGCCAACAACGCCGACATTTTAATCCTCGAAGCAAACCGTACCATCAGGGCCACCGAGGCGCAAAATGAACTGCTGAACCAGGAAATAGTAATTCAGGATCTTCATATCCGAAATCGCCGGATACAGATATTTCTATTTGAGATCGTATTTATCATCATGCTTGCTTTGATACTGATTGTGGAGGCAGTAGCCCGCAAAAACCGCAAGCGTAAAAATGAGTTGATCGAGTTAAATGAGCGCCTTTCCCGCGAAATCAGCATACGCATTGAAGCGGAAGGCAGACTGAACAGGAGCAAGGAATTACATCGTGTTCTCGCTGAAAACACAGTGGATGTGATTTCATTGATGGACATCGGGTTGAGAAGGTTATATATCAGCCCCTCTTGCGAAAAATTATATGGCTACACCGCCCAGGAGATCCTTCGCATGCACACGCCGTTGGAATTGGTCGATCCTGCCTATCACATCACAGTAAACCAGCGTCTTCTCGAGATGTTCCGGTCAAAGAACTCAACGCGTTTTACCTACAAAGCACTTCGGAAAGATTGTTCAACTTTCTGGGTTGAAGCCAGCATCAATCCGATTCTCGACCCGCTTATACACGAGGTTAAAAACCTCATCACCGTGGTGCGCGATATCTCAGAGCACATGAAACATGAAGAAGAGTTGTCGGAAAATTCAAGGCAAAAAGAGTACCTGCTCCGCGAAATTCATAACCGCGTTAAAAACAATTTTGCCATTCTGATAAGCCTGATGAATATGCAGCGCGACCAGTCGGCCGACAGTGAACTCAGCCGCTCGCTTACCGACCTCCAATTGCGGGTCCGCACCATGTCGCTGGTGCATGAACAACTATACCAGACGCAGGAAATCAACACCATTCCGTTCAACAATTATCTGCATCACCTGGCCCTGATAATTTCAAGTTCGTTCGACAACAGCCGGATCCGCCTTCAGACTGAAATTTATCCGTGCAAAGTAAACATAGAAATGGCATTGCCCCTCGGGCTGATTATGAATGAACTCATAACAAATGCTTACAAATATGCCTTCCCGGGTGATAAAACAGGAAATATCTGGGTCAGGCTTCGTCCGGAGTATGAGGATCGATTCTGCATTGAGATTTGTGACGACGGGATTGGATTGCCCCAGGATTTCACCATGCATTCAACCCAGACCATGGGGTCGCAGATAGTCGGGATTCTGGTGGAGCAGATCGAAGCAAAACTTGAGGTTTCGGGCAATAATGGTGCCTGCTTCCGGATCCTGTTTTCAACATTACAAGATAAGTAACACATGGAAAACCAACTATATAAAACGGCCCTGATTGGGGCCGGAACCATCGGAACTGCACTGGGAAACATACTTGCAGAAGCAGGCCGGGAAAAAATCCTGCTCCATTCCATCGAATCTGAGGTGGTGAAAGATATTAACCTGACCCATATCAACTCGAAGTATTTCCCCACCCTTCACCTGCACCCGAGTCTCGTTGCCACTGCAGATGAAAAAATGCTTGAAAACTGCAGCATCATCTTTCTGGCCATTCCTTCAGTGTCAATGATAGATTTCCTGACTAAAATACAGACAAGTCTGCCTCCCCGCGCTGTGCTGGTTAACCTTGCCAAAGGCTTCGGATATGAAAACAAAACGATTATGGAATGCCTGAGGGAGGGATTTCCTAACCCCTTATGCACCATGAAAGGCCCGAGTTTTGCCCGTGAAATCATCAATCGCCTTCCTACCGGGTTCACACTCGGGTGCGAAAACCCGGACCACAATACAAAAATCAGGAATGTATTTGAAGGCACCAACATTCACCTTGACTACTCGGATGATATAAGAGGCGTGGAGATACTCAGCATTCTTAAGAATATCTATGCCGTCGTTCTGGGTATCGTCGATGCCCAGTTCAATTCGCCAAACCTCCGCTTCCTCATTCTTACCAAAGCTTTTCGGGAAATGCGCAAAGTGCTGCTGCATTTCGGTGGCCGGGAAAGCACCTTGTTCAACTATTGCGGATATGGCGATTTTACCCTTACGGCCCTCAATGATCTCAGTCGCAACCGTACGTTCGGACTGCTCATCGGTAAGGGATTTTTCACAGAGCACGTTTCGAATGAACTCGTCCTGGAAGGAAAAACCGCTGTGAATGTCTTTTATGAGCAAATTTCAATGGACCTGTGCGTTGAAGACAATTTTCCAATCATGGCCGAACTTTACCATATCCTTCATACCAAGTACGATATCTCGCTTTTTGTGAAAACCATCCTGAATTTCCCGGAGGAATAGCATGCAGAATGACATTTTTAATTCATCATTCATTTTTGTATCTTTGCATTCATTTCTGGGGCTGACCGGTTTTGACAGCAGGGAAGTGGGATTGTAAGCATGCCGAGTGTTCGTGAGCAGGCCTCGTAAAAAGTCAGTTCACATAGCCATTAACTGGCGACAATTATTCTTACAGACTTGCTGCTTAATTTTAGAAATTAAGCGCGTCTTGTCTCCCGGAAAACCTCTCCCGACGGTGTTCCGGACGAGGCATCGCAAATGTTGGGATAGCCTGGTCATCGTTCCGCTGAACAGGTAAAATAACAGGAACTAAGGATCAGGTAGGTTTGCCACTGACCGGCCGGCTCCCGACAATTAACCAGCGGCTAAGCATGTAGAAAGCATTTTTGCTACCTGTTTGGACGAGGGTTCGAATCCCTCCAGCTCCACAAAAACAATAATTATTTACAGGTAGGGTGAACTTGAAACCGATCAGGTTCACCCTCAATGTTTAATCCGCAGCCGAAACCTATGTTGTTAGGAAAAAAAATTATCGTAGTTCTTCCGGCTTATAATGCCGGAAAAACCATTGCCCAAACCATTGCCGAGATCCCGTTCGACCTGGTGGATGAATATGTTGTGGTAGATGATGCCAGCACCGACAACACCATTGAAGTGGCAAGCTCACTGCATGTTAAAAACCTGATACGACATGACAGGAACAAAGGCTATGGAGGCAATCAAAAGACTTGTTACAACACAGCACTTGAACTTGAGGGCGACATTGTCATCATGTTGCATCCCGATTACCAGTATACCCCAAAGCTGATTCCCTCAATGGCCTACATGATCGCAAGCGGACTTTACCCAGTGGTAATTGCATCCAGGATCCTCGGAAAAGGTGCACTCAAAGGGGGTATGCCTTTGTACAAATATATCGCCAACCGGTTTCTGACCTGGGTGCAAAACCTGCTGATCAATCAGAAATTATCTGAATACCATTCAGGTTACCGTGCGTTTTCACGCGAAGTTCTTGAAAAAGTCAACTACCAGGCCAATTCCGACGACTTTGTCTTCGACAACCAGATGATCTCCCAGATCTTCTTTGCCGGGTTTGAAATCGCAGAAATAACCTGTCCGACAAAATATTTTGAAGAAGCCTCATCGATAAACCTGAAACGCAGCATTAAATACGGGCTTGGCGTTCTCAGGACATCTTTTGGATATCTCCTGCAAAAAGCCGGACTGGTCTCACTGCCAATATACAAACCAAAATAGGATGGCCGCGATAAAAACCCCTGTATCAATCAGCCCAACAATGAAATATCTGCCGCATCTGCTGATATTTATTTTTGCGTTTCTCCTCTATGGCAACACCCTCACGCATGATTATACGCTGGATGACCTGATCGTGATCAAGGACAATGCATTCACCAAAAAAGGGCTCCTTGGAATAAAAGAAATTTTCAGTTATGACTCATTTACCGGTTTTTTCGGGATGGAGAAAAAACTGGTCGCCGGTGGCCGGTACAGGCCGTTGTCCATCGCATCTTTTGCCGTTGAATACGCCTTGGTTGGCGGGCTTAACCCTTTTTTCAGCCATTTTATCAACGTGCTTCTTTATGGCCTTACGGGTATTTTGATCTACCTCATTTTTTCCCGGCTCATTAAAATTCCACCTGGCAAACCATGGCACCTGGGAATTCCGTTCATCGCCACCCTCATTTTCATGGCACACCCGGTTCACACCGAAGTGGTGGCAAATATCAAAGGTCGCGATGAAATTTTAGCACTTGTCTTCCCCCTGGTAACTTTATGGTTGACGATGCAATATTTTGAAAAACGTAAGCCGGTACTGCTACTTATCGCCAATGCCTCTTTTCTGCTGGGTATGCTGTCGAAAGAGAATGCGATCATGTTTGCAGTCATGGTGCCCCTCACAATCTATTTTTTTACAAAAGTTCCCCTTAAAAAAAATATCGCCGTTGCGCTCTCATTCCTGCTTACCGCAGTGATCTTTGTATTTATCAGGTTCCTTGTGCTTGGTTACCTAAACTCAGGTGAACTGCCTAAAGAGTTGTTAAACAATCCATTTCTCGACGCGACCCCGGGCGAAAAATTTGGAACGATCCTTTATACGCTCGGGCTTTATATAAAACTGTTGTTTTTTCCCCATCCGCTTACACATGACTACTACCCTTACCATATTCCCCTGGTACCCATCACGGACTGGAGAGCGATTTTACCTCTTATTTTATATACCTGTCTGACCATTTATGCGTTCATCAGGCTCAAAGCGAAGGAGATCATCGCCTATGGAATTTTATTTTACCTGCTAACCTTATTCATTGTTTCAAATCTGCTGTTTTCAGTCGGAACCTTCATGAATGAGCGGTTTATCTATATGCCGTCGCTGGGGTTTGCACTGGTCATGGCCAGTTTGATCACAGATAAACTCCCCCTTGCCATGAAAAATGAGTCTGTTTATAAAAAACTTGCAACCGGGTTTTTGTTATTGGTATTGGTGTTGTTCAGCCTTCGAACCTATACCAGGAACCGGGTATGGAAAGATAATTTCACTTTGTTCACAACCGATGTTCAGGTTTCGGAAAATAGTTTGAAATGTAATGTTTCAGCTGGAGGAGATTACCAGAAAATGGCAGGACAGGAGGCCGACCCGGTAAAAAAAGCCGAATATTACGAACTGTCGCTCAAATATCTTGAAAAAGCAATCAGCATTTATCCAAAAACCAGCAATGGGCTGCTCTTGTATGGCAATGGCCTTACGTTGTATAAGAAAGAATATAAGCCGGCAATCGCACAATACATGAAAGTGCTGGAGTTTGACCCTTACAACAACAATGCTTTTTCAAACACACTACAGGTAATGGGATCTCTTGACAGCAGAACGGAATTGGCTTACAAGTTGTCCGTCTTAAAACACCTCTATACGATAAACCCCGACAATGCCGATGTGAACTACAGCCTTGGAAAGCTTTACGGACAGTTCAAAGGAAATCCCGACTCAGCATGCTTCTTCCTCGAACGTTCAATCACCCTTAATCCAGGGAATCTCCCTGTATACAAGGATCTCGGCATTGTTTACAGCATGAAAGGCGAATACGACAAGGCCCTGGATATTTTTTCCAGAGCCCGGCAACTGGACCCTACCGACCAGCAGATCCTTCAAAACATCCAGATCACCCGGCAGATCATGGCACGGCAAATTAGATAATCTGCAGCGGTGCGAACAGCATCTTTTACAGGGATTTACCTCATCCCTGAGAGTTCTTTCCTGACTTCGACACTTATTATAAATTGATTTTGTAAGTAGCAGACAAATAATCAATTGCGAAAATTGCGCCACCATTTTGGGTGGCGCAATCCTTAAAGGGCGTACATTAGCGCATGTTTATACGCAAAAAGAAAAACCGTTCAGGCACTACCAGTATTGTTGTTGTGGAAAAATGCAAAGGTGCTTACCTAGAAATGAAAACAATTGGGACCACCAATGACCCCTTTGTGCTAGACACCTTGTACCTGCAAGGCAAGCGATGGATATCCAGCCATTTAGGAGAACAGGATATTTTCGAAGCACATGATAAAGTCCTTGAAGAAAGGCAGGTTACAGATTATTTGTTCTCAAATATTGAGAATATCCTGCTCAACGGTGTCCAGTTAGTGCTGAACAACGTATTCAGGTTGACAGGGTTTGATGCTATCCAAGACGATATTTTCCGGCAGCTGGTCATCACCCGGTTGAGCCAGCCGATGAGCAAGTCTGCAACGGTCGAATACCTCAAATCACACTTTGATGAAGATGCACAGTTGCACCGGATCTACCGGTATCTTGACAAGCTATACGATACGCAACAAGAAAAGATACAACAGATCAGCGTTGAGCACACCCGGCGGATACTGGGAGGGAAGATCGGGCTTTTGTTTTATGACGTTACCACCCTTTATTTTGAGGCGGATTATGGCGATGAACTCAGAGAAACGGGCTTTTCAAAAGACGGTAAACACAGCCAGCCACAAGTAGTCCTGGGCTTACTGGTCAGCAAGGATGGCTATCCGCTTTCCTATTCGGTGTTCAATGGTTCTCAGTACGAAGGGCGCACCATGCTCCCTGTGGTGGAGGATTTTGTGCAGCGGTTCAATTTGGATGATTTCATCGTTGTGGCCGATTCCGGACTGATGAGCCAAAGCAACATAGCCATGCTTGAATCGGGCAATTACAAATACATTATCGGGGCAAGGATAAAAAACGAGAGCAATGAGATAAGAACATGGGCAATATCATTGGCAAAGCAGGATGGGGTATTTAACGAAACCCAGAAAGGACTGGTAAGACTCATCGTGGGGTACTCTGACAAAAGGGCCCGAAAGGACAGGTACAACAGGGAAAAAGGCGTAAAAAGGCTTGAGAAGGCCTACCGGAGCGGCAATATTACCAAAGAAAACATCAACAAACGCGGGTACAACAAGTTCCTGGAAATATCGGACAATGTCAGGGTTTGCATAAACCAGGAAAAGATCAAACAAGACGAACAATGGGATGGCCTCAAAGGATACCTGACCAATACCGATTTGCCCGCAAAAGAGGTATATGAGCAGTACAGTGGCTTGTGGTCGATCGAACGGGCGTTTAGGATCACCAAGGGCACGCTTGAAATGAGGCCGATGTTCCATTTTACCCCAAGAAGGATCGAAGCCCATGTATGCCTCTGTTTTGTGGCATATAAGGTTTACAAAGAACTTGAAAGAGTGCTGAAGATTAGCAATATAACCATGAGTGTCGATAAGGTTTTAGATATCGCAAAAACAATCACGACCATAAAAATAAAACTGCCCAAGAGCGGCAACACAATGACACAAACAATGCTTTTGACCCAAAGGCACAAATCAATCGCCCAATTGTTTGATGAGAATTTTTGGAAAAACTTTTAGGGTGGCGCATTGTCGAAGTCAGGAGCGGTGCGAACAGCATCTTTTACAGGGATTTACCTCATCCCTGAGAGTTCTTTTGCCCTGGCATGATTTCCCATGTTGAAATACAATGCCGCCAAATTCTGCCTGATCCGCTTATCATCCGGCCTGATTGTGAGCGCTTTTTCCAGGTAATGTGCCGATCGGCTGAGGTTTCCCTTTATAGCCAGCGCAACACCCAGGTCGCTTAGGCAATCAACTTTCGTACTATCTATCTCACTGGCTTTAACCAGATTAGCAATAGAAGAATCGGGCATGTTCATCTCCTTGCCGAAAACCAATCCTTTCTGATAATAGGCTTCATACTTCCTTCCTGCTGTTCTGATCAGCAGATCATAATAACCTATTTTCACGGCCGGAGATTTCAGGCGGTTTACAGCGATATAATAATTAAGAAATGCCTTGTCATAGTCGCTGCTTAATTTCAGCGTTTCAATGTATTGGTGAAGCGCCTTTTCATATTCTCCATTTTCGTAATAGGCATTCCCGAGAAGGAAGGTCTCTGTGGTTGATTTATTCAGTTTCGCAGCCTGCTCCAGGTAAGGAATTGCCTTGCGGGCATACAGCTGCTTTTCGGCAGGGTCGCTGCTGGCTTCAGCCTTTAACAGCAATTCATGCCCTGCTCCTTTGGTAATAATGGCACTGTTCACAGAGGTCTTCACATCCGTTGTATATAGTGTAAAGCTGTCCTTCCAATCAAAGTTCCGGGAAATGGTTTTTACGGAATACAATGTCAACAGCAGGATAAATACATAAGGGAGCACCTGCGGCCTGCGGGCTCTTTCAGCAATCAGGATCAAGGTACAGGCCAGAGCGACAATAAAACCCAGAGATGGAATAAACACCAGCCGTTCACCCATAAATGGCCCGACAATAAACAGAAGATTTGAAACCGGGAAAAGCGCCACCAGGTAAAAAAGTAGTCCGAAACCGGCAACATTTTTTCGGAACGTCAGAACCAGCGATGTCACCACCAGAAGTGCATATAGTGTTACAGGCAGGATTGAACGCACATCAGAGAGCCCTACATATGGTATGTAGAACGGATAATAATCAATGGTAAGAGGATGCGGAAACAACAACAGCTTCAGGTAAAGCCATAAAGTATAAAAGGTTGTTCCGTATCGCTCCGAGAGACCCGCGGCATACATAAAGGAGTTGTTCAGAATATTATCGGCAACCGCCGGCCCTGCACCCCACCCAAGCACACTTTGCCGGATAATGATAAACACAGCAAAACCTGTAAGCAGGGTTAATGATGCAAACAGAGCCGATTTCCGGAATGTCGCCTGGTTCCTGAAACAATACAATGAAATAGGGATCAGGGCGAGAAAGGGCGCTGCGCTCTCTTTCGACAGGAGCGCCAGGAAAAAGTAGCATCCCCCTGATATAACACTTCCATATTTTGCTGTGTCGGCATATTTCAACATTGAATTCCAGGCCAGCAGGCCAAAAAGAAGCGCCATCAGTTCATCACGCCCCTTGATGTTCGCCACGACTTCGGTGTGGATCGGGTGCACCGCAAAGAGCAGCACCGACATCAATGACAGGCTGACAAAGTAGTCCCGTGGTTTTTTGAAGATTAGCTTTTCCTGGAATAAGGATGCAAGTATCTTTAAAAGCACCATGCAAATCAGCCCGTAAAGGATTACATTCACAAAATGGCTGACATGCGGGTTGAGTCCGAAAAACTGGTATTCGATGCTGAAGGTGACCAATGAGAGCGGACGGTAGCGTCCGCCCCTGAAAAGATTTTTCTGGCCGGTAAAACCCGTAAAACTGTCATTGAACAAATGGCTGAATATCCCTGTCAGCCCCTGCCTGGTAAATTTATTGCCCTCTGCGATACTGAAATCATCATAGGCATACCTGTTGGGAATGGTATTCAGGTAAACGCCTGACCCAAACAGAAAAACGAATAGGTAAATATACTTTTTTTTCATCATCTGAGGGAGTTGATATATTCTGCAGGAACTTGCGCCCCAAGCTCCCTGGCTTTAAGTGCGTCGGCAAGGGACCTTGCCCGGTTGCCCATCGATTTGTGCGATTGAGACCTGAAAAAATAGTAATTCGGGAAACCGGGTTTCCGCGCAATTGCCTTATCAAACCAATCAATGCTCTCGCTGTAGCGTCTCAGGCGCTGGCATGCAATGCCTATACTGGTTAAAACCCGTTCGTCGCCCGGTTGGATGGCCAGGTAGTGTTTGAAATCAGCAATCGACTCCTCTGTTTTACCCAACCCGCCATATGCAACTGCACGGTTGGCATACGAAACCGCCACACTGGAATCGAGCCGGATGGCCTTGCTGAGGAAATAGACCGCCGAATCGGGTTGGTTCCTTCGTACATATATTGCCCCAAGGTTTCCCAATGCCAAGGAGTTGTCCATTTTAATCTTGACAACCCGTGAGTAATCTGCATAAGCCGAATCATCTCTCCCCTTGTCAAAATATATGTTCCCTCGCATCAGCATAATCTCTGAGTTACCGTGATCGAGGGCCAATGATGTATTAAAGTCGGAAAGGGCCCGGTCATTATCCTTTTCTGTCCGGAAATATAAGCCCCTGCAGGCATAGGGACGTGAGTCCCTTCCCGGGTATTTCACAATAACATCTGTCCATAGTGTTTCCCCGTTTTTCCACACCCCGCATCGTTGATAAGTTAATGTCATAAAATAAATACTGAAGCCGGCAAATACCAGCAGGATGAGCGGTTTGCCGTACTTCAATCTCCCCTGCAATGCCTCCATGCCCCATCCTGCAATAAATACCAGGCCGAGGTATGGAACTTTTACATACCGGTCGGCCAGGAACCCCTGACCAGCCCCGAAAATCTGGAGCATGAAAAACACGGAGAAAAGGAAAAAAAGAGATCCGAAAACAACTGCCTTTGTTTTTCCTACGGTGCGGTAGACCATAAAACCAATAAGAATAATAAAAAGAGGGCTCAGGTAATATATTAGAGGCAGGGCGTTTCCACTGGTAACCGGATACGGATAGAAAGCACTCAGGGTTAATGGAAAGAAAAATTTCAGGAAATAGGCGCTCAGGGTGTATATCCCGAAAAACAGCCGTTCGGACAGGGTGTATAATTCGTTAATTTTCAACGCTCCTACACTCTTTAGTACAAAAATGCCGACAATACCGAATATCAGGGAGAGCATAAAGAAAGGAGATTTTTCAACAATCAACTTTCGCCAGTCTGTCCGGTTGCAATAATAATCGACAAGTAAAAGCACCAACGGTAATGAAACCGCCTGTATCTTTGAAAAAAGCGCCAGGATGAACAAACCCAGGCTTGAAATAAACAACAATGCTTTTTTCGTCGTTGCCTTTACATAATATATATATAACAACAAAGAAGCTAAATAAAACACTCCGTAAAGCAGATCTTTCCGTTCTGTTACCCATGCAACAGACTCGACACCCATCGGGTGAATTCCATAGATCATCGCTGCCGCTGCTGCAAACATGATCTTGAGATTCAATATCCGAAGGATCCTGAATACCAGAAAGGTACATGCAAGGTGAAGCATGAGGTTGGTCACGTGGAACGGCAACGGGTCGAGCCCCCACAATTGGTATTCAATTGCATACGAAAGTAATGGCAAAGGCACGTAGGTCCCTCCCACCTGCGAGGAGAACATCAGCCTGACGGACTCAGGCGAGAGGGTTTTGATCATTGGATTATCTGTTATATAGGAACTGTCGTCCCAGGTAAAGATAAAATCATTGCCAAGCGAAGGCAGGTAGCAGGCAATAGTTGCTGTGAGGAAGAAGAGAACAAGGAATGCTTCATTCTCATACATCATTTTGTTTCCGGCCCCGGTACGGACTGAAGTATTGATTGCAGGTCTCCTTGAACTTTTGTCCTTGCTCCTGTGGTTTAAATTAGGCTTCATATCGGATTCAGAGAATTAATAAACCATTTTCAACTGCAACTTTTACCAACTGTGCTGTATTGCGTAATCCCATCTTTTTAAATAAATTTGACTTATGCCTTTCAACCGTTTTACTGCTGATAAACAATTTATCAGATATCTCCTTGGTGGAAAAGCCTTCAGACAAGTATCCGATGATTTCAATCTCTCTGGAAGTAATGGTCCGGATATCAACAGTTCCTGTCACCTCTTCAGAACTATAGTCGCGGAGGATTATCCTTGAGCATAAACTGCAAAAATAGGTTTTCCCATCGTATACCCGTTTAATTGCCTCATGGAGTTCTTCTACCGTGCAATTCTTCGATAAAAAACCCTTTGCACCGAGTTTTAACATCTCTTTAATGAATATAGGATGATTATGACTGGCCAGAGATATGATTTTCACCCATGGCATTTTCTCATCGATAATCCGCGCAACTTCGAGCGCGGTCAAGCCGGGCTTTTTAACATCCAGTAAAATAATATCCGGCTTGTTGACTTCAAGCTTTTTAAGCAACTCCAGTCCGTCTGAAGCAGTCCCCGTAATTTCAATTTCACCAAGCGATTCAATAAGCGATATAAGCGCATGCAGGATGATAGTTTGACTCTCCGCAATCATGAGGCTGATTTTGCCGGTGCCGTGCAGGTAATTTTCCATATTTTTGTAAATTTAACATTTATTAACTTAACATTTGGATAATAGACCGAATTTGGTTATATCTTTGGACAGATTGTGAAAAAAACAAATCCAATCAAGGCAGAAGGTTATGTTTAAAGGTTAATACCGGCAAATATACAGGATTATGGTCAACAAATGACCACAATCTCAAAAGAATGCAAATTTTCTTTCCGCCACGAGGTTATTTTGTAATTTTTTTTTCTACTTTCGTTCATTGTTTAAAATGATTTAAAATAAAAACTAGCAACGAAAAAAACAGATTTCCAGCATGTTATGTAATTACTCTAACAATTAATTATTGAAAGAGTTAATTATTAGGCATTTGCTAAATTCTCTTTTTATGTAACGAAAATTATTATTCACAAATTAAAATTCAAAGCCATGCAAACAGCCAAAATATACATCCTTCTCGAGCCTCCGCCGTAGCGACGTTAAAAATAATTTCATCATTGAAATTAATCAACCCCAATATATTTACCCATTTATAAACAAATCTAGTTTAAACTAATCAGTTAATTATGAAAACACTTTACCTGAAGACAACGATGAAGTTGTTAAGGCTCCTACCAGTCTTAATATTCTTCATGCTGGCATTGTCGTACAATGTCAGATCACAAACAGTCGTTAAAACACCCTTGTGTTACGGAGAGCCAATTGAGCTTTTATGTAATTTCACACAGGGCTGTAACAACCCCGACGCTACATTCCATTGGGAGAACTTCAGCGGTTCATGGACCTCAAGTCTGCGAGATCCTGTAATCAATGCTGGTGATGTAGGTTATGCAACTGACAAATTCTACCTTTCAATCCAATTTGCACCGCCCCCGGGAGGTTTCTTTGGAGGTAGAGTTACCGTTACCGTGCTTGCACCGATCGTTATCACGGGAACTATTACTCCTGTTTTATGTTTCGGCGGGAGTACCGGCGCCATCGATATCACCGTTGCCGGAGGAAAAATTCCTTATTCCTATTTATGGAGCAATGGAGCCACCACCCAGGATCTTACCGGGTTAGTTGCAGGGTCTTATACTGTGACAGTAACTGACGGCAATCTTTGTACGTCTGCTGCAACCACTTACGTAATAACACAACCGGTATATGCCGTTTCGGTTACCGGCGTTGTTACCGGCGTTTCATGCAACGGAGGCAATAGCGGCTCAATCGACATTACCCCTGCCAATGGCACCACACCTTATACTTATATGTGGAGCAATGGTCAAACCATTCAAGACATCAGTGGATTGGCTATGGGAACATATACTGTTACCGTGTCGGATGCGAACAATTGTAAAGCGATCGACAGCTGGTATGTTGGGCAACCTCTTTACCCCCTTACGGTTAGCTTCGAATCTTCAGATGTATTGTGTTTCGGTGGCAATACCGGCACCATGTGGGCTGGAGCCAGCGGAGGTACCGGACCTTTCACTTATGTGTGGAGCAATGGCCAAACCACCCAGAATATCTTAGGCTTGATTGCAGGCTGCTATACGGTTACTGCAACCGATGCAAATCTTTGCACAATCATCGGAACCCATTGTATTGGTGAGCCCGCCGTACTTGCGGCTAATGGCACCGTTACCAATACTTTATGTTCAAACGACTGCAACGGTTCGATCAGCGTAGCCGTAACCGGCGGAACTGCTCCGTTTGGTTATGTATGGAGCAATGGCGCAACAACAGGCAGTGTAATAAACGGCCTTTGTGTTGGTACGTATACTGTTACTATTACAGATGCACACAACTGCGTTGTGGTCAATACCTGGACAGTCGGTTCACCTTTAGCTCTTACTGTTACCGGTGTACCTGCCGATGCACAATGTTTTGCATCATGCGACGGGTCGATCACTGTAACCCCGGCCGGCGGAACTGCTCCGTTTGGTTATGTATGGAGCAATGGCGCAACAACAGGCAGTGTAATTAGCGGCCTGTGCCAGGGAACCTATTATGTGACTGTAACGGATGCAAACAATTGCACCGCAGTTAACAGTTGGGCTGTTGGTGCACCTGCAACACTTGCTGTTACCGGTGTTCCAGTCAATACGCAATGTTTTGGCGATCTCAACGGGTCAATCAACATCACTGTAACCGGCGGTACGCCTCAATACACCTATGTATGGAGTAATACCTCTACGACACAGAATGTCAGCGGCCTTGAGGCAGGCAACTATACTGTAACAATCACCGATGCACACAATTGCACCCTGATTGACAGCTGGACTGTTGGCCAACCCGGTGAGATTTCATGGGTAGGACTGACATCGAATGCTACATGCTTCGGAGTCTGCAATGGTACAATCACTGAAACATCACTTACCGGTGGAACCCCGCCATACACCTATCTCTGGAGCAACGGTGCAACCACCGGCAGCCTTACAGGATTATGTGCTGGCAGGTATGACCTCACGGTTACGGATTCTCACAGTTGCGATGCAAGACCATTCCAGTTTATCTACGAACCGGAGCTTCTTGTTATTTCACCCATCGCCATCATCACCCCTGCATTATGCAACGGTGGTTCGGGCGGATCCATCACCATTACGGTTACCGGCGGAACACTGCCGTATTCATTCCTCTGGAGCAACAACGCTACAACACAGAATATCAGCGGGCTTTCAGCAGGATGTTATACCGTAACTGTTACTGATGCAAATCAATGCATGGATACCGAAACCTTCTGCGTAGGTCAGCCCGACCCGATTGCCGCTACTGGTTTTGCTACCGACATT
This sequence comes from Bacteroidales bacterium, assembly GCA_038212325.1. Taxonomy (GTDB): domain Bacteria; phylum Bacteroidota; class Bacteroidia; order Bacteroidales; family FEN-979; genus CAIVAT01. Next base: position 16,788 of record JBBQUQ010000070.1, read on the forward strand.
TTATGTAACGGTGCCTGCAATGGTATGATCGACATCACAATGGTTACCGGTGGAACCGCACCATATACTTACTTATGGAGCACTATGGCAACAACTGATGATATCAGCGGTCTTTGTCAAGGCACTTATTTTGTGACTATCACCGATGCAAATGCTTGTACCGCAGTATTCAGCTGGACAGTCGGATCACCGATGCCATTGGCTGTTACCGGAGTTCCTACCAATACCCAATGTTTTGGCGATCTGAACGGATCGATCGACATCACGGTAACCGGCGGAACCACACCATATACTTATGTATGGAGTGATGCCACAACAACACAGAATATCAGCGGCATTGGTGCTGGTGATTATACTGTGACAATCACCGATGCACACAATTGCACCCTGATTGACAGCTGGACTGTTGGCCAACCCGGTGAGATTTCATGGGTAGGACTGACATCGAATGCTACATGCTTCGGAGTTTGCAATGGTACTATCACTGAAACATCACTTACCGGTGGAACCCCGCCATACACGTATCTCTGGAGCAACGGTGCAACCACCGGCAGCCTCACGGGATTATGTGCAGGCAGATATGACCTTACGGTAACGGATTCTCACAGTTGCGATGCAAGACCATTCCAGTTTATTTACGAACCGGAACTCCTTGTTGTCAATCCAGTCGCCACCATCACCCCTGCATTATGCAACGGTGGGATGGGTGGAACAATTGACATTACAGTTACCGGCGGCACAATGCCTTATGGCTACCTGTGGAGTACCGGTGCTACAACTGAGGATATCTTCGGCTTGTCTGCAGGCACCTATATGGTAACTGTTACCGATGCACAAAGCTGTATGGCAACCGGTAGTTTCATGGTTGGACAACCTGACGCAATTATGGCATATGCCAGTGTTACCGATATTCAATGTAAAGGTAACCTCAACGGGATGATCGACATCACCCTTGTTACCGGCGGAACTGCACCATATACATACTTATGGAGCAATATGGCAACTACTGAAGACATCAGCAACCTCGGTGAAGGCACTTATTTCGTTACCGTTACTGATGATCACAGTTGCACTTTTGTAGGCAGTTGGGCCGTTGGCTCACCTGATGCACTTGCCGTTACCGGTGTTCCAACCAATTCACTCTGTTTTGGCGATCCGAACGGGTCAATCGACATCACTGTAACCGGCGGAACCACACCATATACTTATGTATGGAGTGATGCTTCCACTTTACAGGATATAACCGGTCTTTTTGCCGGCGATTATACTGTAACAGTTACTGATGCGCACAATTGCACCGCGATTAACAGCTGGACAGTTGGACAACCCGGTGAGATTTCATGGGTAGGACTGACATCGAATGCTACATGCTTCGGAGTCTGCAATGGTACAATCACTGAAACATCTCTTACCGGTGGAACCCCGCCATACACCTATCTCTGGAGCAACGGTGCAACCACCGGCAGCCTTACAGGATTATGTGCTGGCAGGTATGACCTCACGGTTACGGATTCTCACAGTTGCGATGCAAGACCATTCCA
>JBBQUQ010000071.1:0-18178 GCA_038212325.1 Bacteroidales bacterium
TGGATTATCGACCCCAGCGGGGTCGTATTATGCCAACAAATCGCAAGATGAAAACCAAAACCGATTCTATGTCACCTTACAATCGGGGGATGAACGGTTAATCAGCAACCGGATAATTCGACCCCTCTGGGGTCGGGGTGAGATGCGGGGTATTTGTGCTACCAATATACGACCCCTCCGGGGTCGCGGTCGGAGAAACGAATAATCCGCAGGAAAAAAATGTATTTCTTGGATCTAGGCACTTCTCTGGGACGACGTAGAATTGCATGTCTGATGGCATGTTAGCTACAGCTACAGTGACGTTTCCTGGAGGGATATATTGTCCTGGAGGGGATATTTGTTTCTCGTTTTGGAAAACATTTGGTTCGTATCTTTGTTGGTGGATCTTTCTTCCAATCATCCACTCCATGAACTTGTGATTTGTAATTGTATCTGGAATTAGAACGAGTGTGTCTGTAATCAGCGGATATTGTTCTGTTCTGTTAATATTTATAATTCCATTTACTGCTGGAATTTGTAGTATTGTTCCATCTTTGAATTGCGCTTTCAGCGTGTAATTTGAGGCAACTGGACTTGCGCCTGGAGCTATGGGTAATCCATTTACATCGTAGATGTGAAGAGATTTATTTAGCGTCTGAGATACTCCCTGAACGGTGTCGTTAACTACTCCGCTTTGTGCAGGCACTGTTTTGATATTCGGTAAATAATTAGGATTTATCGGTGTGAAATGAAATTCTAATTGTGTCGTGTAATCTGTTGATTTTAATTTTAGACTTCCTCCATTTCCAGAAGTAGCCGTCGCACTAATACTAGGAGAGAAAAGAGTTGGCTCTGATTGTATAACTTTCGCAGTGTACTTCTTTTTTCCGTCTGTAACTTCGACTATTTTAAGGCCAGGAGCGCCAAGACCATTGATTGTGATTTTATTATTTCCTTCAGCGAGATTTACTCTTTGATTGTATAATTGTTTTCCTGATATGTCAAATACTCTAACTGTGTAATTATCTTGATTCAAGACGGTTAATCCTAATTTAGCCTCAGTCATTACCGGATTTCCAAGAACAGTCATCTCTTCTGTTTTGTTTATTTTATCCTCAAGACCAACAGGAATTACAGTTAGACTATAGTGGCCATTAGTTGGGTTTGTTGTGGTGCTTCCCATGAATACATTTCCATCAGGATCGTAAACTGTGACATTTGTTTGAGGAAATTCATTTACAGGTGCACTCCATATGGTGCCGGAAATAACGATGGGAGCCAGAACCTCTTTAAGTTGAGATGTTCTCTTTTGATGATACAAAACAGTATCGCCGGTGATGGCTGCAAACGCAGTACCGAACATGCTGAAGAGCAGGAAGATACCGAAAAAGGTGAATACATCCAAGGCCCTGCTCAATTTACGGCCATGCCGGGCCCTGATATCATTCGGATCGTTATGGTTTGCAGCCCAGGTGCCAACGTTCGACAGCAATTCAGGTCGCTTACTGAGGCGGTGGTTGATGAGGTTGATGCGAAAGAGCGCCTTTAACCTTCGATCCGGAACTGCAGCACGAGGAATGAAATAGGGGCTTCTTCCCAGGTGGATGTGGCTGTTTTGGGGCATATTGACCCGTGGGCGGATGGAAGGATGGGGAATGGTGCGATTTTGAAACATATTAAGGCAATTGTTTAAAGGATGGGGTTTCGTACTTTTGCAAAATATTTTGCCATTTTACCATTTTACATTTTACCATTTTTGATTTTACCATTTTACCATTTTACCATTTTACCATTTTACATTTTACCATTTGAATAGCCACCTCACAAATCCCATCTTCCATATCATCTCACAGGTTGCCGGCGAACTGAATGTCAAAGTCTTCGTCATTGGCGGGTTTGTAAGAGACTTGTTGCTGAACCGTGACAACAAGCAGGATATCGACATCGTCGTGCTTGGCAGCGGTATTGATTTTGCCCATCGGGTTGCCGACAGACTGGGCGATGCCACCCCTGTCAAATTTTTCAGGAATTTTGGCACAGCCATGCTGAACTTTCATGGCTGGAAAATTGAATTCGTTGGTGCAAGAAAAGAGTCATACCGGTCCAATTCACGCAAGCCCATTGTGGAGGACGGCACCCTTGAAGACGATCAGAACCGCCGTGATTTCACCATGAACGCGATGGCCATTGATCTGACGAAGGAAAATTATGGTCAACTGGTCGACCCGTTCAACGGGATCGGCGACCTCCGAAACAGAACTATCCGAACCCCGCTCGATCCTGATATTACCTTCTCCGACGACCCGCTGCGCATGATGCGTGCCATCAGGTTTGCCACACAGCTTGACTTCGCCATTGAACCCTCCTGCCTTGAAGCAATTGCACGAAATGCCGAACGGATTTCGATTGTCTCGATGGAACGCGTTTCTGACGAATTCAACCTGATCATTGAGGCCAGGGTTCCATCTGTAGGATTCCGGCTACTCGACGAGACAGGACTGCTCAGAATCATTTTTCCTGAATTCTGTGAGCTCAAGGGCTCTGAGATGATCGAAGGACAAGGTCATAAAGATAATTTTTATCATACACTGGCAGTCCTTGACAATGTTGCAACACTCTCAGATGATCTTTGGCTCCGCTGGGCGGCCATTTTGCATGATATCGCCAAGCCGCTCACCAAAAAATTCGTCCAGGGAACCGGGTGGACATTCCATGCGCATGAATTCAGGGGGGCTAAAATGGTTTCGCAGATTTTCAGGAAACTTAAGCTTCCGCTCAATGAAAAGATGCATTATGTCGAAAAGCTGGTTTTATTGCATCTGCGCCCCATCGTTCTGGCCGAAGATATTGTTACCGATTCGGCTGTGCGGAGGCTGCTCTTTGAGGCAGGCAATGATATCGACGACCTGATGCTGCTATGCAACGCGGACATCACTTCAAAAAACCCGAATAAAGTAAGGCGGTATATTGCAAATTTCGCCATTGTCAGGCAGAAACTGAAGGAAATTGAAGAAAAGGATCAGTTGCGCAACTGGAAACCACCTGTGACCGGGGAGGTGATCATGCAAACCTTCGGTATTCCGCCATCAAAATCGGTAGGGATTATAAAAGACGCAATCACCGAAGCCATCCTTGAAGGTGAAATTCCCAATAATTTTGAAGCTGCTTATGAATTGATGCTGAGGGAAGGAGAAAAACTTGGCCTGGTAAAAATAAACAGTTGAACCTTTTTTTAATTTTTGTTTGGCGGATTTTTATATTTTTGAAGCGGATTTTACGCGAAAAAGACATGTTGATTTATCGATTCAGAATAACATGCGAAGAGCATGACGGATTTCTCAGGGAGATCGAAATTCAGCCGAATCAGACTTTTCTTGATTTTCATTATATACTCCTCGAATCAATTGAGTTGCTTCATTGTGACCGGGCTTCATTTTTCAACACCGATAAGAAGTATAAAAAGGACAAAGAGATTTCGCTGAAAGCTGAAAAAAGGATGGTTCGGAAATATGACGAAGACTTAGACCAGGTCGTTACCGAATCATTGGCTCTCCCATTGATGAAGACGGAGAAATTAAAAAATTACATTGAAGACCCTCATCAGAAGATGATTTATGAGTTTGTTGGCCGGGATATTTTTTCCTTTCACGTCGAACTGTTTAAAATTTTTGCTGCCGACGGAGCGTCATCATTTCCAAGGTGTATAAAGCGGATTGCTGAACTTCCGAAGAAAGCTGAGCAGCCCGAGCCTGTTAAAGAAACTCCGGTCCTGCCCAAGGTTGTCATCCCTAAAGTCCCTCTCCCGAAAATCGATGAATTGATGAAATTCGATAACATTGTTGAGGATGAAACCGAGCTGGCTGCCATTGAAAGCGAGTTGGACGGGCTGATTGAAGAGGGTCTTGATGAGCCGGCAATTGAACCGGCCGGGGGGGATGATGGCGGGATCGATGAATTTTTATACGGAGCTCAGGAAGAAACAGAGGAAGATGAAAACCTCGACCACCTGGAAGATTACGAGGATATTGAAAACCTTGATAAGCGCTTGTCGGGTTTTGACCGCGATTCAGATGACTACTGACGACCGGTTACTTGTTGTAATTGCAGGCCCCACCGCAGTTGGTAAAACTGCTCTTTCCGTTTTCCTGGCGAAACATTTCAACACCGAAGTCATTTCTGCCGATTCACGCCAGTTTTATCGGGAGATGCGCATTGGGACAGCCCTTCCTGCCGAAATTGAACTTGCAGAAGTAAAACACCATTTCATTCACCATTTATCAATACATGAAGCCTATAATGTTTCAAAATTCGAAGCTGAAGCACTTGATGTGATTGGTAAGCTTTTCAAGGTACATCCTGTCGTATTCATGGCCGGAGGTTCCGGGTTGTATATCAACGCTGTTTGCCATGGCATCGATATCCTGCCCGATCCTGATCCTGAAATCCGGAGCAGGTTGAAAAAAATTCTCACCGTATCAGGCATATCAGCGCTGCAGCAGGAGTTGGACCGGCTTGACCCTCAATACGCCCTGCAGGTTGACCGGTCAAACCATGCCAGGCTTATGCGTGCCATTGAAATTTGCCTGGCAGCCGGCATGCCTTACTCTGCGCTAAGAACTCAAAAGCCAGTTTTGCGAAACTTCAGAACATTCAAGGTGGGGCTGGAACTGCCACGCGACCTGCTTTATCAACGTATTAATGACAGGGTGGATGAGATGATGCTGGCAGGGTTGTATGAAGAGGCCCTGGGGTTGTATCCCCACAGGCATCTCAATGCGCTCAACACCGTAGGCTATAAGGAGTTATTCGACCACTTTGAAGGTCTGACATCGCTTGACTATGCTGTTGAACAAATCAAAGTTCATAGCCGGCGATATGCGAAAAGGCAGTTGACCTGGTTTAAAAAGGATCCGGAATTTACCTGGTTCCATCCAGATGACAGTGATCAGATCATTTCGGCGATTGGATGATGTGCTTATGGCGCCAACCTCTCCAGTATCCAATTTCTATCCTGCAAACGGTACTGAAGCCTGTCGTGCATGCGATGAGCCCTGCCCTGCCAGAATTCAATCAAGCCCGGTTTAAGCAGGTAACCACCCCAGTTATCAGGGCATTGCGGGGGATCGCCATTCAAATCATGGATAAAACCCTCACGCATCGATTCGAGGAAGTACCGATCGGGGATGATGGAACTCTGTGGTGAAACGCAGGCGCTGATCCTGCTGTCGGATGGCCGACTGTTAAAATATGCTTCAGACTCCCTCCTGGCTATTTTGACGACTTTGCCTTCCACCCTGACCTGCCGCTGTAAGGGGTACCACAGGAAAGTGAGCGAAGCCTTTGGGTTCGAGGCAAGTTGCAACCCTTTACGGCTGTGATAACCCGTAAAAAAGACAAAACCACATTTCTCAACACCCTTCAGCAAAACAACCCTTGCAGAAACATTCCCTTCAAGATCGCAAGTTGACAGTACCATCGCATTGGGTTCCTCCATTTCAGCCTTGACCGCTTCGTCGAACCAGTTTGTAAACTGCATAAGCGGATCAGCCTCAACGTGCCTTTCATCAAGCGACGACAGGAGATATTCTTTTCTCAGATCAGCAAGTTTTTTTGTCATTTTCGATTGAATTTTCCATTAAATCATCCTGCAAGGTAGCCTGAAAAGCAAATTATTCTTTACCTTTACGAAAATTTTAACCTAGGATATTATGGCAAACAAAGTTACGAAAGCAGAAATTACCGAGTTCAAAAAAAATAAAGATACAGTCAAGGAATTTTCCAATGGTGAAATTACGGTGTACTGGAAATCAGAATTATGCATCCATTCTGCAAATTGTCTCATCAGGTTGCCGGGGGTGTTTAATTCGAAAAAAAAACCATGGATCAACATTCATGCTGCAAACAGCAGGGAGATCATGAAAGCGGTCGACACATGCCCCTCCCGGGCCCTAACCTACCTGAAAAGCACCAAAATTGTCACATCCAAACCACGTGCGACTGCAAAAATGAAATCAAAATTTGCCAGGGTGCACATCCTTAAAAATGGCCCCGCATTGATCACGGGAAATTTTATTTTACGGGATGCGCAGAAAAAGAAGATACAGATCGAGAACGAAGTCGTTGCCATATGCCGCTGCGGCGGAAGCAAGAAAAAGCCTTTCTGCGACGGAACCCACCAGGCAATTGGATTCACCGACTAAACAAAGACATCATCAAAGTTCTTGTTTCCCCGCCAGTTTCAAATCATTCTTAAATAAACCCATTCTTGTATGATTATTGGTATTTTAAAAGAAGAAGAGTCGGAAAACCGTGTTGCTTTGCTTCCGGAATCTGTTTCAATTCTGACAAAAATGACAGTCACTGTTTTTGTTGAACAGGATGCCGGTCAAAGGGCATTTGCATCAGATGCTGAATATGAAATTGCAGGGGCAAAGATTTTAACAAAGGCCGAAGTGATTGCACAATCGGACATGCTGATTAAAATTAATCCTCCCTCAGATGCAGAATTAGTGCAAATCAAGGAAAAGACCGTCTTCCTGGCAGTTCTCAATCCGTTTTTTAACACAAGCCTGGTAAAAAGCCTGGCGCAAAAAAATATCACGGGTTTCAGCCTTGATGTGATTCCACGCACGAGCCGCGCCCAGTCGATGGATATCCTGTCGTCGATGGCTACAGTTGCAGGGTACAAGGCAGTGCTCACCGCCGCCAACGCTCTTCCCAAGTTCTTCCCGATGTTTATGACAGCTGCCGGCACGATCACGCCGGCCAAAGTGCTGATCCTTGGTGCCGGTGTTGCAGGCTTGCAGGCCCTTGCCACATCTCGAAAGCTCGGGGCCGTTGTTGAGGTCTTTGATGTAAGGGCTGCGGTTAAAGAAGAGGTTGTTGGCCTGGGAGGTAAATTTGTTGAGGTAGAAGGCGCTGTCGATGATAAATCAGCGGGGGGATATGCGGTTGAACAGTCTGATGAATTCAGGCAAAAACAAGCTGCTGCCGTGCATGAACATGCGCTGAAATCCGACGTGGTCATCTGTACGGCGCAAATACCGGGGAAAAAGGCACCGGTGCTTCTGAAAAAAGAGACGGTTAACGCCATGAAACCAGGCGCTGTCATTGTTGATCTTGCAGCATCCACCGGCGGAAATTGTGAAATGACGGAGAACAGCAAAACCATTGTCCACAAGGGGGTGAAAATAATCGGCAATTCATTGTTCCCGGTTGACATGCCCAGTGATGCAAGCAAAATGTTCGGAAAGAATGTGATTAACTTTCTGAAGCTGATGATCAGTCCAAAAGGGGAATTCAACCTGAACTGGGACGACGATATTGTGAAAGGCACCTGCGTGACGCACAACAAAGAGATTGTTCACGAACGTTTAAAAGCTGTAATAACTGCCTAAATTATCCCATTATGAATGAAATTTTAAAATTTTTACTGGAATACCGGGAAGCGATCTTCATTATAATACTATCCATTTTTCTTGGAATTGAGGTGATTTCGCATGTTCCGTCTGTTTTGCACACTCCATTGATGTCGGGGGCCAATGCCATTCACGGGGTTGTGATCATCGGTGCCATCATTGTGATGGGCCATGCCGGCAACCTACTTTCGATGATCCTTGGATTTATTGCAGTGGTTCTCGGAACGCTGAATGTGGTTGGCGGATTTGTCGTAACCGATCGCATGCTTGAGATGTTTAAGAAAAAGAAAAAACAGCAATAACCAGTTACTATGGAAACGATTCAAACACTCACGAGGACTTTCGAATTTTCAGATTACATCACCTTTCTTGAGCTATCTTACATTCTGGCCTCCATATTGTTTATCCTGGGATTGAAAAAACTGAGCCACCCCGACACTGCGCGCAGTGGGAACCTTTGGGCGGCTGCCGGAATGGGCCTCGCAATCCTGTTCACGATCCTCTTTCACAAAACGACCATGGAAGATGGTTCCCAGCAAGGAATCCATAACATCGGCTGGATTATTGGCGCACTCTTCATCGGGACTGTAGTTGGGTGGCTGGCTGCCAAAAAGGTAAAAATGACCGCAATGCCGCAGATGGTATCTCTTTTCAACGGCATGGGTGGTGCTTGTGCGGCACTGATCTCAATGATGGAATTTCCAAAAATGCAAAATCATCTGGCTGGTATCCAATCTGCTACGATGTTCAACGGCGAGGCGCTTGCAATTTTACTTGGACTTATGATCGGGGGCGTATCATTTGCCGGCAGCATAATCGCCTTCGGCAAACTTGACGAGCGTATCGGCGATGTAAAGAGTCCGATCCTCAGATACATCAACCTCTCATTCCTATTCATATTATTCGCTTTCATGGTTTTCATCATGTTCAAAACACCGGTGGCCGGTGAAAACTGGATGATTTACACCATGGCTGCCCTTGCCCTGGTGTACGGTGTCACGTTTGTCCTGCCGATCGGCGGAGCCGACATGCCGGTGGTCATCTCCCTGCTGAATTCATTTACCGGTGTTGCCGCTGCCATGGGAGGGTTTCTCTATAACAACCAGGCAATGCTGACCGGGGGAATTCTTGTCGGATCGTCGGGAACAATCCTGACCATTTTGATGTGCAAAGCCATGAATCGGTCGCTGTTGAATGTAATTATCGGCGCTTTTGGAGGAAGTTCAGCCGCAGGACCTGCGTCGGGCGATAAAACGGTGAAGGAAATTTCATTGAGCGATGCCGCAGTACTTCTCAGTTATTCTCAAAAAGTTCTTGTTGTTCCAGGGTACGGACTTGCCGTGGCGCAGGCCCAGCACCTTTGTCATGAGTTGGAAAACCTGCTTGGCTCTAAAGGTGTTGAATTGAAATATGGGATTCACCCGGTGGCAGGACGCATGCCAGGGCATATGAATGTGCTGCTTGCCGAAGCCGATGTGGCTTATGAAAAGCTGCAGGAGATGGAAGACGCAAACAATGAAATGAATAACACCGATGTTGTAATTGTGGTGGGCGCCAATGATGTTGTCAACCCTGCTGCCGAAGATGATCCATCGAGCCCGATATTCGGAATGCCGGTCATTAAAGTGTGGGAAGCTAAAAACACCATCATCATGAAACGCAGTATGGCCAAGGGATATGCGGCTATTGAAAATAATCTTTTCTTTATGCCTAAATCGCGAATGCTCTTTGGCGATGCCAAGGCGACCCTGCAGAAACTGGTGAGTGAGATTAAAAACCTTTAAGGAACGTACAACTTCAACCCAATAAAAAAGCCCCGGAGTACGGGGCTTTTTGTTTTTTCAGCGCGGAGCTTACTATTTTTTGCCTTTGAATAATTTCGGGAATTTCTTCACGGAATCAGCATGGGCAATAGAGTCAGCAATCATTTGCTCTTGTTGAACTTTTGCAATTGAATCGGCGATTCTCTGCTGTTCAGCCTGTACCATTGCTAATGAGTCAGCAACGCGGATAGAGTCAGCAATTCTTCTTTCTTCGATTTCTTTTGCGCTTGGGCCACAGGAGTACATGAAAGCTACTACTCCGATAACTAATAATGTTGCAAGTTTTTTCATTGTCTATTGATTTTTTAGAATTATGCTGCAAAGATACAGCAAGGTGACCGTACGTTCCAAATATTTTGACCACTTTTTTTTAACATTTTTTAACATTTGGATTAACGTACTGAATATCAATGAGAATAATTTTAACATTTATTAAGAAATCGGGAGTTATTAACAATCGTCAATGCCGGATTACCTTAATTGTTTCAACCCCTTCCCCGTTAATCACCCGGAGAAAATAGATCCCCACCGGCCTGTCTGAAAGTGAAAATACATGTCTGACCTCATTCGTGAGATTTTCTGTTGACAGCTTCTTTCCCTGTGCATTGTAAATCTCAACTAAAATATGGTCATTACCTGTTTTATGCAATAATTCGAGGATAAAGCTGCCGGTTGTAGGGTTGGGATAGACATGGATCGATGACCCGGAAGGATCAATTGAAATGCCTCCCCTGTTATCCTTATCATTCAATCGGCTGGAATCTGAATATGAGTTCTTGGTTAAACCACAGCCAGTACATTGAGTTGTTATGGACGCATGGAGGGTCCCGCCGTGATTAACGGTGGTTCCGGGTAAAAGCCGTACAGACTGGCTTGCGATTAAAGTAGCCTCACCCCTGTTTTCAATAACGAACGACGTGCCACCACCCGCAGTGGTAATTATCTGTGCAGCCTCGCAAAACTTCTGGTTAGACGAAACTGTGATATTGGTCAGGTCAGACTGGCCGGTAAGGGAGGCATTTGATGCGATCGACAGTCCGGGTGATTGGGCCCCGTTGCCGCAGAGGTTAGTTCCATTAACAGATATGGTTCCTGAAAAGACAGATGCAGCGTAATTAACCAGGATTGAATTGGTGCCGGCCCCTGATGCAATGGTAATACCTGCAGGCACCGTCCATTGGTAACTGGTTGCACCCTGGATGGAACTGACTGAATAGGCTACACCTTGCGTGCCAAGGCATACTTTTGCAGGCCCGGAAATGATCCCAGCCACACCGGGAACACCGTAAACAGTAACATTCAGCAATCCGGGATTCGGCGTAACGCAGCCACCATTTCCATAGGTCACACTAACCGTTTTCGCTCCGGCCGTTGACCAGATGACATTTATCGAACTGGTTCCATTCCCGGAAACGATTTGTCCGCCAGCCGATACAGTCCAGTTGTACCCGTTCATACCTGATTCCGTTGCATAAACGACACTTGAAGGTCCGGCACAAGTGGAGGTCATCCCGGTTATGGTCGCATTCAGAACCAATGCCGACATAATAACCTGGTTTGAGTTAGCCGGATTTCCAACCACATTGGGGAGGTTTGAAGTCATCACACAGGCAACTGTATCTGCATTTGCCGGAGTATAGCTAAATGCTGCGCTGTTTAAGCCCACATTCACCCCATTTACTTTCCACTGGTAAGCGGGTGCCGACCCACCATTTGCAGGAGTGGCTGTAAAGGTTACAGGTGTTCCGGCGCAAACAGGGTTATTGGAAGCCACAATGGTTACCCCGGCCGAAAGGTTCAACTGGTTAAAGACACCCCAGTTAGCCAGCGACCATTTTCCATCCCCATCCCTTGCACGCACCCATAACACATGTTCCCCTAAAGGAAGAGCGCTCAGGTCGATTGTGAAACCAAGGTTGCTTATGTTGGTTGTTGGTGTAACCGGAACATTCGTCCCCAGGCCCATCCCCGGATCAGCATCAAAAAAGTACTCAACCTTAGTGACATCAGGTAATACCGGGGTGCCACCTGTTTTATAGAAGGCCTTTACCTGGGTGAAACTCCAACGTCCATTGCCATCTTTTGCCCTGACAAATAACGTATGAAAACCAACAGGTACCGCGTTAAGGTCTATCACGAATTGCAGGTTGCTGATGTTATTTGATGGTGAAACAGGTATATTGGTTCCCGATCCGAATCCGGGATCTGTATCGATGAAATACTCTGCCTTTGTTACATCAGGCATGACTGGAGGGTAGACGGGTGCTTTATAAAATGATTTGACCTGGGTTATGCTCCAATGGCCATTTCCATCTTTTGCCCTGACGAACAGTGTATGAAAACCAGTTGATACAGTCCCCAGGTCGATTGAGAATTGCAGATTGCTGATGTTCGTTGAAGGAGAAACCGGAATGTTGCTTCCCAATCCGAATCCTGGATCGGTATCCATGAAATATTCCGCCTTTGTAACATTCGGCAATGATATTGAGCCTAAAGCCAGGTTATAAAACGACTTCACCTGGCTTAAACTCCATCGGCCGTTTCCATCTTTCGCTCTCACATACAACATATGAAAACCTGCAGGCACCGCACCGAGCCCAATGCTGAATTGAAGGCTGCTGATATTCGAAGACGGAACAACAGGGATGTTGGTGCCCGACCCGAAACCTGGATCGGAATCCAGAAAATATTCAACCTTTGTCACATCAGGCAATATTACAGGATTTAACGCTAGTTTATAATAGCCGTTAACCTGGCTGAAACTCCATCGCCCATTCCCGTCTTTTGCCCTGATAAACAACGTATGAAAACCATTTGTCACAATACCCAATCCAATAGTGAACTGAAGGTTGCTGATATTCGGAGAGGGGGTAACAGGTATGTTGGTTCCAAGGCCAAAACCCGGATCGGCATCCATGAAATATTCTGCCTTTGTGATATCGGGCAGGATCGTGGCATTGAGTTCAGATTTATAAAATGCCTTGACATTGCTCAGGCTCCACCTGTCATTTGCATCTTTGGCCCTGATAAACAAGGTATGAAATCCATATGGCAGGCTTCCTAATCCTATTGAAAACTGGAGGTTACTGATGTTCGGTGAAGGAATGACTGGCACATCAGTACCCAAACCAAACCCGGGATCGGTATTAAAGAAATACTCAGCCTTTGTTATATTCTGGCTGCTTGCACTGAGCGTCGATAACAGTGCGGCAACAAAGAATATAAAAGGAAAAATCTGCGCTCTTGCGCATTCTTTCGGAGGTCTTTTCATAACTGAATTGATTTACAAGAATGAAACAAATCAATTATGAGATTTAACCTTCATGTCAACGGTAATCGTCGAGTTATTAAAATTGTAGTTAAAATTGTAAATGGCCGGTATGGGAGGAATCCCTGAAAGCACATATGGATCGGTTCCACCAAACATTCCGCAATCCTCGCCATTTGTGCCTGCCGCTATCGCCGGTGAACCACCTTTCAACTGATAGCGGGCATCGGCAGAATAAGCTGCGCAGTTTGAATAACAAACAAACACGTTTTCCATATTTACGCTCAACTGGTTTCCGTTCCCAGCCGGTGCCTGGGTCGATGAACAAACATTGTTGAATAAATTGCAATTTAAAAAAGTGCAGGGTCCGTAAATGATATTATTCTTGCACTCAGCCATGGTTAAAGTTAAAGAGTTAATTACATTGTTCGTAAGAAACAGCGAATTGTTGGTTGAACTGATGTACCCGGTGCCTAAAAAATTATTCCTGAAAAGCGTATTAGAAAATTCCCCGGCTGTATAAGCAATAACGTTTTGTTCAAAATAGCTGGTGCTAACACTGCCCCCATTATATATCTGGTTAATATTATTTCTCCTGACAACAAGATCCTGTAGGTAACCAGCAAAATAGAGCTGGGAGGAAATGGTCAATCCCAGTATCTTACTTCCGGAACTTCCTGCATAAAAATACAGATTGGTAATTATGGAAGGATTAATATTTGCCTGGGTTTCCGGGTTCTGGGTCAGGTAATAGCCTGTACCGATGATGACAAGGCGCTTGTAAATTGATAATGTTCCGTAATTGATGGTTGTACCTTCCAGGTAGATAGTATCTCCATTCACTGCAGCCGTATAAGCTGCCGTAAGAGTTGCATATGGAACGTTGATATTGGGCGTGTTGTTTACTCGCAATACAGTTGAATGGGCGACCATTGCGCAACCGATAAAAATTGAAGTCAGGAAAAAAGATACCGTATTTTTCATGGATTTGGTTTTTGAGTTATTTGGTTTTTGTTTACTTAATTGTAGCTTAGTTTAATAAGGTATTAAAGGGCGCAAATATAATAATATTCTTATATATTTTAATTCCATATTTAATTTATCTTTGTTTCATGTTAATTCCACTGGCAGAACAGTTACGTCCGGATTCCCTGGAAAATTACCTTGGGCAGGAACATCTCATTGGCAAGGGAGCCATCCTGCAGCGGGCCATTGAGTCGGGAAATGTTCCATCCATGATCCTGTGGGGATCTCCCGGGATCGGCAAAACCACCCTGGCTTATATCATCTCAAAACAGTTGAACCGGACATTTTATACATTGAGTGCAGTCAGTTCCGGTGTGAAAGAGGTGCGGGAAGTCATTGCCAAAGCACAGGACTCAAGCGACAGTCCTTTCCTTTTCATCGACGAAATTCACCGCTTCAGCAAGTCGCAGCAGGATGCATTGCTCGGCGCAGTTGAAAAAGGGGTAGTGACCTTTATTGGCGCCACCACCGAGAATCCTTCGTTCGAAGTCATCTCTCCTCTCCTCTCCAGGTGCCAGATATATATATTGAAGCCTCTTGAAGAGCATCATCTGCTCAAACTTTTGGAGCAGGGCCGGATTCATCTTGAAAACAGCCTGAAGATTGATATCACAATCCCCGAACCGGAAGCAATGCTCCGGATTTCGGGGGGGGATGCACGAAAACTGCTGAATGCACTTGAACTCATCGTGACCACAGAGCAAAAACAGGGATCGACGGTGAGGATCACGAATGAGACCACCATTAAAATCATTCAGCAAAACCTTGCGATGTACGATAAAACCGGGGAGATGCATTACGACATCATTTCGGCGTTCATCAAATCGATGCGTGGCAGCGATCCGAATGCAGCTGTTTACTGGCTTTCGCGAATGATCAAGGCAGGCGAGGATCCCAAATTTATTGCGCGGCGCATGCTGATTCTGGCCTCCGAGGACATCGGGAACGCCAACCCCAATGCATTGCTGCTTGCAACCTCCTGTTTTCAGGCTGTGGATGTGATCGGATACCCCGAATGCGACCTGATCCTGTCGCAAACTGCCATTTATCTGGCCTGTTCAGCGAAAAGCAATGCATCATACCTCGCCATCCGGAGCGCCCAGAAATTAATCAGGGAGTCGGGAGACCAGCCGGTACCGCTGCACATCCGCAACGCCCCTACCAGCCTGATGAAGAAAATCGGTTATGGCAAGGACTATAAGTATGCCCATGATTTTGACAACAATTTTATTGAACAGGAGTTTCTTCCGGAAAAAATAAAAGGATCAAAATTTTATGATCCGCAGAACAACCCACGGGAAAAGGAACTACGTACAGGGTTAAGGAATCTTTGGGGGAAGAAATACAATTATTAAATGCAGAGGCAATGCAGGCAATGCAGGCAATGCAGACAATGCAGACAATGCAGACAATGCAAATAATGCAGGTACTTTTTACAGGTTCGCCTGTTTGCTTAATCACATGCTTACCCATTTACCTGTTTACCAATATCTTAATAAATTACCCAAAACCTGAAATATGAATGACATTTTTTTCGATGAACTGAAGAATAATATGTCTGGTAATTTTTTCCTGATTGCCGGGCCATGCGTTGTAGAAGATGAGGAGATGCCTATGGCGATTGCCCGCCGTATCAAAACGATTACCGGCAGACTGGGCATCCCTTTTATTTTCAAGGCCTCATACCAAAAAGCAAACCGGTCGAGGTCCGATTCATTTACGGGGATAGGACACGAACGTGCATTGTCCCTGATCGGCCAGGTTGGGAAGGAACTCAATATTCCTGTGCTCACCGATATTCATACAGAAGAACAGGCAGCCATGGCTTCAGCTTTTGTGGATGTATTGCAGATTCCTGCCTTTCTTTGCCGGCAGACTGATTTGCTCATTGCTGCAGGAAAAACGGGTAAGGTGGTGAATATAAAGAAAGGCCAGTTTGCGTCGGCCGAATCCATGAAATTCGCTGTGCAAAAGGTCCTGCAAACGGGCAATTCACAAATTATGCTCACCGAGCGGGGCACGACCTTCGGATACAACGACCTGCTGGTCGATTACAGGAATATCCCGGAAATGCAGGCAAATGGTGTTCCGGTGGTGGTCGATGTAACCCATTCGCTGCAGCAGCCCAACCAGTCGTCAGGTATCACCGGGGGTCGCCCCGACCTGATCGAAACTATTGCGAAGGCAGCAGTAGCAGTGGGAGCGGATGGTATTTTCCTGGAAACCCATCCCGATCCGGGCAATGCCAAATCAGACGGAGCCAACATGCTTCGGATTGACTACCTGGAAGATCTGCTTGAAAAACTTGTTAAAATCAGGAAGGCAATTTACTGAATTTCCAAACCCTTGATTCCGCCTGTTTCCTTGTGAAACTGCACTCTCCATTTACCTGCCGGCAGATTGGTCACAACTCCCAGTTGGGACACCATGCATTGGGTCTCCTCCTGGGTGTCTTCATCCAGTTTCACCGCCACTCGCGCCAGTTCAGGTATCCTGTAAGAAAAACCCTGTACCTTTGATTCCTTTACTGCTTTTTTCAGGTAATTGGCAACGGTATTGGTATTTCCAACACGCTGAACCTTAATGGTAACCACCTTCCCGCCCTGTTCGTCAAGATCGATCACGCCTTTGGATTTCAGAAATTTGAAAATTGGGATCTCCGTATTGATCTGGTTGGGTACAGGAATGTACTTATAGCTAAATTCCAGTCTCTTATGTACACTGATACCTGTGAATAGTTTCAGGTACTCTTTTTCCATGCGGTTCAGCTGGTCGTCCATGTATTCGAGTGTTTCCTTGTTGTAGTTGACCTCCTGGGCACCGCTGATCAGGGTAAAGCGGTTCTCCTTGATCTTTGATATGAAGTCGGCTGCCTCCTTGGCTTTCTGCTCCGGTGATTTTTCGACCATGGTGCGCTTGTAATACTGGCGTTCAACCGTCATGGTGTCAATGTTGATTTTCCGGATGATGGTATCCACCTTTTCGAATACACTCACATCAGCGGAATATTTAAATAATTCGCCGAATGCATGTTTATCTGCTTCCCCGGTCATCCTTTCCGGCTTACCTAACCACGCTGATTTTCCGACGGTGTCATTGAACTCCTGCAGGGTTCCAATGATTACCCCGGCATCACTCAGTGAAAGGATGCCATCCTTTTCCCCTTTAGCCATTTTATCGCCCAGCTCCACAAAATAATATTGATCAGGGTCGGGTTCGGGATATGTTGTGATGGTGATATCGCTGATTTTAAATTCGATGGAGTTCGCTGCCACCACATTTTTCAAACCGAGGAACCGCAGTGCAAAATCAGCATAAGGACCTTTATAATTTTCTATGCGGTCAATTTTCACATCAATTTTCACCACGGTTCGAGGCAACGAATAAAAAACCCCATCCTTGGTTTGAGGAGCAGCATTGTTGTCAATGTGCATCACATTGATCTGTGCGAACATAATGCCGGATGCAAGGAACTGCATGAGCACGGCTGTTAAGAATATCTTCTTCATACGTTTGATTTTATCGGGTAAATAACAGTTCACGGTATTTGGGCAATGGCCATAATTCATCATCAACGAGCAATTCCAGTTTATCGGCATGGGCCCTGATCTTATCAAAATATGGAAGAACCTTGTTGCAGTAAGCAAATGCCTTTTCCTCAGGTTCATGAAGCTGGTTGGCCGTTTTCCTTGATTCAATCATCTCATTAACATATGTTTTTATTTTGTCAACGTGCTCTGAGATCTCTGTGATGGTTTCCATCTGGTTGTGAGAGAGTTTCCCATAAGTTTTCAGGTCGAGAACCTGCTTTAAACCCTTGACATTATCGATCAGGGTATTCTGATAGCGGATAGCCACGGGAATAATATGATTACCGGCCAGATCGCCAAGCACCCGCGATTCAATCTGAATTTTCTTTGTGTAGTTTTCCAGCCTGATCTCATGACGTGCAACAAGCTCCCGCTTTGAAAGCACTGAATTATGTTCAAAGAGTTCGATGGTTTTTTTGCCCACGAATGCCTTTAACGCTTCCGGAGTGGTTTTATGGTTCGACAATCCGCGTTTCTCAGCCTCTTTCACCCATTCGTCAGAATAATTATTTCCTTCGAACCTGATCTTCTTTGAATCCTTGATGTACTGCTTGATCACCTGGAACAATGCGTCATTTTTTTCTATTTTTTTTGCAATCAAGGCGTCTACTTCAAGTTTGAACCTGCGCAACTGGTCAGCAACAATCAGGTTTAGCACGATCATTGGGGGAGCGCAGGTTTGAGCTGACCCGACAGCGCGAAATTCGAATTTATTCCCTGTGAATGCAAAGGGCGATGTGCGGTTCCGGTCGGTATTATCCAATAAAATTTCAGGAATCTTTGGCAGGTTTTTCAACAAATCAGTTTCTGAAGCTGCATTTATCAGCACATGTTTATCCGCCTTTTCAATGGCATCGAGCATTTGTGTCAGCAGCGTACCTATAAAAACGGAGATAATCGCCGGCGGCGCCTCGTTTGCTCCCAGCCGATGATCGTTTCCGGGTGAAGCGATGATCGCCCTGATCAGATCGGCATGTTCATGAACAGCTTTAAGAATGTTAACTAGGATCGCCAGGAAGCGAAGGTTTTCCTTCGGCGTTTTCCCGGGCGACAGCAGATTTTCGCGGGTATTGG
>JBBQUQ010000072.1:0-18000 GCA_038212325.1 Bacteroidales bacterium
TAAAGTAGCTGAAATAGATAAAGCGCTTGCCGAACTGGCAGCCCTCAAAAGCAAGGATGACCAATACACGGCTGCCATCGCCAGGGGAGATAAATCGCTGGCTGAGAAATCCTATGCACCGGCCAGGACGGAATATGTGAACGCTTCGGCCATCAAGCCGCTGGAGAGCTACCCAAAAGATAAAATTGCCGAGATTGATGCAGCGCTTGCCGCTATTGCAGCGGCAAAGGCGCTGGATGACCAATACGCAGGGATCATCGCCTCCGCCGACAGGCTGCTTGCGGCAAAAACCTATGACCAGGCCCGCCAGGATTACGAAAAAGCCGTTGCGCTCAAACCATCCGAAAACTACCCGAAAGAGAAAATGGCTGAGATCGACAAGTTGCTTGCTGATATTTCAGCATTGCGAAGCCTTGAAGAAAATTACAAGGCCACCATTGTGAAGGCAGATCAGTTACTTGCGGCAAAATCATACGAGCCCGCTAAAGCTGAATATATGAAAGCCTCGGAGCTGAAGCCTGCCGAACAGTACCCCAAAACCAAACTTGCAGAGATCGAATCTCTCCTGGCTGCCATTGCCAAGCAGAAAGCCCTGGAGGAGGAATATGCCGCGACCATCGCAGGTGCAGATAAGCTCCTGGCCGACAAAAGCTATGAACCGGCCAAAGCAGGATACCAGAAGGCCGTTGCGTTGAAGCCCGCCGAGCAATACCCCAAAACCAAACTGGCGGAGATTGAAAAGACGCTTGCAGATGTCGCGAGGCTCAAGGCGATCGACGACCAGTACCAGGCTGCCATCGCCGGCGCCGATAAACTGATGCAGGAGAAGTCGTACGAGCTGGCTAAAACAGCCTACCTTGATGCGGGAAAGATAAAGCCTGCCGAGCAATACCCAAAGGATAAAGTGGTTGAAATCGATGGCATCCTTGCCGCCGTTGCAAAGGAGAAAGCGCTTGATAACCTGTATATAACAGCCCTTGCAAAAGGTGATCAGCTCCTTGCCTCCAAATCCTATGAACCGGCGAAGACGGAATATGCAAATGCCCGGGGGCTGAAGCCTGCCGAGCAATACCCGAAAGATAAGATCGCGGAAATCGATGGCATTCTCGCCGAACTGAAGGCAAAGGAAGATGCATACAAAGCCTCACTGGCGGCTGCTGACCAATTGCTGGCCCAGAAAAAGTATGAGGAGGCCCGTGCAGGCTACCAGGAGGCATTGGCGATGAAACCCACTGCGACCTATCCCAAAGAAAAAATCGCCGAAATCAACAAAGCCCTCGAAGAGTTGCTGGGCAAGCAGAAATATTATGACAACCTCATTACAGAAGCTGACAATTCGCTGAAAGACAAGGATTATGCAAAAGCGAAGGACACCTACCAGCAGGCGCTCGGGGTATTACCCACGCAGCCCTATCCAAAAAACCAGATCAGCATGATCACGGCAAGGGTCGACAGCCTATACCGGGCCAACAAATCGTTCTATGATAAAGCCATTGCCGATGCCGACCGCTTTTTTAACAACTACGAATTTGACAAGGCGGTTGACGCATATACCGAAGCCGCAAATTTCCTGCCGATGGAGAAGTACCCGCGGGAGATGATCGTGAAAATCCGCCGGACCATTGCAGAAAATGCCATCGCCGATGTACTGAATGCCAAGGTCACCATAACGTCAAACACAGAGAAGCAATTTTCTTTCACCCCGGTAAACATTGCCTCAAGGAAGAACAACTTCGTGTACATCAAGATCAGGAACCTGTCGGGAAAACCATTCAACGTGCTGATGCGCTATGGCAAAGACAAGCAGGCCAACGGCGGCGTGGTGATGCGGAACCTGAACCCCGACGGCAATGTGACCGACCGGCTCGTCAGTGTGAAAGACCAGGATTTATGGTCGCGCGAAGACAATAATTGGATCAGCCTTTATCCGCAGGGAGGGGATGTGGAGGTTTCGTTCATACAGGTGTCGAGGGCGAAGCAATAGTAAATGGTGAAATGGTGAAATGGTGAAATGGTGAAATGGTGAAATGGTGAAATAGTGAAATAGCGAAAAAAGAAAAAAATGATTTTACCAGTCGTTGCTTACGGGCACCCTGTTTTAAAGAAAGTAGCTGACGATATCCCCCCGGATTACCCCGGCCTGGAGCAATTCATCGCCGATTTATGGGAAACGATGTATGTTTCAGACGGGGTTGGCCTTGCGGCCCCCCAGGTGAATAGTTCCATTCGTCTGTTTGTTATTGATGCGTCGCCGTTTGATGAAAAATATCCGGAAACAAAGCATTTTAAAAAGGCATTTTTAAATGCCCGGATTTACAAAGAAGAGGGCGACGAATTTTCATTCAATGAAGGTTGCCTGAGTTTCCCCGGACTGCGTGAAGATATTCTGCGGAAACCGGTTATTCATATCAGTTACCAGGACGAAAGTTTTAACCAGCATGATGAACGGTATGAAGGGGTTATTGCCCGGATCATCCAGCATGAATACGACCATATCGAAGGAATTGTGTTTGTCGACCGCATCCCCACACTGAAAAAAATGCTGTTGAAACGCAGGTTGACCGACATCAGCAGGGGCAATGTTGATGTGTCGTACCGGATGTTGTTCCCACAAATTAAAAAAGGCCGAAGATAATTAACTGTAAAAAATAGCGAAACAATGAAGAACTTATTATTCGTGTTATCAGGAATCATGATGGTGTTGATGATGGCAGGCTGCGGTCCTTCCCGTGATAAAGCCGCGAGCAGGATTCAAACGCTTGAAAAAAGCCTTTTTTCTCCGGAGGCAGTGAGTTTCAATAAAGAAAAAGCCGACAGCCTCCTGGCGATGTACACCGCCTTCATCAAGGATCATCCCAAAGACACCTTGTCGCCCGGGTATTTGTTCAAGGCGGCCAATATTGCGATGAACTCAGGCAACGGTGCCGGAGCGCTTGAACGTTTCGATCAGTATATAAAGGACTACCCTGATAAACCAAAGGCCTCCCTGTGCCTGTTCTTCAAGGCGTTTATCTATGAAAACCTGATCCGTGACCTGGATAAGGCACGCGAGACGTACCTGCTCTTCATTGAAAAATATCCGGCGGATGACTTTACAAAGGATGCAAAACTGGCGTTGATGAACCTGGGAAAGTCACCTGAGATGCTCATCCGTGAATTTGAAGAAAAAAACCGGGCCGACAGTGCCCGGATGGCCGACTCCATCGCCAAAACAAAAAAACCAAAAAAATAGGGTTATTCTGCCCCACAGCAATAACCTGCATTCCTTCATTGCCTGCATTCCTGCATTATTTAAACAGGTTCTCCAGGAAACTGAAAAGGTCGCTGGGGCTTACATCTTCATAAAGTATCCCTTCGTAAGCATAGCTGATCTCTCCCCGTTCTTCGGAAACAATGATGGCGATTGCATCCGATTTTTCAGTGATCCCCACAGCAGCGCGATGACGCAACCCGTAAAACTGCGGTATGGTCGCTTTATTCGATACCGGCAGAATGCATCGTGCCGCCTTGATCTGCTCTCCCAAAACAACAACGGCGCCGTCGTGCAACGGACTGTTTTTGAAAAAGATTGTTTCCAGGAGCACTTCGGAGATTTTGGCGTCAACGGCCTGTCCCGTTGCTATATATTGAATAAGTTCATTTTGCTGGGCAATCACGATCAGGGCACCGGTTTTGGTTTCAGCCATTTTCTGACATGCTTTAACAATCTTATCGATGCTCAGGTTCACCGGGTCGTTAAGCTTAAACCTCCACAAGAGGAACCGCTTGCGCTGATTTTTAATAATTTTCGTATTGCCGACCATGAGTAAAAATTGGCGTATTTCCGGCTGGAAAACCACGATCAGTGCGATAACTCCGACACTGATGAATTGGCCCAGGATCTCGGTGAGCAGTTGCATTTGCAATGCCTTCACCACCTTCCAGATCAGGTAAACAGCAATGATCCCGATAAAAATGCGGATGGCTGCAGTTCCTTTTACAAGGTTGTAGATTTCATATAACAGTATCGCAAACAGGATAATGTCAACAATATCAACCACCCGAAGCGTGAAAAGCCCAACTGCCAACATATGTAATAATTAAAAAGATGTAAAAACCCGCCCCAAAGTTACCATATTTCCGTTATCAGAGCATCCTCACCAACCTGATCGCCTCCGTGGCCTCCTTCACATCATGAACCCTCAGGATGCCGGCACCTTTCATCAGGGCGACAGTGTTGAGAACGGTTGTGCCATTCAGTGCCTCTGCCGGGGTGATATTCAGCGCCCTGTTGATCATTGATTTTCTCGAAAGCCCTACCAGCAAAGGCGCACCCAATGACCTGAAAACATCAAGGCCTGAAAGCAGCGCAAAGTTATGTTCAACTGTCTTGCCAAAACCGAACCCGGGATCAATGATTACCTGTCGCACTCCTGCTGCCCGGCACCGGCTCAACTGGTTTTCAAAAAACCAGGCAACTTCGGAGACAACATCGGAATATGAAGGACTTTCCTGCATATTTGACGGGGTGCCTTTCATATGCATCAGAATATAAGGTACTTTCAACGATGCAACAGTCTCAAACATTCCATCTTCATAACGGCCTCCGTAAATGTCGTTGACCATGCATGCCCCATGCTCGACCGCGATGCGTGCAACCTTCGGCCTGAATGTGTCGACGGAAAGTATGCAGCCGGGATTCCGTTTCATAATGGCATCGATTGAGGGAATCAGCCGCCTGAGCTCTTCAGCCTCATTAACCTCAGCCGCCCCGGGCCGTGTGGAAACTGCCCCGGCGTCGACGATGGATGCCCCGTCGGTGAGCATTCGTTCAACCTGGCGAAGCAGGGTGTCGGGGCTGGGGAACTTTCCGCCGTCATAAAATGAGTCGTCCGTCAGGTTCAGGATCCCCATCACCACCGGCGAGGAGATATCCAGTTCCTTTGTTCCGCAAAATAATTTTTCCATCATCGGCCTGTCAGGGATTTTTAGCAAAAGTATGTGCAGTAACCTGCGAAAATCAGAAAAAAATTTTCCGGTTGCAATATTATGTATTAAACGGGATAAAATTGTACATTTCAATTTGCATTTAGTTTAAAGCACCTCAACCCCCTTATCTCTTCTCCTGAAAGAGAAGGGGAATTGGCCGGGATGTTGTTTGCCTAACAGAGAATGTCCCCCTCGCCTTTAGGCTAGGCTTTATACATATTTTTTTAAACAAGGGTTACCCATGTTTTTTCATTATTAATCAATATTTTTTCTGAATCCGGAAAGTACGCTGGGATAAAGTGATGACATCTTGTTTGGTTTAGTTAACAATATATCCCTGAAAAGGGGTGATCCCAGAGGGATCAAATATTGGTAGCTGTGGAAAGTCAAGGTGGATTATCGACCCCAGCGGGGTCGTATTATGCCAACAAATCGCAAGATGAAAACCAAAACCGATTCTATGTCATCTTACAATCGGGGGATGAACGGTTAATCAGCAACCGGATAATTCGACCCCTCTGGGGTCGGGGTGAGATGCGGGGTATTTGTGCTACCAATATACGACCCCTCCGGGGTCGCGGTCGGAGAAACGAATAATCTGCAGGAAAAAGATGTGTATAAAGCGTAAGCCTTTAGGAGAGGGGGTGCCGGGGTGAGGTGCTTTGAGTTAAAATTTGTATTACTTTTGTACCAGCCATTTGAATAATGAAAACAATTCAGCGCATCGGTATCCTTCTTTTAATGCTGGTATTCCTGTTCGGAACTATCGGGCTGTCAGTGCTTCGCCATATATGCAACAGCAGTAATACGAACACTGTTACTGTTTACCCTGAGATTTTCAAAAGCCCCGGATCATCCTGTTGTGATGATGGACCGGCAGGTTACGCATGCGCAGGCCGGGGAACTTCGCCGGGGAACACAACGCCTGAAAATATCGATCCTTCCCCATGCTGCAAAAGCACCACTTCATTCCTTAAGTTGGAGATACTTACCTTAACGGCCGGGAAACTGGTGCTTAAGGATATTGCTGTCACACGGCCCCTTTTTACGATTTCCGCATGCCGGATTCCATCATATGAGCAGCCTTTATTGAACCCTGCTCATTTTCAATTTTATTCGCCGCCATTATTTGGAATAGTACTGGTGCACTACCTTCACCAGATGAAAATCCCCGAATCTCCTTCATTTTCCTGACATTGCCCGCGCTCCGTCTTTTTGACCGGAGAGGGCTGCCTTTAATTATCATTATTTATCTTTAATAAAAATGAAGGATGATGAAGATTCTCCAAACTGTTATATATATCATTATTATTGGCTGTTTCCTTGCGGTTCGCCACGGACATGCTCAAACGATCAATGGGGTCGTTCTTGAAACAGATGTAAAAGG
This sequence comes from Bacteroidales bacterium, assembly GCA_038212325.1. Lineage (GTDB taxonomy): Bacteria > Bacteroidota > Bacteroidia > Bacteroidales > FEN-979 > CAIVAT01. The sequence continues at coordinate 6,356 of JBBQUQ010000072.1, forward strand.
TCACAAGTCGGGGCTGCCCGGCGTAAATGTGTTCTGGCTGGGCACAACTAAGGGGACGTTCACCAACGAATCGGGGAAGTTCACAATTTCCCGGTCCGGGGTCAAACAGAACAGGCTTGTGATAAGCCTCCTCGGATACAGGCGCGATACGGTGTCAGTGCCTGCCGGCAAAACCAGGCTTGACATTGAACTGAACCCTGATGTTCAGAACCTTTCTGAAGTGGAGATCAGCGGAAAACCTGATAACTCCTACATATCGAAACTTAATGCCCGGCCAACAACGGTCATCACCACAGGTGAACTGCAGCGGGCTGCCTGCTGCAACCTGGCGGAAAGCTTCGAAACGAATGCTTCAGTTGATGTGTCCTATTCAGACGCGCTTTCCGGCGCCCGGCAGATCCAGCTTCTTGGATTGTCGGGTATTTACAGCCAGATCATGACGGAGAATGTGCCCCTGATCAGGGGACTGGCGACTCCTTTTGGCTTGAACTATATTCCGGGTTCATGGATGGAATCGATCCAGGTGGCCAAGGGGACCTCTTCGGTGGTTCAGGGTTATGAATCGATCACAGGCCAGATCAATGTGGAGTACAAGAAGCCCGAAAACAGTGAAAAATTTTTCCTGAACCTGTTTGGTAACAGCAACCTCAGGTTTGAGGCCAATGCCGATGGAGCGGTAAAGATCAATGATTACCTGAGCACCTCGCTCCTGGTGCATGCAGCTACTTCCCAATATGAGTTTGACCGGAACATCGTTGTTGCACCTGATTCGACCGATGGATTCATGGACATGCCCAAAATCACCACCATCACCGCGATGAACCGGTGGGATTACATCATTCCCAACAAGTGGGTCTCACGACTTGGCATTAAGTACCTGTATGAAGACCGCAATGGTGGCCAGATGGGATTCGATAAGGCTACTTGGAACGACGACACCACAGGTATCACGAATGATTCAAAGAAATATGGGATCGGCGTGAAGACCAGCAGGTTGGAAGCGTTCTGGAAGAACGGGACCTTCATGGGTGCAGGCGGAAAATCGAGCCTTGGGCTGATCCTCTCCGGGATCAACCATGAGCAGGACGCTTTTTATGGAATCAACCTGTATCACGGACATGAGCTTAACTTCAATTCCAACTTGGTATTTACCACATCATTCAAGGAGAACAGGCACCGTATTTCTGCCGGGCTCAGTTATTTCGTGGATAATTACAGCGAGAATTTCATACAAACCCGGCTGGAATACCGCTATCAGACGCTTTCTCAGGGTTCTATCCCAACCCAGGCCGACCTCTTCACTCTCGTGAATGACTCATTGTATACGTATATTATGGACAGGAACGAGTGGGTGACAGGTGCCTTTTTCGAATACACCCTGGACATTCACGGAAAGTTTGCACTGATCGCCGGTGCAAGGGGTGATTATAACAGCCGGTTTGGATTCTATTTCACCCCGAGGCTGCACCTTCGTGCCAATCCCTCCAAAACAACCACCATCCGCGCATCCGTTGGAAAAGGATATCGTTCGCCCAATCTGCTGGCCGAAAACAGTTCCGTCTTTGTGAGCCAGCGTGTGCTTTATTTTGCGCCAGACCTGGGCAACGAAGAAGCATGGAACTACGGACTGAATTTTACCTGGAGTTTCACCCTGTTCAACGAAAAGGCTGAATTTTCGGTGGATGCTTACCGAACCAGTTTCGTCAGGCAAGTCATTGCCGACCAGGACAGCCTGCCGACTGCAATCTTCTTTTATAATCTCAGCGGACAGTCATATGCAAACAGCGCCCAGGCGCAGTTAACCTTTTCGCCTGTCAAACGGTTTGTCATCACAGCCGCGTTCAGGTACAACGACGTGAAGGTTACCGAGGGCGGGGAACTCGTTCAAAAGTCGATGGTAAACCAATACAAGGGCATGCTTTCACTTGGTTATGCGACGAAATTTGAGAAATGGAAATTTGACCTTACCGGTCAGCTCAATGGTCCTGCTAGGTTGCCGGATACCCAAAACATGCCGTCGTTTCTTCAGCGGCCGGGTTGGTCGCCGGTATGGTTCAACCTGCTTGGCCAGGTAACGAAAAAATTCAAGCATTTCGATGTGTACCTGGGAGGGGAAAACCTTACCAACTTCCGGCAAAATGATCCGATTTCGGAGTATTGGAAACCCTACCATACCCATTTTGATGCTTCGATGGCATGGGGGCCGATTGTCGGTATTACAGTTTATGCAGGAGTAAGGCTCACGATTAAGTAATTCATAATTCAAAAATCAACATTCATAATTCAAAATTAAGTATCATGAAAAAGTCTTTAACCATAATTCGATCAGCATGTTTGCTGGCAATTCTGTTTATATTTTCGGCAACCTCATTCGGACAGCAAAAAAAATCAGACACACTGGCGATTAAAACATCGGCGGTTTGCGGGATGTGCAAAGACCGTATCGAGGGTTCCCTCACCTTTGAGAAAGGCGTTAAATCTTCCTCCCTGGATGTGGAAACAAAGATGGTAACCGTTATTTTTAACCCGGCTAAAACCTCACCCGAAAAGTTGCGGACAACAATTTCAAACCTGGGATATGATGCCGATACGATACCCTCGAACAAGGCAGCCTACGCCAAACTTCCGGCCTGCTGTAAAAAGGATGCACCGAAACATTGATTGTTGTCGTAAATTTGCAGGGTTGAATGCCCCCCTCCATTTGCCAGCAGGTGGGTAGAAGGTACAGGTACTATTGTGATTAATCAATATAAACTTTTTTTAATCAATTTAATATCAAAGAACTATGAAATTTTTATGCATTTCAGGAATGCTGGTCCTACTCCTGGCACTCAGCCACAATGGGGCCAATGGAGCGGTGGTTGACAGCACCCGGTTTGGTTTTACAGTAAGGCATGTTGATACATTATCCATTGATGCAAGGTCGCTTTACGACATCTTCATCAAGGAAATCGACAAGTGGTGGGATCCTGAGCATACCTGGTCGGGCAAATCTGAAAATCTCTATATCCAGGCATACCAGGGCGGCTGTTTTGGCGAAAGGTGGGAAAACGGCGGGTCGACCCGCCATTTGAATGTGATTTACGTCGACCCCGGAAAGATGCTTCGCATGGAAGGTGGCCTTGGCCCGTTGCAGCAATTTCCAGTCAACGGCATCATGACCCTGGAATTAAAGAAAGTCAGCGCCAGGACCAGGGTTAGCCTGACTTACGCGGTAGGTGGGTACATTCCGGGTGGAGCATCTAAATTTGCTGCCATGGTCGACCAGGTGATTGGCTTGCAGTTCAGCAGGTTTGTCGAGTACGTCAAAAAGAAATAAAAAAGGCCGCCCCGGATCAAGGCGGCCTCTCTGGTTGTCTGGTACTTCAAAGGTTACTTTTTCTTAGCAACCTTTTTTGCAGCCACTTTTTTAACTGCCGGTTTCACGGCAGCTTTCGCTTTAGCCTGTTTGATCACAGCCTGAGCTGCAGCCAAACGTGCAATGGGAACGCGGAATGGAGAGCAGCTTACATAGTCGAATCCCAGTGAATGACAGAATTCAACCGATGCAGGTTCACCGCCATGTTCGCCGCAGATGCCGATCTTCAGGTCTTTGCGTGTTGAACGTCCTTTTTCCACTGCCATCCGCATCAGCTGGCCTACGCCGTCGAAGTCGATCACCTGGAACGGATCAACCGGAAGAATCTTCTGCTCGACATATTCGGGCACAAATCCGCCGATGTCATCCCGTGAGAATCCAAAGGTCATCTGGGTAAGGTCGTTGGTTCCGAAGGAGAAAAAGGTAGCTGTTTCTGCAATTTTATCGGCGGTGAGGGCAGCACGCGGAATCTCGATCATGGTTCCGACCATGTGCGGAATCTCTTTCATCTTGAACTTCTTGCAAACTTCTGCATAAATCTCATCGATGATCACATACTGGTGTTTCAACTCCTTTTCAGTGCAGGTAACCGGGATCATGATCTCGGGGAACACTTTTTTCTTCTCCTTCAGCAGTTCGGCAGTCGCTTCGAAAATAGCACGAACCTGCATCTCGGTGATCTCAGGGTAGGTGATTCCCAAGCGGACGCCACGGTGGCCCATCATCGGGTTGGTTTCGTGGAGAGCATCAGCACGGCGGTCGAATTCCTCTTTTGATATCTTCAGGCTGTCGGCGATCTTCTTGCGGGCATCTTCGTTCTGAGGGATGAATTCGTGCAAGGGTGGATCAAGGGTGCGAATTGTAACAGGGTATCCATCCATGGCAGCCAGCGTCTGTTTGATATCTTCCTTAACATAAGGATAGAGTTCATTCAATGCATTGCGGCGCTCTTCTTCAGTTTTCGAAGCAATCATTTTGCGGAGCAGGAACAGAGGTTTTTCAGCATTCTTGCCGTAAAACATGTGTTCGGTGCGGAACAATCCGATCCCTTCGGCGCCAAAAGCGCGCGCTTTGGCAGCATCTTCCGGGGTGTCGGCATTGGTGCGGATCTTCATCGTGCGAACCGCATCGCAAAGCTTCATGAAGGCCTGGAAATCGGGGTTCTCTTCGGCAGCCTTGATCATGTTCATCTGGCCGTTGTAAATATAACCCTTCGAACCGTTGAGGGCGATGAAATCGCCTTCCTTCAGTACCAGGTTGCCAACTGTCATCGTTTTCCTGGAGGCTTCAATCTTGAGACCGCCGGCGCCGACGATACAGCACTTGCCCCAGCCTCGGGCTACGAGGGCTGCATGCGAGGTCATCCCGCCACGTGCGGTAAGGATCGCCTGCGCAGCACGCATGCCTTCTATGTCTTCCGGGTTTGTCTCTTCACGCACGAGGATCACGGTTTTGCCTTTCTTTGCCCAGGCAACGGCATCCTCCGAATTGAATACGATCTGTCCGGTTGATCCGCCGGGACCGGCAGGCAAACCTTTGGCCATCGGTTTGAGAGCCTTTTCAGCCTTAGGATCGAGGATCGGATGGAGAAGCTCGTCAAGTTGGCTCGGTTCTACGCGCGAAACTGCTTCTTCCCTGGTGATCAGCTTTTCATTGAACATGTCGACCGCCATCTTTACGGCTGCAGGACCATTGCGCTTTCCAACGCGGCACTGCAGCATGTAGAGTGTGCCATCCTGGATGGTGAACTCGATGTCGAGCATGTTGCGGTAATGCTTTTCAAGCGAGCGCTCAATTTTGTACAAAGCTTTGTAAACAACCGGCATGGCTGTTTCCAGTGATTGCAGCTTCATCGTATGCTCGTTCTTTCCGATTTCATTGATCGGATTCGGGGTGCGGATACCGGCAACCACATCTTCGCCTTGTGCATTGGCAAGCCATTCACCGTAGAAATAATTTTCGCCGGTGGCCGGATTGCGGGTGAACGCAACACCTGTGGCAGAGCTGTCGCCCATGTTGCCGAATACCATTGATTGAACGTTTACGGCTGTTCCCCATTCGTCGGGAATGCCTTCGAAACGGCGGTAGGAAATGGCACGCTTGCCATTCCAACTGGAGAAAACTGCGCCGACGGCGCCCCAGAGCTGTTCCATAGGATCTTCAGGGAAAGACTTTCCAAGAACATCTTTTACTTTTTTCTTGTAGATATCAATGAGGGCTTTCAGATCTTCTGCCGTGAGGTCAGTATCGCTTTTTGCTCCTCTTTTTTCTTTCATTTTATGAAGTTCCTTTTCAAGCTGAACACGCACGCCCTGTCCCTCTTTGGGTTCAATGCCTGCAGCTTTTTCCATCACCACGTCAGAGTACATCTGGATGAGGCGGCGCTGTGAATCATATACAAACCGCGGGTTTTTGGTCTTCTTGATGAGACCTTCACGGGTAATGTCATTCAACCCGACATTCAACACGGTTTCCATCATGCCGGGCATCGAAGCACGCGCGCCGGAGCGGACTGAAACGAGTAGGGGATTGTTTTTGTCGCCAAAGATGGCGCCCATCTCTTTTTCTGAAGCCTTCAGGCTGTCGGCAACCTGTTTCTTTAATTCTTTCGGGTAGGATTTCTTATTCTGTTGATAATAAGTACAAACCTCAGTAGTAATTGTGAATCCGGCAGGTACCGGAAGTCCGATGTTTACCATCTCGGCGAGGTTCGCACCTTTACCGCCAAGCAGATTCTTCATTTCGGCCGTTCCTTCGGCTTTCTTACCACCGAAATAATAGACGTACTTGTTTTCTTTAGCTTGTTTTGCCATAATTGACATCATTTAGGTTAGTTAAAAAATTTGAAGCGGCAAAATTACGAAAAAAAACGCTTATAAGAGTGAAATTCAGGAATGAAATACGCTTCTGATGGAAACTTTGCTCCTCTGCGGCTCCGCGCCTCTGCGGTGACATATTTTTTTTTGAACGCCCCGGAGGAAGGTTATTGAAAATACTGAGATGAAGCCACACTGGTACAAAAGTGCCTAATCAATTTATCTTATGTTGTTTTTATCGAATTGTTGCATTTTAGTTGTATCTTGGCTAAGTATTTCATAACTGGCATTTTAGTATTATGTTTTTGCCCTAATTGCAACCTTGTTAACCCAACTTGTATCCCAAAGAAGCCTGTTGAAAAAATATAATTTGATAACAGACTGTATTTCAATGTTATAAAGAATTAGTTGCAAAATGTTTCAAGTTTCTTAAGTCATATCTATCTGATAATCAGATATGATATTTTTCAAAGTGCTTTGTAGTCCCCGAAATGCCTCATTATTTAGAATCATTAAAATTAAATTGCATTGATTTGTTAGTAAATTTACAAGGCAATGAAAATTAGAGTTTAACAATAATCCGTGCTACCCGAAAAGTAAATCCATAAAGCCCAATTATCTGTATATGAATATATTACAAGCAATTAAATGCAAGTTGGGTTAAACTATTAACAATTAATCCATTTCCCATGAAAAGAACTGTTATTTTCCTTTTCCTGTTCCTGATTACAGGAATGGGCGTTTTTGCCCAGGTGGGCATCAACACCGACAACAGCGCGCCGGATCCATCAGCCGGACTTGATGTTAAATTCAATAACAAAGGGGTCCTTCTTCCAAGAATTACTTATATTGAGCGCAATGCCATTGTCAGTCCTGCCGAAGGACTGATGGTGTACTGTACAAATTGCGATGTAAGTGGAAATGGAGTGGTCTCAATTTTTCAGGACGGAAAGTGGAGAATAATTGATTTAAGATGTCAGACACCCGGCGGGATATTTCAGGGTACTCATATCTCTTCGGTAAACCAGATAACCTGGAACTGGAATCCGGTACCAATTGCGGACGGTTATAAATGGAATACAGCGGACAATTATTTTACCGCCATTGATGTCGGAACGGCCACCTCCTATACTGAAACAGGATTGGCCTGCGTAACGCCCTATACCCGGTATGTTTGGGCTTACAACGATTGTGGTTATAGTCAATGGTATTCGGGAGGTCCAGGTCCGTTGACAGACACGACCATTTCCATTCCGTTCACGGCTCCGGATGAAGGCATCCATGTTCCAACGTCGTACCAGGTTGTCTGGAACTGGAATTCGGTTGAAGGTGCCCTTGGCTACAAGTGGAATGTTGTGAACAATTACAATACGGCCATTGATATGGGCACCGGAACTTCCAAAACTGAGCCTGGCGTAAATTGCGGAGCAGCATTAACAAGATATGTTTGGGCATATAGCACTTGTGGGATATCCACCGCCACAGTGTTAACACAATTATCTACAGCCTGTCCCGAAAACTGCCTGCCATTAACTGATGTCCGTGATGGAAAAACATATAGTACAGTTTTGATAGGAACACAATGTTGGATGAGAGAAAACCTGAATATTGGAACCCTAATCAATAACGTTACCAATCAAACCAATAACGGCATTATTGAAAAGTACTGTTACAATGACCTTGAAGCTAATTGTACAATTTATGGAGGATTATATCAGTGGGATGAAATGATGAATTATACTACTTCAAGGACTTCTAACACCAGCGGCAGTCAAGGAATTTGCCCTGCAGGATGGCATGTGCCAAGTGATGCAGAATGGACGCAATTAACCACATTTTTAGGAGGAGAGTCTATGCCTGGAGGTAAAATGAAAGAGCCAGGTACTGCTCATTGGTTAAACCCCAATACCGGAGCTACTAATTCGAGCGGGTTCACAGCGCTTCCTGGTGGCTTCAGTTACACTGGTGGATACGATGGTGGCGAGTTCATTGAGCTCAGTAGCCACGCGTACTTCTGGTCTGCTGTGGAGAGCTCATCTACAGATGTATCGTGCTGGTTCCTGAGCTATTTCAGCGCGCAGGTATACAGTACCAACTACTACCGTGAGACAGACGGTTTGTCCGCTCGCTGCTGCAAGGATTGAAAACCCACCCACCCCTCCCTTTTTTGGGGAGGGGGATGGGGGGTGGAAAAAAAAACAATCATGGATTTATTCTCGACCACCTTACGCGAACATCTTCTCCACCACCTTTTCACAGCCTATTACGATGCCCGTCGATACAAGCGTAACACCCACAACGCGCTTGTTTTTGAACTTCATTATGAGCACAACCTTATTGGTTTGTGTGATGAAATTCTTGACAAACGATACGAACCGCGACGGAGCATTGGCTTTATCATCAACAAACCCGTAAAACGTGAAGTATTCGTCGCCGATTTCCGCGTCCGCATCATTCACCATCTCAATTTCAATTACATTGCCCCGGTTTTTGAAAAGCGGTTTATCAATACAGTTCAAGTTGTCGGAATAGGAACACACTACGGAATCAAAATCAAAAATCGTACTTTCATTCGTTAATCGTAATTCTTGTTCAATCGTAAATTTTAGCAAGGTGCCGGAGTAAACATGGTTACGGCTGCGTTTAGTGTGCAATAGTATAGTGTGGTTACCCGCTCACGGGATAAATACCTCCGAAAAATCAGAAAGGAGGTTTCTGTGAGCTAAAATCTGGCAATGTGTTCTATTTATACATTTTCAACTGCAGAGCGGTAACTTTTTGTGTTGGCGCTGCCGGTTACCTCAACAACAGCGATGGTTCGCTGAACAACAGGGATATAAACGGCAACTACTGGAGCAGTACCCAGAATAGCTCGACGTACGCTTGTTTGGCAAAAATCTTATTAAAATACACCCCACGCTAAAACTCTAAAAAAGATTGGGTACGGTTGAGTACGTTTTTTATGTTAATTTTGTAAAAAGATTTCAAAGGGCATGAATAAAGTTGAATTCTTTATTGCTTTGGGAACCAGAGATGTGGATCGTTTCCGTTTCAGATTTCATAAAGAAAAGGGTAAAATCATTGATCTTGTGGTACAATATGAGATTTTTATCAACGAAAAATGGAAAGCGGTGGTTCGATATGACTGTGCGCATGGTTTTTTTCATCGTGATAGTATTTCACCCGATGGATCAAAGGAAAAAAAGATCATTGACGTACCTGATCTGAACTATGCACTGTTGTTTGCACGTCAGGACATTGAAGATAAATGGGAATGGTACAGGGAACAATTCATTAAATCAATTAAACCATGACAAATAAGGAAAAGATTAAAAAGGATATAGCTATTTCCTTTGATTTTGTTGAGCAAATACTCAACAATCCTGTTATGTTGGATAAAATACCCAGCGGAAGCCTCATCCGATTTCTTGATACGGAAAATGAAAATCGCGAAAAAAAAGTTGATAAAGGAAAAAAGCAATATGTGCGGGTGAGAAAGCAATTTGAGGTGCTTTAGAATTAATGAAAAACTAATCCACGATCTGTTCAGATCTTATTACTATGCCCGTCGCCGATTTCCGCGACCGTATCATTCACCATCTCATCTTCTATTACATTGCCCCGGTTTTTGAAAAGCGGTTTATCAATACAGTTACAGTTGTCGGAAAGTGAAAGGAACACAATACGAAATCAAAAGGATAAACCACTTTATCGCAACAAGGGTTCGCATAAATTGTTGGAGAAAGCCGGCGAATTTAATTCGTAAATCAAAAATCCAAAATCGCACTTTCATTCGTAACTCGTAAATCTTGTTCATTCGTACATTTTGATAAGGTGCCGGAGTAAACATGGTTAAATGCAAGCTGAAGATATTTAGGTTAATTCTTATTTTGAGGTGCTATGATTATCTTTGCAAATATACACCACGATAATTATGGGAAGGAAAAAAATAGAGCGACCAAGTATTGATTCATTATTTTTGGTTATTTCCAAGATGCTGGTACCTGAGAACATTTTGGACAACTTTGACATTTATGGGGCTACTCAATTCAAGGATTATTGGGAAATTGAGATGCGAGAGAAAGAGGATTTACTTCCAGAAGAATTAAAAGAAAAAGCGGATGTGGTAAGTGATGGATATTGTAACCCGGTCCAAGCCATTAGTCATTCCTTTTCAGCAAAACCGGTTTATTTGAAAATTTTCCGTCGAAGATGGAAAGAATCTAACAGTGAGAAGCATTACAGCAACGAATATGATTTTACATTAAAAGGCATGAAAATAGTCCCAGAACTGGGAATTTTTTTAAAGGAAGAAGATAGAAGATTATCCCGTTAACATTAGCACTGTTGCTCATATGTTTGATTTAAAACCCAAGACATTATATTATTGGTACCGTAATTATTTAAGCGATTACGAGCAGGATAAAAAACATGGCAAATGGGATGACAAAAAAGTAGGAGTCATAGATGAGCAGACGGGAGAAATTTTAAAAGAGAAAACAGTTTATATAGCAAAGCCAGAGAATGTTGGTACAAGTATGTGCATCGATGACAAGCAAATAGGGCATGAAACTTTTACTATTATGACCAATCAAGACACAGGGAAAATTGCTTTTGTAATAGACAGTGTAAAGGTAAACGTTCTAGAAAAAGGCATCATATTTTTAGGCGAAAGCATCAAAAGAATACAAAATATAAGTTGCGACATGGCGCCAGGTTATCTCAATTTTTGTAGAAACATCCTGCCAACAGCCTTGATTATTATAGACAAATTCCATGTTATGAAATATGTTTATGATGCCGTTCAAAGTGTGAGAATGGAGATAAGAAAAGAGATTTTAGAACAATTACCCAAAGGCAAACGGCAAAAAAAAGACGAGGCAATATTAACCGATTTGGAACTGTTACAAAAAACGAGACGTCTGCTGTCACAAAGCAAATGCATTTGGAATGACGACCAGCAGGACCTGATGAAAAGCGTTTTCAATCAATACCCAAAATTAGAAACAGCTTATGAACTGGCTCAGGATTTTAAAACCTGGTTCGACAAATCAAATGCTGTAAAATCAAGAATATACATTGAGCAACAACTTTTCAAGTGGTACGAAAAAGTAGAAAAAAGCGGATTGGGAGATTTTAATTCTTGTGTGAAAATGATAGAAAAACACGAAGAAAACATCATCAATTACTTTATAGAAACCAAAACCAACGCGAAAGCTGAAAGGGTTAACGGAAAAATTCAACGATTTATATCAAACAATTATGGGGTCAGAGACAAAGATTTTGCTTTATATAGAATAGCAGGCTACTTCTCATAGCACCTCAAAATAAGAATTAACCAATTTTTACAATTTATCTCCATCAGAACTAATATTGAAAATGAATTGATTAACGTGAAAAACTTCTACAAATATACATATCGGTTTGAAACATGCATGCAAGAAAACCTCTTTTTTCTTGTATTATCCGCA
>JBBQUQ010000073.1:0-17859 GCA_038212325.1 Bacteroidales bacterium
TGAATAAGATAAAGAATGGATGCTGTGTTATGCCAGGTTAATAAGATAAAAATACACCTGTTTTGGTCGTTTTTTTATGAAAATTTAACAATTGAGGGGAGCTGAGCTGCAAAATGGGTTAAGTTATAAAAGGTCTTTTTGACGAGTAATCCGAAGTTTTTGAAGTCTAATTTCATTATGTTTTTTCTGTAAAATAGAATATTCATCAGGGGACATGTTGACCGTTATTTGTTTTTCTATTTCAGACAACATTTTGTATAATTTTCTTTCTTTATAAATTAGAAGAGTTTGCATGACATGCATATGCAATCGGGTTTCTTCAGTTGTGACCATTGTGTTTTTTCGACGCCAATTGTGCAAATAATATGGTGTTAAAACAAGGTTAACCGCTGTGAGAGAAATGTCTATATTGCTATGATAAAGAAACTTATCCCGGCCTGGTATGGCATCCTTACCAACTCCACCTTTATATTCTTCAAAAATCACATTAAAATTGACATTTTCAAATCCCATGTCATCATGAGTGATATCGTGAATGACGTAATCTGCAATTTCTACAGGAACCTCTTCCTCTTCTTCTGGATTTAGCTTAATCTGAATTACTTCTTGTCCATAAAATAAAAGCAACTTAATGATATCCCTTTCTTGACATTCAGCAGAATAAAGATCAAAATCATTTTGAGTTTCAGAAACAAGTTGTTCGGGTTCGACGACCTCCACATCCTTGCCCGCTTCGGGTGAACTCTTTTTGAATTTTGCCCGCAGGATCTTGTTCAGTTCGCTCATGAGCGCCTGCTCGGAGATGGCCATGAGCGCCGAACACTCCTTCACGTAAAGGGAGCGTGAGATCCCGTCGGGGATCAGCGCGATGGTGTTGACAATCTCTTTGATCAGCGCTCCTTTTTTGATCGGATCGTTTTGTGTCTCCCCGAGAAGCAGCCTGGTTTTGAACAGGATGAAGTTGACGGAATTGGATGCAATGAACGATTCAACCTCCGATGGATGGTGCTTGCGGGCATAAGAATCGGGATCCTCGCCATCGGGAAAGAGCACGATCTTAACATTCATCCCCTGTTCAACGATCATGTCGATGCCGCGAAAAGAAGCTTTGATGCCGGCCGGGTCGCCGTCGTATAAAATGGAGATGTTCGAGGTATACCGCTGAATCATGTGTACCTGCTCATAGGTGAGCGAAGTTCCCGACGACGCCACCACATTCCCGATACCAGCCTGGTGCAGGGAAATCACATCGGTGTAGCCTTCCACGAGGAGGCAGTTCTCCTTTGATATGATGGCATTCCTGGCAAAATAGATTCCGTAGAGGGTTTTGCTTTTGTTGTAAATCTCCGATTCGGGAGAGTTGACATATTTTGCATACGATTTGTCGCTTCCCAGGATCCGGCCGCCAAAGCCGATCACGCGGCCGGAGGCGTTGTGGATGGGAAACATCACCCGGCCATGAAATCGGTCGTAGAGGCGGTTCTCCTTTTCGATCGACAGGCCGGTTTTCACCAGGAACTCTTTTTTATAACCCTGCTGAATGGCATGTTCTGAAAAGGCATCCCATTTTTCGGGGCTGAACCCCAGCTGGAACTTATTCACCATGTCGTCGCGCATGCCGCGCTCTTTGAAATAGCTCATTCCGATAGCTTTTCCTTCTTCGGAATCGAGCAATCTTTTTGAAAAATACTGCTGCGCAAAAAGGTTGAGGTTGAGCAGGCTCTCCTTTTCATTGATCTCCTGGAGCTGTTCGGGGGTTTGTTCCTCCTCCTCAACCTCGATGTTGTATTTTTTTGCCAGGTATTTGAGCGCTTCGGGGTAGTTGAAATGCTCATGCTCCATGATGAAATTGACCGAATTACCTGCCTTTCCGCAGCCAAAGCACTTGTAGATACCTTTGGCCGGGGATACCGTGAAAGAAGGAGTTTTTTCATTGTGGAACGGGCACAGCCCGATCTGGTTGACTCCACGTCGACGCAGGTTGACAAAATCGCCGATCACCTCCTCGATGCGGGCGGTCTGGATGATGTTGTCGATGGTTTCGTGGTTGATCATATCCGGGAATCTCTCATGGCGAAATTACAAATAATCCATGAGAAATATTCCCTGCTCAGGTGTGCCATGTATTGAAAAAAACGATATATTTGATCGGAGTTTCATCCCGTGTACGGCTATCCGTTATTTTATGAAAAAACTTATCCGGTTCCTTATTCCGCCCGACCAGTGGAGGCCAACGGTGGCTGTGATGTTGGGCATTTTCTTCGGTCTTTCTGCCTATGCCCTGTATATATCCAAGGCGGTTTCCTACCTGTCTGATAACCCCGAGACCTGTATCAATTGCCATGTGATGAATCCGCAATACAACGACTGGGCGCACAGTTCCCACAGAACTGTCGCCACCTGCAACGATTGCCATGTGCCGCAGGATAATATCTTCAGCAAGTACCTGTTCAAAGCACAGGACGGGCTTCGGCATGCCACCATTTTTACCATGCGCACCGAACCGCAGGTGATCTTCATCAGAGAAGCGGGAAAGGCTGCTGTTCAGTCCAACTGCATCCGTTGCCATGAACACCTGATCGGTGCCGATTATCTTGGCAGCGTGCTTCCCGGTTATCATAACCACCTGAAAGAGCGGCAATGCCTCGAATGCCACCGCGAAACCCCGCACAGCAGGGTAAACGGGCTCACCTCCACCCCCAACGCACTGGTAAAGACAAAAATTGAAAGCCGAACAGAAAGGGATGAAGATGAAGACGAATAGAACAACAAAACCACGAATTTCGCCACCTCGACATTTATAAACATGTATCATATGGAAAAATCAACAAAACGTGCCTCCTGGATCAACTGGGCGCTGTTTTTCGGCACGATGGTCATCGTATTCCTGCTTGGGTTGCTGGCCTCTTCGATCACCGAACGGAAAGCCGAGGCTGAATATGTTTACAAGCCCAAGGTAAACCTTGATGAATATGAGCCCCGCAATGAGCTGTGGGGGGAGAATTTTCCAAGGGAATACCAGAGTTACCTGAAAACCGCCGATACCACGTTTCGCAGCGAGTTTAACGGAAATGCCCCTGCCGATGCCCTGGAAAGAGATCCGCGGATGGTGGTTCTATGGGCAGGATATGCGTTTTCAAAGGATTACTATACCCCAAGAGGACACTATTATGCAATCACCGACATACGCAATACCCTGCGAACCGGAGTTCCGGCCGGACCTGAAGACGGGCCACAGCCTGCCACATGCTGGACCTGTAAAAGTCCGGATGTGCCTAGGCTGATGGAAAAGATGGGGGCGAAGGAGTTTTACAAAGGCAAATGGGCCGCAAAAGGCCATGAGATCACAAACTTCATCGGCTGTGCCGACTGCCATGACCCCAAAACCATGGATTTGCGCATCACCCGACCTGCGCTCATCGAGGCATTCCAGGCCATGGGCAAAGATATCTCGAAAGCCTCTCACCAGGAGATGCGGTCGCTGGTTTGCGCCCAGTGCCATGTCGAGTATTATTTCGACAAGAAACGTGCTGATGCGCCCGACATCGCTTACCTTACTTTCCCATGGAAATTCGGCCAGACCGGCGACAGCGCCCTGAAGTATTACAACACCATCGGTTTTACCGATTTCACCCATCAGTTAAGCAAGGCTCCGATACTAAAGGCGCAACATCCTGATTACGAAGTATTCCTTACCGGCATCCATGCGCAGCGCGGAGTGGCCTGTGCCGATTGCCATATGCCCTATGTCAAGGAGGGCGGCCAGAAATTCACCAGTCATAAGATCACCAGTCCGCTGAACAATATTTCAGGAACATGCCAGGTATGTCACCGCGAAAGCGAAGAGACCCTCCGGAATAATGTTTATGACCGGCAGCGAAAAGTAAAAGAGATCCGCGATAAAGCCGAAACAGCCCTTGTCAGCGCCCATGTTGAGGCAAAAGCCGCCTGGGACGCAGGAGCTGCAGCAGGAGATATGGATCCATTGCTCCTGCACATCCGCAATGCCCAATGGTACTGGGACTATGCCGTCGCCGGTCATGGAAGTGCATTTCATTCACCCATCGAGGTTTCCAGGCTCCTTGGATTGTCCATCGCCGAAACCAACGAAGCCAGGGTGATGCTGGCCAGGGTGCTGGCTAAGCATGGCATGAACGAAGCGATTGCTTACCCCGAAATCGACACCAAGGCAAAAGCCCAGAAATTCATCGGCCTCGACATGGCTAAATTGAACCCGGAAAAAGCCGAATGGATCAAAACAGTTCTGCCTGAATGGGACAGGAAAGCCAAGGCGCGCGAAGACGCCTGGCCGATCCAGAAAGAAAAGCCGGAATAATCAACTATAATCCGTTAATTTCCTTTTTCACCATTTCACCATTTCACCATATTTTTATGTCCCCACACACTTCCAGCCGCTACGAACTGGTTCACCTTTCCCTTCAGCCCGGCGAAGAGATGAATATACATACCCTGCCAATGGATGTAATCTTTTTCGTGGTGGAAGGAACAGGAGAGCTAAAAATCGGTGAAGAACTGGTCGTGACCGGCGAAAACACCACCATCCATGTCGGGCATGACATGCCCAGGGCCTGGTCCAACAGCAGTAAAGGGCCCTTGAAGATATTTTATTCCGATCGCCTGGAGACGCAAAATTTTGCGTCTCAGATAATTTTTTTCGCTATGGCAGAAAAGTATCAGAACAAATACCGGATTCCATCTGCCCGAGCCCCATGGTGGGATTATGGATGGGATGCCATCTATTTTGTTACCATTTGCACCAGTAAACGGAAACATTTTTTTGGAGAGATTGTTGATTGCACTGATGGGGTTAATAAAGTGCAATTATCGAAAATTGGTAAAATTGCCAATGAATGCTGGATGGAAATTCCAATACATTTTTCATTTGTGAAATTGGATGCATTTGTTGTCATGCCAAATCATGTTCATGGCATTTTGGTGATTGATAACACGTCAACATCCAAACCGGTATCAATGCCCGTAGAGACGCAAGATTTTGCGTCTCTACCATCAACCGCAACGTCATTAATGCACATGGAGACGCAAAATTTTGCGTCTCTACCGTTAAAACCACCACATACATTAAACAAATTCGGCCCCCAATCAAAAAACCTGGGGTCAATCATCAGGGGATATAAAATTGGTGTGACGACCCGTGCGCGATTGGTTGATCCTGATTTTTCCTGGCAGACAAGGTTTCATGATCATATCATCCGGGACGACAGATCATACAAGGTTATTTCGGAATATATCCAGAACAATCCCGCCAAATGGTGGGAGGATAAATTTTTTAGTAAAAAAATACAAACCTGAAACTTTTTCATTATATCTTGGCAGAATATATTCTCAATACATGGAAATTCTTACTACCTCCGACTGGACCGATTACGAGTTGATCGACACCGGGAACCGTGAAAAGCTGGAGCGGTTCGGGAAATATATCCTGGTCCGCCCTGAACCACAGGCAGTATGGCAGAAATCGCTTCCTGAAGGCGAATGGGAAAGGCTCGCACATGCCCGCTATGTGCGCATGAAGGGCAAGAAATCTGCCGGCGATGACTTCGAGCGCGGAACATGGGTTCGCAAGCCGAAGATGCCCGATCAGTGGACCATCGGCTATACCTACAGGCAAATGCACCTGAACTTCAGACTGGGCCTGACCGCCTTCGGGCATATAGGGATATTTCCGGAGCAGGCAATCAACTGGGATTATATCTACGATCTGATAAGTGCAAAGTGCAAAGGGCAAAATGCAAATGGCAAAACTGACGACCCGTCACGCGTCACGCGTCACGCGTCACGGGTTTTAAACCTCTTTGCTTACACCGGCGGCTCTTCCCTGGCCGCAAAAGCAGCAGGGGCCGATGTGGTGCACGTGGATTCGGTGAAGCCGGTGATTACCTGGGCGAAAGAGATGATGGAAGCCAGCGGGCTGGATAACATCCGTTGGGTGGTTGAAGATGCCATGAATTTTGTTCGCCGTGAGGTGAAGCGCGGCAACCGTTACGATGGAATCATTCTGGATCCGCCGGCGTACGGAAGAGGCCCCGACGGGGAGAAATGGATCCTCGAAGATTCGATCGATGAAATAATTGCCATCTGCCATCAATTGCTCGTTCCCGAACAGGGGTTCTTTGTGCTTAGCTTATATTCCATGGGGTTTTCGGCTTTGATCCCCGAAAACCTGGTTAAAACCCGCTTCGGTGAAATCCCGGGAATGCAATCCGGGGAGTTTTATTTTGAGGACAAGGGGAAAAGACGGCTGCCCCTGGGGACGTTTTTGAGGTTTGGAGGATGAGGTGACTATCCCAATCCGAAAACCTATACCATAAACAAATCAGAGGCAACCTGGTCGGCAAAAAGCTTCCCCTCTTCCGTGAGGAAATAGACCCCTGAAGTTTCCACAAGCAACTCTTTTGAGATCATGGGCAGGGCGGCTTGCCTGAACATTTTGTATGCGGCAAATCCAAAGTCGGACCTTACTTTGTCGCCGGAACAGCCCCACATCGTTCGCAGGGAGGTCATCACGTATTCATTGTATTTTTGGGCGGGTGAGAGAAGTTCTTCTTCGAATCGCGGAACACCTTTTTGCATGCCGTCAATATAGTGTGAAAGATTCGCAATGTTCCACCGCCGCGACGTTCCATTGAAGCTGTGTGCCGACGGACCAAGCCCGAGGTAGGGAATGCCGTTCCAGTAGCTTGTGTTGTGAACCGCATGCCGGCCGGGTTTGCAGAAATTCGAGATCTCATACTGGAGAAACCCGTTCTTTTTTGTCTGTTCCATCAACACACTGAACTGGTTCACCTGCATTTCATCGCTGACCGGAGCCGATTTTTGATGGCTGATCATCCAGGCCAGCGGTGTTTTAGGTTCAACGGTAAGGGCATATGCCGAGATGTGCGGAACGCCGAGCGAGAAGGCTGTGTCGAGATTCTCCAGCCACCTTGCGGGCGGGGAGGATGGAATGCCATAGATCAGGTCGATGCTGATGTTGTCATATCCCGCTCCCTGGAGCAGCTTTACGGCCCTCACCGCCTGCATGGCTGAATGAGAACGGTTCAGGCTAACCAGGTCGTTGTCGGAAAACGATTGCACCCCAAGGCTGAACCTGTTGAACCATGTACTCTTCAGCGCTGCCACATAAGCCTCCGTCACATCCTCCGGGTTCAACTCAATCGTAATTTCCCTTCCAATCCCTGAAACCTCACTCCCCTCTCCTTCAGGAGAGGGGTCAGGGGGTGAGGTGGTTGCCGCCCATGAAAGGTCAGGGGGTGAGGTGGTTTTTGACCATTCGGGGTCAAGGGGTGAGGTGGTTGCCGCCCATTCCATAATTTCCTGCAACACCTGAGGTTCATAAACCGACGGTGTTCCCCCGCCGAAATAGATCGTGTGTACAGGTTCCCCGGACAGGTAATCGCGGGTTTCGGCAATCTCGTGCTTCAGGGCTGCCAGAAAAGGTTCTTTCAACTTCCGGGAAGCCAGCGAAAAAAAGTTACAGTAGTGGCATTTGCGTCTGCAAAAGGGGATATGGATGTAGATTCCGGCCAAGAGGCTATTTTTTCAGGATGATGCGGAAGGTGGTGCCCTTGTTGAGGGTGGATGATTTTACAAAGATCTTCCCGGCGTGGTAATTCTCCACGATGCGCTTGGTGAGCGTGAGCCCGAGTCCCCATCCGCGGGTTTTGCTGGTGAATCCCGGCCTGAAAATCGTCTTGAAACGCGATTTCGGAATTCCCTTCCCGGTATCGGCGACGTCGATGTGAATATGGTCGGCATCCTCGATAATCTCTATGTTGACATTGCCATTGCCCTCCATGGCATCCACGGCATTTTTGCATAGGTTTTCGATGACCCACTCAAACAGATGCAGGTTCAGGGGGATCATGATTTCCTGGTCCTTTCCGGGTTTGATGTCGAAAATAACTTTCGCGGAGATCCTTGAGCGGATGTATGCCACCGTGTCGTGCACCACGGCGACAACGTTTGTTTTTTCGAGCCTGGCGGCAGAACCGATCTTCGAAAACCGCTCGGCAATGGTTTCCAGCCGCTGAACATCCTTTTCGATTTCCAGGATGGTCTCTTCGTCGAGGCCCTTTAGTTTTAACAGTTCCATCCAGGCCACCATGGATGAAAGCGGGGTGCCAAGCTGATGGGCTGTTTCCTTGGCCATGCCGACCCACACCTGGTTTTGCTCCGATCGGCGGGCATAGCTGAAAAGGAGGTATGCAATCAGAAGGAAAACAAAAATGACCGCCAGTTGCACGACCGGATAATATTTTAGCTGGGTGAGCAACGCCGAATCCTGGTAATAGATGTAATGAATGCCGGTATCAGCGAGGTCTATTTTAATCGGTGTATTCTGTGACGCCATGCTTTTAAGGGTTTGCTGAACCCACACTTTATCCTTCATTTTATCGGCCGGAATGTTGCCGTGTGCGAAGGGAACTTTCCCGGTGCTGTCGGTAATGATCACAGGCACTGAGGCCGAGTTGAGCACCACTTCCGAAAAGAACGAACGGATCAGGTCGTCGAGCACCGATTTCAGCTTGGCAAAGATGTTGGAATCTTTGTAATACAGGTAAATTTTCGTGTTATAAATATAATTGACGATGATGGGAGGGTAGGTTGAAAATTCCTGCTTGAGTTGTCCCTCAAGCACTTTCACCGAGTCGGAAAGATTTGTATTGCGGGAGGTCATGATGCGGCCCGACTCATCGGTGACGATTACCGGGATGGTCGTGTTTTCGCCAATGATGCTGAGAAAAAAATTGAGGTCATCGTTCGAGGTGGCGATCAGAATCCTGCGCTGGGCTTCGGCAACGATCGATACGCGTTTCCGCTCTTCGGTTTTAAGCTGTTCAAAAAGGTTGTTTGTGTAATTCACCAGGTCGGCTTTCTGATGGATGGCATCGGCCCAGATCTGCACGTTTTTACGTTCATCCTTCCTGATCTCGTTGACCAGGATGCTGGTGTAGTAAAGCGAAGCGGCAACAATTACAAGGGCCGCCGCAAAAAGGATCAGTTTCCAGCGACGTTTTCGGAGATAAATGTCCACAAGGTCAAATCTAAAATAGTAAAATGCAAAATAGTAAAATGCAAAACAGAAATAAAATACAAAATGGAAGAAACGGACTTAGTTTACCATTTTAAATTTTACCATTTTGCATTTGAAAAATTATCAGTGTTTTGTAGACTTTGTAGTAAAAAGTCACTGAATTAAACGACAAATCCTGAATTATATTTTCATCAGGTTATCAAAGGTATATGATTTTTAACTTGATAATCGATGATTTTGCAGAGAAATCAGGAAAGTTGACAGAAAAATCATCCAGATTGACGGAATGTTTGCTATTATTGTGCAAAATTTGAACCGCCATGAGAACAAAAAACCTTATGTCCCTCCTCTTGGGAGGTTTGATCATTTCTTCCCTGATGCTGGGAGGATGTAAACCCAAAAAGCCAATGCAGGCACGACAAATCCCACTCGAAGACTTCTTTAAAAATCCTGAAAAGGCCCGCTACCAGATCTCTCCCGACGGGAAGTACTTTTCCTACATGGCGCCCTTTGAAAAGCGCATGAACATCTTTGTCCAGGAGATCGGCACAGACAAGGCCATTCAGCTCACCTCCGAGAAAGACAGGGATATTTCAAGCTATTTCTGGAAAAATCCGACCCGGATCGTGTTTTTAAAAGATACCGGCGGCGATGAGAATTTCAAGCTGTACGGCGTGAATATCGACGGGTCGAACCTGCAGTGCTTCACCGATTTTCCGAAGGTGCGAACCGAGATCTTCGACGACCTGTACGACTTTCCCGATGAGCTGATCATCGGGCTGAACAAACGCAACCCCGAGGTATTTGATCCCTACCGGCTGAACATCGTAACGGGTAAAATGACCCAGCTGGCCGAAAATCCGGGAAATATCCAGGGATGGATCCTCGACCATGAAGGAAAACTAAGGGCTGCAACCGCCATCGTGGATGGCGTGAATACCCAACTGCTTTACCGGGAAAAAGAGACCGATAAATTCAAGCCGGTGCTTACCACCAATTTCAAAGAGAGCCTTTCACCGCTCATGTTCACCTTCGATAACAAAAACCTGTATGCAACGTCGAACCTCGGGCGTGACAAAAGCGCCGTGGTGATTTTCGATATCGCCAATGGAAAGGAAATCGAAACACTTTATGAAAACAAAGACTATGATGTGAGTGACGTAACCTGGTCGCAACTGAATAAAAAACTGATCTGTGCCAATTATGAATCGGCGAAACAGGAGCGTTACTTTTTTGATGAGGAAGGCAGGCAGATCTTTGATAAGATTCAGAAACAGCTGGGCAATTATGTGTTCAACATTACCTCGCTGACCAAAGCGGAAGATAAATTCATGATCCGCGCTTACAGCGACCGTTCGCTGGGCGGATATTACGTTTACGACCGCGCCAAAGACACCCTGCAGAAGGTGGCCGACATCGCCCCGTGGCTGAAGGAAGATGAACTGGGCGAAATGGTTCCCATCGAATACACCGCCCGCGACAGTGTGAAAATACAGGGTTACCTCACACTTCCCAACGGGTATACAATGGAAACCGCCAAAGACCTTCCTGTTGTTGTGAATCCCCATGGAGGACCCTGGGCGCGCGACGGCTGGTATTTCAACCCCGAGATCCAGTTCCTTGCCAACCGCGGGTATGCCATTCTTCAGATGAACTTCAGGGGCTCAACCGGCTACGGCCGCGAATTCTGGGAAAAATCATTCAAGCAATGGGGTAAGACCATGCAGGACGATGTGACCGACGGAACACAATGGCTCATTGGCAAGGGCATTGCCGATGCAAAAAAGATCGCGATCTATGGCGGCAGTTACGGCGGCTATGCCACCCTGCAGGGGCTTGTGCGTGAACCCGACCTGTATGCTGCCGGGGTTGATTATGTAGGTGTTTCAAACCTCTTCACCTTCATGCAAACCATTCCTCCCTACTGGAAGCCGATGCTCGACATGATGTATGAGATGGTCGGCAACCCGAAAGGCGACAGCGCCCAGTTTGTGGCCACATCGCCCGCATTGAATTCCGACAAGATCAAAACGCCGCTGTTCGTAGCCCAGGGCAGGAACGATCCCCGCGTGAATATTGCCGAATCGGACCAGATCGTGAATGCGCTGAAGAAACGCAGCATCACGGTTGAATACATGGTGAAAGACAACGAAGGCCATGGATTTCACAACGAAGAGAACCGGTTCGATTTTTACCGGGCAATGGAGAAATTTCTTGGGGAGCATTTGAAGTGACCCCACCGCCCCTGTGAAGAAACACCTCAACCCCCGGCCCCTTCTCCTGAAGGAGAAGGGGAGGGGGGGAATAGCTGACTTGGTAAAATTATTGCAGGTATGGCATATTTAGGGAAGTCCAGGGAGTTCCTGTTACATCTTGACGCTTCGGGAGAGACTTTTCAACTGGCACATTCTTTGCGCCGATCCATGACCGAGGCGGAGAAGTTACTCTGGGACCGGCTTAAAAACCGAAAACTGAAAGGTTTGAAATTTCGCCGCCAACACCCGATCCACTTTTATATTGCTGATTTTTATTGTCATGAAAAATGCCTGGTCATCGAGGTTGATGGTGGAGTTCATGATCATATACCTGTCAAAGAACACGACGAAAACAGGTCGGCAGAACTTGACCGGCTGGGAATAACAGTTATACGGTTCAGAAACGAACAAATCCTGAACAACCTTGACAAGGTCCTTGAAGAAATAATGATCTTTACCTCAAAACCCTGACCGCCCATCCTCCCCTTCTCCTTCAGGAGAAGGGGCCGGGGGTTGAGGTGTTTATCCCGCAGAAGGGGCCGGGGGTTGAGGTGTTTATCCCGCAGAAGGGGCCGGGGGTTGAGGTCAAACGTATTTTTCCCCCTTCTCCAGCATCACATCATTAGCAAACTGCCGTATCTGCTGCTCATCCGATTTGCGGCACACCAGGAGCACATTGTCTGATTCAACGACAATGAAATCTGTAAGCCCCTGCAGAACCACCACCTTTTCTTTCGGCATGTTGACGATGCAGTTCGACGAATCGTACATCATCACATTCTTCCCAACCACGGTATTGCCGTTTTCATCGAGGGTGCGGTTTTCATACAGAGAACCCCATGTTCCAAGGTCGGACCAGCCAAAGTCGGCTGCCAGCACGTAAACATTGTCGGCATTTTCCATCACGCCATAGTCGAGCGAGATGCTTTTGCATACCGCGTAGGTTGAGGCGATGAATGCTTTTTCATCTTTGGTGCCATACTTACCTATCCCATTACTAAACAACTGGTCAACTTCGGGCAGGTGTTCGGCGAACGCTTTCATAATGCTCTTCAGCGACCAGATAAAAATTCCCGCATTCCAGAGGAAATCGCCGCATTTGAGAAAGGTCTCCGCGAGCTGAAGGTTCGGTTTTTCGGTAAAGGTTTTTACTTTTTTGATATGCGTTTCATCAGGGTACACCGGTTTTTTGCTATCTACGTACTGAATATACCCGTACCCGGTGTCGGGCCTGCTGGGGCGGATGCCAAGCGTAAGCAGCCAGTCGTTGGCAGCGGCGGCTTCGAGCGCCGATTCAATGTTCTGGAGAAAAATATCCTCTTTGAGAATGATATGGTCCGACGGGGCCACCACGATGTGCGCCTCCGGGTCGCGTGCAAGGATGCAGTAATTGGCATAGGCGACGCAGGGGGCTGTGTTGCGGCGCGAAGGCTCCAGCAGGATCTGCTGGCTGGTGATTTCGGGAATCTGTTTCTGTACCAGCGTTTTGTATATCTCGTTGGTAACAATGTAGATGTTCTCTTTCGGGCAAATCTTTTTGAACCGCTTAAAGGTTTGCTGGATGAGTGTTTCCCCCGTTCCCAGGATATCGATGAACTGTTTGGGGTGGGTGGTGCGGCTCATGGGCCAGAACCGTGCGCCGATGCCACCGGCCATGATCACGCAGTAGTTGTGTTTCGACTTTGCCATGCCGTGTAGGTTTAAATTCTATACAAACATAAGGAAAAAGATTTATGATTTGAGATTTGGGATTTATGAATGAATAAATCTGCGATCGCCTTGCATATAGTTTCCCCCGCATAGGCCTGATGTGATGCCCGCTACAGAGCAGCGCGGGAGTTCATATGTGGTTTGTCCCACTAAGGGGGTCTCTTCCCTTCGGCCTCCGTCCGGGTTCCATTTCAATCTCCTTTGATCGGATGATCTGAACCCGGTATTATCGCACCAGATGTACGACAGCTCCTTTATCATTGCACAACGGCATTCGCTTCACCTCGAAATGGGTGTAACCACCTCAAACATGGCAAAATTTGATACGGTGAACCAGCTTGCCCTTCAAAAATATAGAACTGCGCTGAATTACCTTCACCGGGAAAAGGGAATGGAAGAACAAACAGCAAGCATCTTCAGTTTGTCTCGCAGGGATTTTTAACTTTGAACAATTTGGTTTTCCTTATCAAACAAAACCAAGCTGGATTCAATTTGTTCGAACTGATTTTAACCTTAACATCAAATATCACACTTTATTTGGAGGTGATGCAGCATATTTACCATGGTGCAATATCGCAGTAAATGAAGGCGGCACATTCATTGCCGGTGGAAGGTATAACTATCTTACTCCCAATGATAAACGCCATAATATTTTCATCCTAAAAACTGATACATCCGGCAGGGTTTTGTCTCTTCCCGAAAACCAGACAGAACTAATGTCGGAGGCGATCCTAACACCGAATCCCGGCAGTGATTATTGTATCGCATGGATTGGCGTCCAATATAAATCTGCCATTCTTTGTTTGTACAATATGCTTGGGGAAATCGTATTCTGGCAGGAAATCCACCAGCAAAAAACAAAGATTGACTTGCCCGACCTGGTAAATGGAATCTATCCCTATTCGTTCGAGAACGAAGGCAGAATTATCGGTAGTGGAAAATGGATTAGGAAATAAAAATAGCCGGGCAACATTCCATTACGGTGAACCTTTCGGGCAAGCCCGATGAAATTTATTTTGTATCGCTTGTTGCGGATGGTAAAACAGTAAGCAGTATAAAGACTATCAAAATCCAATAATTATTTAACTTTGACCCGGAAGTTCATATAAGGAACCTCTGGATTTTAAATCCTTTTTCCTATGAAAAATATCTGTCCAAAATTTACAATTCTCCTGTTACTCATCAACTTTTCCCTGTCCAGCTCTTCATTCTCACAATATTATTCCTCCAGACATTTGACAAGAGGTGCTGATACGGCTGAGATCTATCTGAGTTGCCAGTGGTATGGCGATCCGAATTACATCACCTGGAATGGCATTTTTCATTCGACGGATAACGGGCAAACATTATCAGTACAACGAAAAACAAACTTTATGGTAGAGTCCGGTACTATTTTTGGGGATTCTGCCACCGGAGTACTTTATCAGATTCCCTTTATCGGCCAAGACACCTTTGGCATCAGTTTTGATTATGGAGTGACATTTGAAAAGAGATTCTTCAATGATATATACGAAAAAGCAGCAGGTTGCATGGCAGGTGAATTATATATTAATGGGTGGGAATTATATCATGGAACGAATTATGGGAACAACTTCACCTTACAATCCAATTTCGATTCTTTACGCTTACAGGATGTTGGTACGCTACCTGGAGAATTGTACTGGTTAAAAAGTCCCGTAAGAAATCCGCTGAAACTTGCCTACAGTAATGATTTTGGACAAACTTACTCAATTCATGATGTTATACTACCAGGCATTTCTACGATGTTTGATGATTATGCCATCCATCGTGGCACAGAACCAGGTGAAATTTATTTTGTGATTTGGCCTGACCATTCTGGTTTTAAGATATTTCATTCATTCGATTTCGGTCAAACAATAACATTTCAGAGTTTTGTGGACACAACATCGGGTGAAATATTCTATACCGCAGGTCGGACCCCAGGTACTTTTTATTATGTAAGGCGAGAGATCTGTGGATTTCTACCTTGTTTCTACTCCTGTATCTGGATATATTTCAGCCGCGATTACGGGGTAACCTTTAACACCTATTATCATAATCTTGACAGCACCTTGACAGGGATTACCCGAAAGGATATCCATCAGGAACTAAAAGTTTTTCCCAACCCTGCTGCAAACAAGGTTACCTTCCGGCCAAGCGGATCACTACCTGAAGGAGATGTGCAGATCAACATCTATGATTTTTTCGGCAACAAGGTAGCTGAGGCAATACTGTCAAAGGGGCAGCCTGAAATCACCCTCGATATCCGAAACGTAGCGCCGGGTGTTTGCTATTACGAAACTACCCAAAAGCAGCGCCGGCAAACCGGCAAGCTGGTTATATTGCGATAGAAACTCCCCTGCTTCCTCCGTTTGGCGGCTCCTTCGGAGGTCAACACTTACAAGATCGATCTTATGCAAGGAACGATCATCAATGAAGTATCTGATACACTCAAAGTCTGACAATTATGAGAACCTCTTTTAGTATTGCTATTTGTCTGATTGCAATAAGCGGATCCACTTTTGCGCAAACATCATTCTTTAAATGGATTTCATCGCCATTATCTGAAAGCATTTCGGAGGTGATTCAAGCACCAAACCTTGAATTTATCATGGTGGGTTCACGGGGAATAACGGAGGAAAGTTACCATTGTCGAAGATTCAATCATTTACCTGGTTGCTCAATTTGATTCAACGTTTGATTGTGTCATATAAATTTTAGTAAAAATGAAGACATTCAACATCCTGATATTTTTTTGCTGTTTCCTTTCCGCACAATCCCAATTTATTTGTGGCACCAGTACAGTAAATGATGTCGACGGCAATATTTATAATACTGTGCAAATCGGATCTCGCTGCTGGACGAAAGAGAACATGAGAGCCATCCATTATGCAAACGGATGTCTGCGCTTAACACGAATCAATATACAGGTATAATCCAGGGAATTTGTCCTACAGGGTGGCATGTTCCAACTGACGCTGAGTGGATAGATCTGGAGATCTTCTGTGGTATGTGGCCTTCTACTGCTCAAAACATGTTTCAGTTCAGGGGGTCAATAGCAAAAAGTTTAATGGCGACCGGGCCTGAGTGGTCACTCGCGATCTGTTTTAATTTTTTCTTCCAGGGATGAATTATTGATCGTCAACCCTTTCCACCGGCGCTCCGGCGCTTACCAGGTAAACCCGGTTGGTTTGCATGCAGATGCAGCGGTATCGGGTCCTAATTTTCTCCTTCTTTTTAAAAAACCTTCTGCCATGAAGGGTGAAAACAGCGTCGAACGGAAGTTCTTCGAGCCGCAGCGTCGCATCAGGCGGATCATGTATTTTCAGCACTTTTGATAAATGGTGATCAACGGACGAAGAAGCTTTGGGATTTTCAAGGTATCTGGTCAGCACCGGCAGGATATCTGCAGGAAAGACCTCATCGTTCAGGTAGGGTTCCATGAGGAGCTGAAACTTCTCTTTCCACTCGTTCCCATGGGGCAGCGGTCTCTTTTTGCGGCGAAGAGTGAACTTTTTCAACGCCCGGTTGTGGTCGATGTCAACATGGTGATGCGCCAGTTCATGCACCAGCGTGATCAGGAAGGCGTATGGGTTGAGGTTGTCGTTCACGGTGATGCGCGAAGGCTCATTCCGGTGGGCTGCCCTGAAATCGCCCGACTTGGAGGTGCGTTCGCGTACAATTTTAAGGTTGACCGGATTTGCAGCTATTTGCCGCACAACATTCTCTACAGCGGCCGCCGGTAAACGGGAACTGAGCACCGACCTTACTTTATCTCCGAAGGGAGCGGGAGCCGACTTGACGACGGGTGGCTTTGATTGAAAGAGGGAGAGTTGCACTTAGACGATCTCGATACTGTTTTTCAATACGAGTTTAATAAAATCATCGCCTTTCCTGAAGTACTTTTCAGGATAAGGATGGGTCTCAATAATCGGATAACGGATATTTACCTTGCTGTAAAGTTTCAAATTTTCGAAAATATTTTCAGAAAATTGCTTCGAAACCATTAAAAGATCAATATCAGACCCCTCATGTGTTGGCCCATTAGCAAAGGAACCAAATAAAAACACTTTATCGAAATGAAGTCCTGCAGCCCGACATTCGTTAACAAATTCCGTTGCGGTCTTTATCGCAGTCGATTGATCAACCATAGTCGAATTTCATCAGTTTTTTCGATCAGTTCTGAGATTTTTTCCTCCGCGAAGCAAGGTGTTTACGGCCTCCCAATCATCAGAAGATTGCTGGATCCAATAATCTATATGACCCTGTTTTTCCATCAGAAAACAAAGATAGGGGAATTTTTTCCATCAACCAATTGTTTTGATGCATTGACGGATTACTGTCAACGAAAAAAGCTGTTTCATTAACCTATTTGAACCTCGGGCAATCACACCCCTTCGGATGGCCCCCGCGGTGTGAAGAATACTTTTGCGGACCGCACGAAACGGCAGCCAGCACGAGTGCAACAATGATCACCACCCACATCAACCGAAACCCCAATGCCCTCATTTCAATTTTTTCAAACGATAAAAGTACTAAAAAAACCTGTCCCCCTGTTACCTTGTCACCTTGTTACTTTGTCACCAGATTATTCCACACCTAAAACGCAGATTCACCTTTTTTTGGTACTTTAGCAAAAACATTTTATGCTTAAAGTTTTCACCACCATAGGCAATTATGTGCTGCTGATGCAAAAGGTCTTCAGCCGTCCGCAGAAGGGCCGGATTTTCTGGAACCAGCTGATGACCGAAATCAACAGCCTCGGCATCGAATCGCTGGGCATCGTGGCCTTCATCTCTGCCTTCATGGGGGCGGTTG
>JBBQUQ010000074.1:0-16660 GCA_038212325.1 Bacteroidales bacterium
AAATTGTGAAATGGTGAAATGGTGAAATGGTGAAAATCTAACGTGGTCAGTCCTTTATGCACCTTATGGGGAATGCATCGGCTTTGGTTGCTTCATAGCGGGAGGTACTGGGGTTTTTGGAGTTGAGCCCCCGGGCGATTGCTTTTCCTGATACGGCATCGAAATTGGATGTCCAGAAGAAAACACCCGCCATCGAATTAGCCGTAAAGGCTTCAATTGTATTAAGATAAAAGATACCACCCGGGTTCGCTTTGAACAGTGACGATGGCGACAGGTCTTTAAGATATGCACCGGCAACACCGCTTCCCACGTTCTGGGATACGACATCGATGAGGGTATTCCATTCATTTTCAGTCGGTACGTGCCAGCCCGGCGGACAGAAACCCTGCCGTGTGGTAAGCACATCGGTATTGTATTGCATCAGTTCATCCCATTGATAGAGGCCTCCATAAAGGGTGCAATTCGGATCTGATGAAAGGCAGTACCGTTCGAAGGTGCAGTTGTCGGTTTGAGGGGTGATGAAGGAGGTACTTACATAAGGAGCTGCTGCACTATAACGGAGGTTCTCCTGCATCCAGCACTGCGAGCCGATCTGAACAGTTTTATAGGTTTTGCTGTCGCGTACATCTGTTAAAAGGCTCCCGCAAATAAAACCGGGCTGGGCCATCACGGTAATTTGTTTTGAAGCGTAGGCGATGCATCCGTTGTTGTTGGTATAGCCATAGAATATGGTATGCAGGCCGGGCCCGGCCGAAAGCGCATTAAAATAGGTGACCGGCGTACCGTTTGTTTGATCGATGGAGTAATGCCCGTTCAGCCCGAGTGGTGTTCCACCCTTTAGCAGGATGGGTTTGCCGTTGAGGGTTGTCACCTGGTCGAAACAAGAGTTCATCTGTGTGGCCGGTTTCGGATTGATGGTTATGGCAAGTGGGCTTGAAGTGCTGGTACAGGCCGGGATGGTTGCCGAAGTCGTTGCTGTAAGGGTGAGCAGAGCAGTTTGAGGAAAATTGCCTGTAAGTGCCCATGTGATGACAGCAGGATTTGCAGTGGGGTTGGCAATCACAGCATTGGCTGCAGGGGTGACCAGCCACTGGTAGGTAGCGGCTGCCCCGCCGGGGGTAACTGTGTATTGCGACGGGGTCGGGAAATCCTGGCACACAGGGGAGGGGGTAGTGGTGGTAAAACTGGTAACAGGAAGAGGCTGGATATCAATCATCCTGGTCGTTGTTCCGTTGCAGCCCAGTGCATTGACGTAATCCACGGTGATGGAGGCCTGGGCTAATGTTGTTCCTGCAGTCCAGTTAACCGTGATAGAATTCACGTTGTTCACAGGAGGGACGATTGATCCCCCGGAGGTGAGGGTCCAGTTGCCGACCTCAGCGCCCTGAAGCTGGTAGGTGGTTGTTGAACCTGCGCAAACGCTGTTGTTCCCATTGACAACAAAGACCGGCGAAGGGTTTACAATTACAGGCACGCGCGTCGGAATCACGGCAGTGCATCCGTTAGCGTCGAAATAGTTTACCTCAATCCATTCGTTCCCGATGACGTTCCAGGTTACGGTGGCCGTGTGATCTGTGAAAATAACCGTATTCCCGGGGGAGACGTTCCAGGTATAGTTCAATTTTCCCGGTTGTGTCGTGTACGTATAAGTTTTCTGAAAACAGGCATTGAAATTGCCTGTCAGAATGGTTGGTACAGGCAATGGATTGACCGTCACTGTTTTTGTTGCCGGGATGGTCATACAGCCATTCGGATCGGTATAGGTGACGGTGATCGTTTTAATCCCGGTTGTTGGCCAGGTGATCGTTTTGACGTCGGGCAGTGCCCCTGAGATGATGCCGTCAGGGGTTACGGTCCATACATAGGAAGCCGCAACCATGTTGGGGTCGGTGATGAAGTTTTCTGAAACACCCACGCAGGCAGCAGCATTCCCCGAAAGTGTAGGCGTGATAAGGGACTGCACAATAATATCTTTTTGATCGCTACTGATGCATCCGTTCACATTGGTATAGGTGTATGTGACCGGGAAGGTACCGGCACCAAAAACAACCGGATCAAACATGGTTATAGGGTTCCCGCCGATGGTATAAACGCCTCCAGGCCCTGCAGGGGTTCCGCCGGTGAGGGCAAAGGGCGGAGTGTTCAGGCAAACCGGTGCAAATTGGGCGAGTTGAACGTCAGGCAGTTGCAATACATTTACGGTATAGAGGTAAGGGTCGCCTGAACAGCCGCCAAACGTAGGAATTATGGAATAAACGACCGACCCGGGCAAGGCATTGCTGGTAAGCGCAAGGGTGTTTGAAATGGTGGAAGAAATTCCCTGGGCAGGGCAGGCAAGGATGTTGGTGCACACAGGCACCCACGACCACGTTAACGATGGCCCGGTTAGTCCCGATTGCAGCACGATATTCGTGGTTCCACCTGAGCACAGCGGTTCCTGCACGCCTGATGGACTGGTAACATTGGGTTTCGGATCAACCGAAACAGTCATTATTTTGATGGCCCCGGAGCATTGTCCCAATGGTGTAATGTGGTAATTGACAGATCCCTGATTCAGGTTGGTCACCGATAAATTGCCGGTTAATGCCACTCCCGTGCTGTTTCCTGTCGGGCAGGTCTGAATATTGGCGCTGCAATCTCCCGGTGCAACATTCCAGGTGTAGGTTGTCGCCGGCGGACTGGAGTTGAGCGTTATGGAAAATGGCACCCCCGAACAGGTAGTTTGTGTAAGCAGCGTTATAAGGTCAGGTACCGGCAGGATGGTAACCGGAATGAGCGTCGTTTGTCCATCCCCGCAGTCGGTGTTGCTGCCATATACGCTTACATTCGATGGCCCGGCTATGGCATTGATCGGAAAGGTAATGCTGATCGAGGTGGCTGTGGTCAGCATGTTTCCGCCATCCCACGACCAGTGGTATTGCATCGTATTCGGATCGGGGTTAACCGTGAATGTCATGGTACCGCCCGGGCAAACGGAATTGTTTGGCGGTAATGGAGCCGTTGCAGCCAGTATTCCGGGTCCCTTTTTATAGGTAATGTTCACGTTGGCAGTCGAGTTGCTGACGAGGTACCACCAGGTATTGATGGTTTTTTGATCTCCCCAGTCGCCAGTCCATGCATGGCAGGAGGTCGATGGAGGAACAGTACATCCCGGTGGATTTAGCATCTGGCCGCCACCGACCAATGCATCGTCCCAGTAAAATGCCGGATCTGCAAGCGGCGGGACAAGCACGGGGCGAACCAGGTTGACAATAAAGCCATTTGCATTATCCTCCACATCCCAAAGCGGCATGTTGGTAAGTCCGTTCGTATAGCGCAGCGTGAAAGGGAATGTTGATCCGCTGGGTACCTGGTTGCCAACGCCGTCGAGCCCATCCCACACCACGGTATAATTGCCCCCGGGAACGTTGTTGGTAATCAATATCCGGTCGGCCAGAGGTGGGAATAATGAACTGAGTCCCAGGATTATTTCAACTGTGCCGATGGCATTCAGCGGGGTTGTCTCGAAATCAAAACTCACGGTCCCGTTGATGCAATTGCTCGTGGCAACAACTGAGCCATCAACCAGCTGCCCGATAATACCATCGGGATAGGCCGTAACATCAGGGTTGTTCAGGAAAATTTTAAACTGGGGGTAATTGTGCGGGTTAGGCCCTCCCCGCGACTGCCGTGCTTGCTGGGCATTGTAAGGAGGTGCAACAGGATAGCATCCCGACTCATTGCAGGAAACTGCAAAGTCGCGGCCCTCCATGCCGTTCGGATCCAGTTTTGTAACAATTCCGTCATTTGAATAAATAAACATGTCTCCTTCAAACGTAAACCAGTTGAATCCATTCTGTGGGTTCCTGATTTGCCAGCATTTTGAAAATACCCTTCCGGGGATGACCGTGGGGGGGGAGTTTGCAATATTCACAACAGTGATGTCGGCAAAGTCGAATGTTCGTGTCGCGGTGGCCTGAATGGTTAAAAAATAGTCGCCCGGGCCATGAGTGGGTGAACATACCAGTGGGTTATAGCCTGATGGATTAATGTTGTTGGGTCCATTGAATGCCTCCTGGTAAGTGGATATATAGCCAACATCAGGTAGTGTCGGCAATGTGTTTTTGATTGGCGTTAGCCCCGAGCATTCATCCACGTCAGGAAGATCGGGAGGATGTATTCTCCAGTTAACTTTAGATTCGATGGTATTGTTGTTGCTGTTGCGCTGCTGCCCAAGCCCGAAATAGATGCGTTCGGTTGCAGGGTTTTCAATGTGAATATACAGGCGGTAATCAGGATTGGCCCGGGAGGAATAAAGTGCAAACGGCACTCTTCCAGGTGCAGGATCAAGCAGTATGCGGGTGGGATTGCCTTCATTGGGCATGAGTTCCTTTGTGCCTTCAGAGAATCCCGTGTTGATAGAAATAATGAAGAATAGAAGAATAAAGTGTAAAAAGTTAAACCTCATAATTATATCAAAAATGAATACAAGCGATTATTCGATGATCATCATTCATGCAAGTTATTGCAGCCGATAAAGATAATAATTTTTCAGCCCTTACAAGCCATATCAGAAAAGTTTTTTACAATTGTCTGCTGCAAAACCATAGATAAAGACCCTGAAAATTTGAAAAGTTGCCTGGTAAAAATGGGAATGAGCTACCCTAAAAATCTCTGATGCACCTAACTGCGAAAGCATTGGCTTTTGAACTCCCGTACGAGGAAACTGATGGGGTGGGATCGTTCATTCCTCGTGCCACCGGTTTTCCACCATCCAGGGTGGAGGTCCAGAACATGGCGGCATGCAGGTTTGCAGCCCCGGTATATGACCAGGACAGGTTCAGGTAATTCACGCCTTGTAATACTGCCCGAAAACCTGAAACCGGCACGGCATCCTGGAGGGTGCCCGCAGCAATGGCATTTCCCTGGTTTGCATCGATCAATTGTTGCCAGTCGGCAGCGGAGGGTACATGCCATTCGGGCGGACAAAGTCCCTGCAGGTACTGGCCTGCAGGAGGGAACTGGTATTGCATGAGTTCGTCCCACTGGTAGAGGCCTCCGTAATTGTTGCAATCGGGATTGGCAGGAGGGCAGTATTTTTCCGGGGTGCAATCGTCGCTCTGAGGCTGTAAACCTGCACTTTTTTGATCGGCGTAATTCAGGTTGACCAGCATCCAGCAACGACCCCCCATGGCGGCAGCGCTATACGACTGCTGATCCCGCGGATCGGTAAAGGTTGCGGGACAGATGGCGAGGCTGGTGCCCGCAATCACTTTAATGGTAACCGGAGAGGAGGTATTTGCACAACCGTTGGCATTGGTGTAAGCATAGATGACCTGGTAATTTCCAGGTGGCAGGGTCGTTTGTGTCAGCATGCCTCCTGCAGCAAGGTTGCCATTGATATAATATTGTCCGTTATACGGTGTTCCGCCTTTAAGGGCGAAGGGTTTTGACGTTGTGGTGGTGGCTGGGTCATTGCATGGCTTGAGTGCCACATCAGGAACTGGCTGAACGGTGACGGACCGGGTGGTGAACGATGTACAACCTTCGGGGGTTTGGGCATCCAATCGCAGGGTCGCGGTACCAGGAATATTCCAGGCGATATTTGCAGCTGCGGCAGCGGCATTGTCAATGGTGCCATGGCTTGCAGGAGTGATACTCCAGGAATAGGCAGCTGAAGGACCGGGATCGGCAGGGTAAAGATATTTTAAGGGTATTGCAATCTTCATATCTGCCTGGCATACGGTGGCAGCGCCTGTAAAAGATGTTACGGGCAGCGGATTGACAATGACCTGGATGCTTTCAGAATCTTTGCATCCGTTGCCATCGGTAACGGTAACGGCAAAAATTCCGGACGATGCAACGCTGATATTCCCCGTGGTCGCCCCGGTTGACCAGAGGTACCCGGTTCCGCCACTTGCATTTAATTGAACAGATCCTCCCTGACAAAAGGTTGTTGGACCTGCGGGCAGGATGGAAGCAACCGGCAAGGACTGGACAACAACCGCCTGGCTGGATGTATTCATACAACCGTTGGCATCGGTAACCGTTACGACGTAGGTTCCGCCTGAAGATACTATAATCGCAGCCGTGGTGGCTGTGGTAGACCAAAGGTAGGTGGTGCCACCAGTGGCTGCGAGATTCACCGAGCCACCCTGGCAGAATGCTGTGGGGCCGCCGGGAACTATAGCCGTGACAGGCAATGGGTTAACAACCACCGGTTGGGCGGCGGTGTTTACACATCCGTTGGCATCGGTAACCGTGACCACATAGGTGTTGCCAGTTGTAATGGAAATGCCAGCCGTTGTTGCAGACGTTGACCAAAGGAATCCGGATCCGCCACTGGCAGTCAGGCTTACCGAGCCGCCCTGGCAGAATGTTGTCGGACCGCCCGGCGTAATGGTTGGAACCGGCAACGGGTTGACTGATATGGTTTGTGCGGTGGAGCTGGAACATCCGTTTGCATCGGTTACCGTGACCACGTAAATTCCGGTGGTGGTAACTGTGATCATGTCGGTTGTTGCGGCGTTTGACCAGAGGTAACTGGTGCCGCCGGCTGCGGTGAGGGCGACAGAGCCACCCTGGCAAAAGGTTGTCGGTCCGCCGGCTGCAATCGTGGAGACAGGCAACGGATGCACCTCAACCGGGTAGACCTTCTGAACAGTGCAGCCGTTTTCGTCGGTGCAACTCAACGTAACGGACTGGGAACCTGTCGTAATCCAGGCGGCCAGGATCGCCGATGTGCCCTGTCCTGACAAAGTGCCCCCGGTTATGTTCCAGTCGTAGGCGGCAAAATTTCCTGATGCGGAATAAGGAACATTGCTTTCGTTGATGCAGACGGATGCATCACCTACAATCCCAGGCTCAAGGAGCGGATACATGGTGATAACCACATCATCCTGCAACGTGCAGCTTTGGCCGGCAACACTGCACCTGTAATGGCCGGGATCGGTAATATTGAAGGTTTGCGTATTTCCGCCGATGGCGGTCCACACACCTCCGATCTCCTTCTCCCACATATAGGTTGTCCATCCCGGCCCGGCATTCAGGGTTATAGACGACCCCGGGCAGATATTTCGGTCGACCCCGAGGTTCATGCTGCTGAAATAGCTGAAATACCCATATTCGGAGCTGCCGCCAAGCTGATTGATGATTCCGAGGTGGAACTTTCCCTGCGAGTTGGCTATCAGGTGCGAGCCGACACCAAGCAGCGTGGGCGACAGGGTTTTCCGTGCAAATACCCATGCACCTGCCGTTCCCGGCACGACCGAAAAATCGGATGCCAGGATGATTGTTGAGGAGCCATCCATGGTGAAAAATCCCTCGTTTCCGGCGGGAGTAAGGATCATGAGGGCAAACTGGTTGATGGCTGTCCGGTAAAATCCGATCTGCTGCGATCCGGTACAAAAAATTTGCGGGAGGAGGGATGCGCCTGTTTCACCGGGAAATCCCGACAGATGCAACAAATAGGCAGGGAGGGAGGTTTGCACATAAGCAGTAGCAGAGGCCGGGGGGATGGGATAGGTGAACAGTTCACCTGTTCCGATGGTTTGAACCAGGGTGCCGTCGATGCTCACATCCGTACCAGGGGCAGTTCCGACAATAAAGATACGTTCTTCATTATCGCCACTGGTGTTGTTTGCAAAACCCTTGATGGCAATGTACTCGGTTCCGATGATGGAAACGGGTACAATCTGGTCGCCGACCAGGTCCCATCCGCCGGTTTCGACTGAATCGTCGGCCCAGGTCACCGCAACGGGTTTATCTGAAACGATGTGCGACCCTGCCAGGGTATTGGCGGCTTGCTGGTTGATGGCCCTCACGCAATAGGTCTCTCCGCGGTTCAGGGTGACAGAAATAGTCGAATATGCTGAATACCCCACCACATCGTCGGTTGGAATGATCGTAATTGATGTATTGTTCTCCGTAGCCACAATTTCAAATGATTCAAATGCGTCGGAGTAACCATGGTTTGGATAGCTGTTCTGTGAAACAATGTAAAACTCGAGGCCCAGTGCATTCTGTCCTTTCAGGGAAAAGATGCCGGGATTGCTCGAGTTGGCCTCTTCATAATATGCAGTCACCGGGTTGTCGGTGGTTAAAAGCAACCCCTTGGTGTTGACTTGGTCGGGGGGACTGTTTTCAATTTGAGACAGAAAGGGAGTCAGGTCGATTGAAGAGGTTTGATTGGACATCATCGAACCGGAAATTGCGGCAAACCCCGGGTCTGCAGGCATGGTAAGCAGGTAGTTCACCGGTTCGCTCATGCTTGACAACCTGATATAGATGGGGCTGTCGCCATGGGTTTGAGAAATGTCAGGTGCGACGAACCAAAACCGGTTGTCGATCTGGGAAAAGGCTGTTCCAGTGAGCAAAAGGAATACAAGAAAGACAATTAAACGTTTTATCAACCGGGGTTTTCTTATTTTTGTGTAAAATTAATGGAAAAATTGATGCCCACCCGCAAAGAACATGATTTTATCGGGGAGATGGAGATTCCTGCAAAGGCACTTTACGGAATCCATTCAGCCCGTGCAAGGGCAAATTTTCCCGATCATACACGCTTTCATATCGAGTGGTACAAGGCGCTCGGATTGGTTAAAAAAGCCTGCTATCAAACAGCGGAAGCCTATGAACAGGCATTGAGCGAGAAGTATGGCAATCCCCCGGCATCCGGCAAACCTGGTCCTTCATCCGTGCATCCTTACCTGATTCATGCAGCAACCGAGGTTTCCGAAGGAGAACATTTCGATGCATTCATCGTTCCTGCCATCTCGGGCGGTGCCGGAACAAGCATCAACATGAATGTGAATGAGATTA
The DNA here is from genome assembly GCA_038212325.1 of Bacteroidales bacterium. GTDB lineage: Bacteria > Bacteroidota > Bacteroidia > Bacteroidales > FEN-979 > CAIVAT01. Next base: position 8,800 of record JBBQUQ010000074.1, read on the forward strand.
TCGCCAATGTTGCATTGCAGCAGGCGGGCGAAAAACCAGGGAACTACAGGCTGATCGACCCGATTGAACATGCCAATGTTTTTCAGTCGACCAACGATGTGGTGCCAACCGCACTAAAAGTTGCCGCCATGTTCCTGCTGGGTGACCTGGAAAAAGCAATCAACGCCCTGCGGTTTTCTGTCGAGCAAATAGAGACAACCCATCAGAACAATCTCAGGATCGGCTACACCCAGATGCAGGAGGCGGTTCCCACTTCGTTCGGAAAGCTTTTCAGCACCTACAGCGAAGCGCTTTCCCGCGACTGGTGGCGTGTTTCGAAGTGTTTCGAAAGGATTAAAACGGTTAATCTCGGCGGCAGCGCCATCGGAACAGGGATGGCCGTGCCACGCTATTTCATCATGGAAGCCATCGGGCACCTGCAGCAACTCACCGGGTTGCCGGTCACCCGCAGTGAAAATCTTGCCGATGCCACCTGCAACCTCGACTCGTTTGTTGAAGTTCACGCCACCATCAAGGCCCACGCGGTAAACCTGGAGAAGATGGTTTCCGATATTCGGTTGCTCTCATCCGACCTTGCTTCCGTAAACGTTCCTGTGACTGGTGACCCGTCACGCGTCACGCGTCACGCGTCACTATCAATCCCCCGTGTCCAGGTCGGCAGTTCCATCATGCCCGGCAAAATCAACCCGGTGATCCCTGAATTTGTGATCAGCTCGGCGCACCGAGTTTATTCGAACGATCAGCTTATCAGTTCGCTTTGTGCACAAGGATGCCTTGAACTGAATGCCTACCTGCCGGTTATCGGCCATGCGTTGCTCGACAGCGTTAAATTGCTCATCGCCTGCAATGCCACCCTTAAAAAAAATCTCATGGAGGGGTTGAAAGTTCATCCAGGCAACAGCAAGGCTTTGCTTTTTCGCAGCGCTTCTATCACCACGGCGCTGGTTCCCGCATTGGGCTATCACAAAGCCTCTGAACTGGCTGATTTTATGAAACTTAACGGAGTGGACATTTTTGAGGCAAACAGGGCGCTGCAACTCCTTCCGGTTGAGAAAATGGAGAAATTGCTGCTGCCCGAGAACTTGTTGAAACTGGGATACACGGTAGGTGACCTGGCATGACAGGCGGATAATCGGACATGCAGGATGGTTACTGGTGAAGGTTTTTAAACAGTCCGTAAATCAAAGGATTTCCGCTCCTTACACTTATCCTGTAATTGTCCATCATATAAGGTGCTTTTACAGGATCCCATATAAAAGAGCTGAACATCAGCCGGTGATGGCGCATTTCAACATCGCTGAGCCTGACCGATTGAAATATCCTTCCTGAATGCCCGGGTTTGACAAAGTCATTCACGGCAGCCGAAAGCCATTTGATCGATTCACCATCAGCGGTGATGGTCAGCACCATCCAGGCTCCCGGGAATACCGGCGGGGTGCGCAGGTCGACGGAAACATCAATGATGTCATATTCAGAGCGCATCATGTCGCGCAGGGAATTCTTATAGGTTGGGCTGAACTCCAACCCGGTATGATTGGCAAAGGATCTTGTTCCATCCATGGCCATCGAGTCGGTGCATAGCTTGTCATCCACCCAGCCCCATTCCGGCAAACTTGGTTCAAAGTTATTGACGATAACATGAAAATACTCGTTTAGCACTTTCTTCGGCCTGAGCTTTGAGAATAGATAAAATTCGCCACCGCAGTAAAATTTGTGCTGCACAAGGTATGGAAACCGATCCAGGATCATGGCGTAACTCTCCTGGTTTGTGGAGTTCAGGCATCCGAAAGCGAGAAAGTCAGCTTTTGTTGAATCCAGGCAACTGAGAATGGATCCTTTCTTCCATTCGTCGTCAAAATAGGTGAATGGAAGCGACAGGCAATTCAGCTTTTTAAGGTAGTAGGGGTTGATCTCCTTCCGGGCATCGAGGATCACCTTGCATCTGCCAGCCCCCAGAGAATCGACCTTTTGTTTTGCCTCTGATACGATTTCACGGTATGCATCCCTGTAAAATAACGTATAATGCTGCCTCCCGAAGATCAGTGACGGTATGACAATTATCCCGATGAGCGAAACGAGGACAACCTTATGGAGTGGCTTTGAATTTTTAAACAGGCCGAACAATACAAATAAAAGAAATGGGAACGAAAAAATCAACACAGAATACTGCAGCACGGAACTGCGGTATTTTGAATAAAGAAAACCGATGATATAGGGAAGGATAAACCATACCAGTGAAATCAGGATGAACTTTTTTTTCACCGGAGGATTTTCATGGTACCAGTATAACGAAAGGCTTATTAACGCGAAGATAAGCAGGTAGATATATACCGAAAACTGAAACAGGTACTGAAGGTAATCAACGATGAAATCATACCTGGGTTTACTCAGCCAGCCTTCAATGCCTCCGATGCCCAACTGATAAAAAAGGATGGGCAAATGAGGAATATAGAGCAGGATGACCATTATTCCTGCCCCGATATAGTGATAGAATTTTCGGCGGGGGCAATAGAACAGTCCGGTAATTCCCACCATGAAGGCAAACATCATGCTGAAATGATGGTTGTATGCGCACAAAACACCTGCAATAACATACCCGGCCAGGTTCACGTAATATTTTCGTTGGGGGTGAAAGAGTATTTTCGTCCAGAAAAAAACCATCATCAGTGCAAAACACAGTCCGCTGGCATAAGGACGGGCAATCTGGCTGTACATGACCGGAAATTGGAGGAAAGCAACGAAGGAAGCCACCACCAGGCCAACAGTGGCGTTGAACCAGTCTTTGCCGATGAGGTAAACAAGCCAGATGGAGAGGATTCCAAACATGATGAACGGGGTTTTCAAGGCCACTTCAGAGACCCCGAAAATTCGCACCATATAATATAAGAATACCTGCACTCCGGCAGGGTGTCCGTCGATCTTAATCCCTTTTTCAACCAGTTCGTGAAAGGATGAAAACTGTGTGCGCAGAATGGCGCTGAACTCATCGTGTGTAAACGGGATATCGGGCAGGCGGTACAATCTTAAAATGGCGCCAACGACAACAACCAGGATAACAAGAGCGTCATTTATGGTAATCCGTCTGATAAATTTCAACATTGTATCAATCAATAACCATCCGATGTTAAAAGTTCTGCGTCACTTGTCACGCGTCACGCGTCACCTGTCACCCGTCACGCTCTTCTACTTGGTTTTATCCGGGAATGGCGGCATTCCCGGTATTTCTTTGGGCCATGATTTCAGTTCTTCTATCATCTGGTCGATCGCTTTGTTCAACTGCTGGTCCTCTCCGGCATATTCTTTTGCGGGGTCGTTGTCCACTTCGATATCAGGGGTGACACCCTGTCCTTCTATAATCCAGCTTGTTCCGTCTGTGGCGTATGGGGCGAATTCAGGCCGCATCAGCTGGCCTCCGTCAATGAAAGGCAATGAACCTCTGATGCCTACCACGCCGCCCCAAGTGCGCTTTCCAATTGCTTTGCCTATTTTCAGCTTTTTGAACTGGTATGGGAAAAGGTCCCCGTCGGATGCTGAATAATTATCAATCAGGATGCATTTGGGCCCCCATTGCATTTCGAGCCTGCCGGGCGCAGCCTCCGTATTCCTGGCCATGCTGATCATGGTCATTTCGCGGTTCAGGCGCTCGATGATCATCGGGGAGACATTGCCGCCGCCATTCCCCCGGTCATCGATGATCAGGGCGCGTTTGGCTAATTGAGGGTAGAAGTGCTTGACAAACTCATTGAGCCCTTCTGCACTCATGTCGGGGATATGAATGTAACCAACCACGCCGCCGGTGGCGTCAGACACCTTCTTTATGTTGTCCTGTACCCAGTTGTAATAGTATAATCCGGCTTCACTGTCCGTGGGGACCACAATGACCTTATGTGCGCCCGCTTCTGATGCCTTTGCATTCAGTGTCAGCTCCACCTGGATTCCTGCCTTGTTCACCATCGCCTCTCCAATGTCGTTCATATTCTTTGTGGAAATCCCGTTGATGGCGATGATGAAATCCCCCTCTTTGGCATCGACCCCGACCACCGTGAGTGGTGAACATGACACCTTTGTCCAGTTTTCGCCTTTCAGTATCCTGGTGATTTTGTAGTACCCTGATTCATCGCGTATGATGGTTGCGCCAAGCAACCCCATTTTTATGCGTTCAGGTGCAGGCTTATCTCCTCCACCAACATATGAATGCCCGATGCTGATTTCACCGATCATCTCGCCGATAATGTAATTCAGGTCGTTACGGTTATTCACATAAGGGACAAGCGGCTCATATTTTTTTTGAATGTTTTCCCAATTCACACCCTGCATATTCGGAGCATAGAAAAAATACTTCATTTGCCGCCATGATTCCTGGTAAATCTGCGCCCATTCGGCTTTCAGGTCTGTCATGGCTTTCATGTTCGAGAGGTCAACCCAGTCCTTCACTTCAATTTTACCGCCACGAGGAAGGTCGATCACACCATATCTGCTTTTCTCTCCAACCAGCATTTTTTTGTTGTCGGCCGAAATTTCGTATAAGCCATAATCACCGAGGTTCGTTTCCTTACGTGCCTTCAGGTCATAGGTCATGAGGTTTGCCGGCCGGTCGCCGCGGCCACCCTTAACGTAGTAAATGTTGTCGCCGATGCAGTTGATGTTGAAATAAACGCCGGCTTCTGCCGGAAGTGCAAGGATTCTGTTGATGATGCCAGCGGTGTCGACCTTCACAACAATCTCCTTGCCTGATGCACTGTCGCTTTTTGCAGCTTTTACATTCACTTCATCATTTTCAGGGGCAAACGGATTCGCTGTGGCTTTTGCCAGCGTAACCAGGTAAACCTTCATCATGTCGGTATACGAATGGTTCCATTCCGTCCAACTGTAGGTGGGATTGAAATCGCGGCTCGAACTGAAAACGATGTATTTGCCATCGTTGCTGAAGCTTGCGGATTCTGCATCGTACCAAATATCTGTAATGGCAGCTTTAGCTTTCGTCGATAGTTCGTAGAGGAATATCCTTGAGGTGCTACGCCGGCTGGGAGAGGTGTAGACAATCCACCTGCTGTCGGGCGACCAGTTGTATTCGCTGAATTCCCAGCTAGTCGCCTGGTCGACGAGGGTGGTGGCCTTGGTTTCGATATCTATGTATTGCAGTCTCAGCATTTTGTCGGCCCAGAGAAGTTTCCTGCTGTCGGGCGACCAGGTCATAGCATATTTATAGGTATCTGCATTTTTCGAAACCTGCACTGCCTCCGCAGAACCATCCTGTTTCTGTATGTAAATTTCGTCCTCGCCCGTCCGGTCTGAAATGAATGCGATATATTTCCCATCGGGTGACCATGCAACGTCACGGTCGTGAATGCCAGATGAACTTGTAAGGTTTTTGGTGATGCCACTTTTTGCAGGAACTGTCCAGATGTCTCCGCGCGCACCCATGGCAATCCGCTTGCCATCCGGTGAAAGGGAGAGTGTGTTGATGAATTTGCTTGCATCTTTCAACTGGCTGCGGCTTGTGGTCATATCGGAGGCAATTCGGATGCTAATTTTTTGTGCTGTCTGGACCGAAAGATCGAAAGTGTAAATATATCCTCCATTTTCAAATACGATAGCATTGTCGCCAAGTGAAGGAAACTTGATGTCAAATTCCTTGAAATCGGTAACCTTCTTTGTCTCTTTTGTTTTAAGGTCGTAACAATAAAGGTTTGTTGGCCTCTCTCTTTCAGAAAGAAAATAAATTTTATCGCCGCTCCACATCGGGAACATATCCTGGAAGATGTTGCGGGTGACCTGCTCCGTCTGCCTGGTCTTAAAATCGTAGATCCAGATATCGTCGGCCATGCCGCCCTTGTAATATTTCCAGGTGCGGAATTCACGGAAAACCCTGTTGTAGGCCAGTTTCGATTTATCCGGCGAGTAGGAGCAAAACCCGCCGCAGGGCAGGGGCAGCTCTTGCGCCATTCCGCCATTGATGCTGGCCAGAAAGAGCTGGCCTTTAAAATCATTGAAGGTTTGCTTACGGGAACGGAAGACGATGTTTTCGTCATCCTTCCAGGTCATTACAATATTATTGGGCCCCATCCGGTCGGAGATGTCATCACGTCCCAGGGTTGCTGTGTAGGTAAGGCGTTTCGGAATTCCTCCCTCGGCCGGCATCAGGTACACCTCGGTATTGCCATCATACTGGCCCGTAAAAGCAATGTTCTTTCCGTCGGGCGAAAAGCGTGCAAACATCTCATACCCATTCTCATCACTGGTCAGTTTCCTGGCTATGCCGCCTGTTCTATCAACCGTATAGAGGTCGCCGGCATACGTGAATATCACCTGGTTTCCGTGAATAGCAGGAAAACGCATCAGCCGGGTTTCTTCCTGGGCGATAAGGGTTCCCAGCATAAGCATCAGGGTGAAAGAAAAGGTCAATTTTTTCATCATACATTGTTTAAAGAAAAGCACCTATCAGGAAACAAAAATATGCAGAAAAATGTCACCTTCCCTAATTATCTGGCTTTTCCGTACAATTTACCCTGAAGAGCACGGCTGGTTTGTCAGAATTCGATTTTATAGCTCAGGAACGGTAGGTCAGGGTGATGGTAAAACAAACCCCGCCATTTTCATGATGATTTATAATAATATCGTAACTTTGCATTTCAAACATTTCACACTAAACTGCCAGTATGCCAATTGATATTTTGTTCGACGGAAATAAAAAGGTAAATGCCTTGATTGACGGTTTCACGGTAAAAACCGATCAGCCTGTTCAATCAGGTGGCGACAACTCTGCACCAACACCTTTCAGCATGTTTTTAGCGTCCCTTGGTACCTGTGCCGGGATTTATGTCAAAGGATTTTGTGATCAGCGAGGGATTGATACCAGCGATTTCCGTATCAGTATGGATTATGTTTATGATCCGGTTCAGAAAATGATTGCGAAATTCATCATGGATATTCATGTTCCCGTTGATTTTCCCGAACAATATGAGGCGGCCGTCATCAAAACCGCCTCCTTGTGTGCCGTAAAGCGTCATCTGAACCCTTCCATCGAAAATGAAATCAATATTATTCGCACATAGTTGCCGCACGACGGTGCGTCTCTGCGTGCGGTGCATCTTTACGTACGCTATCCGCCGGGGGCGTAATAAACAACCAATCCAACTACCCTATGAAACACAAACCAGCCGGATTTAACTCAACGCTTGTTCACGGAACCGGACAAAAAGACCCATTAGGCAGTGTAATTACACCGATTTACCAAACGTCGACGTTCGCTTTTAAGAATGCAGACCATGGAGCAGCCTGTTTTGCAGGTGAAAGTGATGGATACATTTACACACGCATCGGGAATCCGACCGTGCGTGACCTTGAAAAAACAATCGCCATGCTGGAGCATGGCTTCGACGGCATTGGCTGCTCATCGGGGATGGGTGCTGTCAGCACCATTTACATGGCATACCTTGGTGCCGGAAAGCATATCCTGAGCCACAATGCCGTTTATGGCCCGGCCCGGGGCCTTATTGAGGGTGCCTTTTCAAAGTTTGGGGTTGAGTCGACCTACGTGGATACGACCGACCTGGAACAGGTCAAATCTGCCATCCGGCCAAACACGGCGCTGATCTACCTTGAAACACCGGCCAATCCTACCATCGGGATATCTGATATACCGGCCATCTGCGAACTTGCTCATGCGCATAACATCACGGTTTGTGTAGACAATACTTTTTGCAGCCCTTACCTGCAGACTCCGCTCGACCTTGGAGCTGACATTGTGGTGCATTCACTCACCAAATTTCTGAATGGGCATGCCGACATTGTCGGAGGTATAATTGTTACAAAAACGGAAGCCGATTATAAAAAAATACGCCCTGTCATGGTTACGATG
>JBBQUQ010000075.1:0-16427 GCA_038212325.1 Bacteroidales bacterium
GCTTTAGCTGGAGGTTTCTGAATGTGCCATAATTTCTGGCTTTAGCCAAATCTTTGAAATCCATATTTCCTGATAAACTCCTCATATTCTTCCTGAAATGTTTTAATCTGGTGATGTTGCTCCTGGATTTTAATATATTCCTTGGTTTTGTCGACAAGAGACTCACTAAGGTTGTTTGTTTTCATCACTAACCAATAGCTGAAGCTATTGGCAATTCAATAATACAATGGTTGTTTTACATTCTGAAAATCCCATATTGCGTTTTTTCATATTTCTTGTTCTGCGAAATGGCAATGGCCAGTCCCAGTATCTTCCTGGTGTCGACAGGGTCGATGATACCGTCGTCCCAGAGCCGTGCCGTGCTGAAATAGGCGGAGCCCTCCTCCTCGTATTTTTTCAGGATGGTTTGCAGCATCTTGTCGCGTTCTTCCGGCGACAATGATTTCCCCGTCGCCCTGAGTTGATCTTCCTTCACCGTGATCAGCACGTTGGCTGCCTGTTCGCCGCCCATCACCGATATTTTGGAGTTGGGGTACATGAACAGGAACCTTGGTTCATAGGCGCGGCCTGCCATGGCGTAATTCCCGGCTCCGAAAGAACCTCCGAACACAACGGTGAACTTCGGCACATTGGCATTGGCAACAGCGTGCACAAACTTTGCCCCGTCGCGCGCAATGCCGGCGCGTTCATATTGTTTTCCGACAATGAATCCGGTGATGTTCTGTAAAAAGAGGATCGGGATATTCCTGGAAGTGCAAAGCTCCACAAAGTGGGCGCCTTTGAGGGCTGTTTCGCCGAAAAGCACGCCATTGTTTGCCAGGATGCCGACCGGGTAGCCCATGATCCGGGCAAAGCCGGTGGTAAGGGTTGGGGCGTAGCGCTCCTTGAATTCGTGGAAGAGGCTTCCGTCGACGATGCGGGCAATGATCTCCTTTGAATCTACAGGTTTTTTGAGGTCGACGTGAAGGATCCCGTACAGTTCTTCGGCATCATAACAGGGCTCTTCGATGGGATGGCTGTCCAGTGCTTGATATTCGTGCCGCTGGATGGATTCAAAGATATTCCGGCAGATCTGGATGGCATGCACGTCGTTTTCGGCCAGGTGGTCGGCCACCCCCGAGATCATGGTATGCACCTCGGCGCCGCCAAGTTCTTCGGCAGAAACCTCTTCGCCGGTGGCTGCCTTGACCAGCGGGGGACCGCCGATGAAAATGGTTCCCTGGTTTCGTACGATGATGGTTTCGTCGCTCATGGCCGGAACGTAAGCGCCACCTGCCGTACAGGAGCCCATCACCACCGAAATCTGCGGAATGCCTTGTGCCGAAAGCCTTGCCTGGTTGAAGAAGAACCGGCCAAAATCATACTTGTCAGGAAAAACATTCGCCTGCTCCGGGAGAAAAACACCCCCCGAATCGACAAGGTAAACACATGGCAGTCGGTTTTCCATGGCAATTTCCTGCGCCCTGACATGCTTCTTGATGGTCTCCTTTACATAGGTGCCCCCCTTCACGGTGGCATCATTTGCCACGATCATCACCTCCTTGCCATGGATCACCCCGATGCCGGTGATGATCCCGGCCGACGGAAAACCATTGTCGTAAAGTCCGTAGGCAGCAAGTGCCGATAGCTCGATGAATGGAGTATTCCGGTCGACCAGGAGGTCGATCCGCTCCCTGGCCAGGAGCTTGCCGCGCTCCTTGTGCCTGGCAACAACCAGTTCCGGCCCGCCCTGCCTGATCTTCGCAAGGGTCTCTTTATACTGCCCGAGCAGCTTCAGGAATTCCTCGCGGTTTTGCTGGTATTCCGGGCTGTCGACCTTGATTTTGCTCTCTATCCGAAACATGTTTAATATTTGAAAAACAAGAAGTTATGTAATTACAACCACACTTTTTACGTGGGTATTTATCGCGTACTAAATTAAGAATAATTCTAAATTAAACAAACTATTTTTAAAATATCTGCCATACCTTTGCGTTGAATGATCGACAATTTCATTTTTTAATGGCTTTGACATTGCAACAGATTAAAAAAAATAAACACATAGGCACATGGGGCACAATAGAAAACAGATAGAAAATACTTATATTCACTATTGTGCTTTCCTAATGTGCCTGATGTGCCTATTGTGTTGAAAAATGAAAAACATATAGCAAATCTATCTATTTTCATAACCGGGTGAACAATATATTTACCGACAATGCTTTTGAAGAACTGACCCTGGAGAAACTCCTTGAATACGAGGAGTTGAAAGGAGAGCGGACCACGCTGAGAAAGGCCTTCGCCACCATGCTGCACCAGTCGGAGCGGGATGAAGATGCGGGCTATGTGGATATGGTACTGGAAACTGCCGTGATCATCCTGGAGGAGATGGGACTTGGGGCAGAATCGGTAAAATGCCTGATGCTGAAAAATGTGGCCGACCAGGGGGCTATGGCAGCCGAAAAAGTTGAAACCGAGTATGGACATCCCGTCAGGGGCCTGATTGAAGGCATCCATAAACTCGAGCGGCTCGATACGAAGAAGTACAGCACCAACTCGGAGAATTTCATCGGACTGCTTTTAACGCTGTCCGACGATATCCGGGTCCTGCTGATCAGGCTGGGCATGAGGTTATACGACATGCGCCACCTTACGGAATATGTCCCTGAAAAGCAGAAGATCATAGCCGGTGAAACTCAGGCCCTTTTCATTCCCATCGCGCACCGCCTGGGCCTCTACCAGGTTAAAAATGAGCTGGAAGACCGACTCATGCGGTTTATCGATCCCCAGACGTATGCGCTGATTGAGACAAAACTCAGGGAAACCAAGGCAGATCGTGACAACTATACGGCTGATTTCATCAAACCAATTGAAAAACAGCTCCTGGAACACGGGTTCGCCTGCGAGTTAAAAAGCAGGGTAAAGTCGATACCATCCATCCGCAGGAAGATGCTGACGCAAAAGGTGGATTTTGAGAAAGTATATGATTTATTCGCGATCCGGATCATCCTGAATCATACGATTGAAAACGATGCTGCCGACTGCTGGAAAATTTACTCCCTTGTAACCGATATTTATACGCCAAACCCCCGCCGTTTGCGCGACTGGATATCCTTACCAAAACCCACCGGGTACGAATCACTGCATACCACGGTGATCGGACCCGAAGGACGATGGGTGGAGGTTCAGATCCGCACCCGCAGGATGGATGAAATAGCGGAAAAAGGATTTGCGGCCCACTGGAAATACAAAGCAGGGAACAAAGCTCAAACAAGGGATGCCCTGTATGCCGGCATTCGTGAATTGCTCGAAAAACCAGCGAATACCTCGCTTGAGAAAGCAATAAACCGTGAAAAGAAAGCGCTTTACGCAGATGAAATCTTTATTTTTACGCCGAAAGGCGACCTTAAAAGGCTCAAACATGGATATTCTGTCCTTGATTTTGCCTTTGAAATCCACTCCGATGTCGGTTCAACCTGCACCGGGGCCATCGTGAACGGGAAAATGGTCCCGCTGAAACATATCCTGCAAAACGGGGATATGGTCAAAATCATCACCTCCAAATCCCAGAAACCCAATCCCGGCTGGCTCGAAATCGCGAAAAGCCCCCGCAACATTGCCCGCATCAAGCATTCACTGAAGATGGAGGCATACAAGGATGCGGATGCCGGCAAGGAGATCATCAAGAACAAAGTAACCCAGCTTGGATTTGAATTTGATGATCCGCTGATCAACAAACTGGCGGCGTATTTCGGATGCGACAGCATCATGGAGCTGTACCAGCGTTTCGGCGAAGGTAAAATTGACCAGAGCAAGATCAAAAAAGCGTTTTCGGAACCTGACCCCGTAGTTCCGGCTGCGCCGGTCAAAGAGGAGACCTTCCCCGACCGGGTTTCAGGGATGATGGCGGGCAAGGAGGACTTCGTGATCATCGATCCGAAGATCAAGTCGCTGCATTACCAGTTTGCAAAATGTTGCAGCCCGGCGCCGGGCGACCAGATTTATGCTTTTGTAAGTGTTACCCAGGGAATCAAAATACACAAGACCACCTGTTCCAATGCCCGGGAGATGATCACCCGATACCCTTACCGGGTGCTGGAAGCCCGCTGGAAAGCATTGCCAGCCGTAAGTCATGAAATAAAAACAACAAAGGAGCATAAGGCAAAACATTAACAAGAACAATCAGCAGATGGATTTATCCCCGGTCATAGAAGTCAGGAATGTTCACAAGTCCTTCAAAACGGTGCAGGCCGTGAGAGGGATTGACCTGCGCATCGGTCCGGGACAATTTGTGGCGATCCTGGGACCGAACGGCGCTGGAAAAACTACATTGGTTGAAATGATCGAGGGCATCCAGCAGCCCGACCAGGGCGATATCCTCATCCTGGGCAAGAGCTGGAAAGGAAACGAAAAATACCTCCGCCAACTTATTGGCCTGTCGCTCCAGGAGACCCATTTTATCGATAAACTCAGTGTGCGGGAAACCTTGCGCCTCTTCGCCAGCTTTTTCAGGATCGGCAAAGAACGGTGCGATGAGGTATTGCAACTTATCGCCCTGGAGGAAAAGCGCAAAGCCTGGGTGGTCAACCTTTCGGGCGGGCAACGGCAACGGCTTGCACTTGGTATCGCCCTGCTGAACAAACCGAAGATCCTCCTCCTCGATGAACCCACCACCGGCCTCGACCCCAACGCCCGCCGCGAGATATGGGCCATCCTGCGCACCCTGAAAGAACAAACGGGTACGTCGCTCATCCTTACCACCCACTACATGGAAGAGGCGGAACAGCTTTGCGATTACATCGTGATCATCGACCATGGAAAAATACTGAAGGAAGGAACAATCACTGACTTACTTGGGGCGATCCAGAACCTGCCGGTTAAACCAGTCGAAACCCGGAAAATCACCCTCGACGACCTTTTTATTTCATTAACCGGAAGGCACCTCGATGATTGACCGTATCTCAAATAGCCAGTTATACCAGTTGATCCTGGCCAATATAAGGGAACTGATCCGTGAACCAGGCGTGCTTTTCTGGGGAATTGTGTTCCCGATCCTGATGTCGCTTGGGCTGGGTGTCGCCTTTACGCAGAAAAAGGATGTTGTTACCAGCATCGCCGTCATCGGGCAAAATCACCTCGCCGCCCAACCCTCTGACTCAGTATCCTTTTTAAAGGTTTTTCTCGATGCCAACAAGGCGGTCATTGAAAAAGGCAAACAGGGGGGCATTACCAGGAAACTCACCATCCCTGATGATAAACTTGGCAGCACCACGTTCATCTTCAGGTCATTGACCTGGAAAGAGGCGATGGTGCTGCTGAAACGCGGCAACCTGGGGATGGTTCTCGATGAAAAAAACGGGGTGGTCCGGTATCATTTCGACCCGATGAACCCTGACGCACAACTGACCTACCTCAAATTATCGAGGTTGCTGAATAGAGCAGGCCCTGTTGTGCTTGAAACCAACCCTGAGATAAAACCCCTCACGGTGCGCGGAACCCGCTACATCGACTTCCTGGTTCCCGGACTGATCGCTATGGGGGTGATGATGTCGTGCATGTGGGGCGTAAGTTACGCCATTATCGAGCGGCGTTCGAAAAAACTATTGCGGCGCATGGTGGCCACCCCGATGAAACGGTCGAATTTCCTGGCAGCCCTGATCACCGTCAGGGTGCTGATGAACTTCGTGGAAGCCGGGTTGCTGTTTCTCTTCGCATGGCTTGCTTTCAACATTACGATCCAGGGAAATGTCGCCGCCCTGTTTGCTTTATTCATTGCAGGCAACTTTGCATTTGCCGGTATTGCCGTCTTCATCTCATCTCACACCGCCAAAACCGAGATCGGAAACGGACTGATCAACGCCATCAGCATGCCGATGATGGTGCTGTCGGGCGTTTTCTTCAGCTACCACAACTTCCCCGAATGGAGCATCCCGACCATCCAAAAGTTCCCCCTCACCATGATGGCCGACGGCATCCGCAGCATCATGATCGAAGGAGCCGGATTTGCCGAAGTGGCGATGCCCATCGTTATCCTTGCTGCCACCGGGTTTGTGTTTTTTACTGCCGGGATGAGGCTGTTCAGATGGCACTAAGCACATCGTAACCGCAACCTGAACCCGGGCAACTTCGCCTGATGCATATGCCTTTGATTCAATTTATTCAGTCCGTCTAAAAACATAACAATTTTTTTATTTTGTAAGGATAAGTCTTATATCTTTAGCGAAAATTTCAATGATCAATTCCGGGGATCGGATTCTTATACAGAATGGGGGAAGAATCGCCAGGAAAAGATGTTGGTTTATTAGCGGATTTCATAATTAAATTAATATTAACCAGTTCAAAAACATCAACCCATGAAAAATTTTTTACTGATTTTTTTTGCATCGCTGCTCAGTAGCGCTATGTTCGGGCAACTATCAGGATCCTACAACATTCCTGGTGATTACGCCACGTTACGTGATGCCTTCCTTGCGTTGAACGCACAGGGCGTCGGTGGCACCGGCGCTACCTTTAACGTAGCAGCGGGCCATACTGAAACCACGACCGATTCGCTTGTGCTGACTGCCAGCGGCAGGCCAAGCGGTTCCCTCATATTCCAGAAAACAGGCTCAGGCAACAACCCTGTTATAACAAGGAGCAATGCCGGCTTTCTTACCCCCACCGTTTTGGGTGGACAGGGAGATGCGATTATCATTCTCCAGGGTTCTGATTATGTGATTTTTAACGGAATAGATGTCACTTCAGGCCATCAAGGCATCGAATATGGCTACTACCTTCGTAAAGCCGACCAGAACGATGGCTGTAAGAACGTTACCATCACGAACTGCAGCGTAACCATGACCAAGGGTACCAGTGCCTTTGTGGCCGGGATTTACTCTTCCAACAACGACGCTGCCTCCCTGGTGAGTTCAAATGCAGGGATCTTTATTCAGAGTACCGGTGGCCGGAGTGAGAATGTAACCATCACAGGCAACACGATCAGCAGCGTGGTGGCTGGTATCCTGCTGCGCGGGTACAGTCACACCTCTGCCCCTTACGATTTCTACGACCAGAATTTTGTGGTGGGTACAAGCGGTGCTGGTAACACCATCCGCAATTTTGGCGGCGGCAATACCGCAGCGGCCTATGGCGTGCTGATCCAGAATCACACAAGCCCTGTCGTTAGTTACAATACCATCGACAATGCCGGTGGCGGAATCAATGCAACCGGTACCGTCTATGGAATCTATTATGTGCCCAATGTAGCCAGTCTGGCAGGGGGAAATTTTCTCGTGGATAACAATACGTTGACTTTCGGGCAGGGAGCCACATCGGCAGTATATGGAATCTACACCACCCAGGCGTGTAATTCCATAACCATAACCGCCAACAAGATAGGATTCGGAACATTCGCATCCACTACAGCATCCTATCTGATCTACGCCAGCACCGCAACCAACAATGTGGTTGTTTCACACAACGAGACAACCGGGACCATTTCTAAAACTGGCTCCGGAACGCTTTACTGTTACTATAACCCGGGGGGACCTACCGGAGGGGTCGAGTCCATTTTCAATAACATTTTCAGCAATATCACGGTGGCAGGCACAAGTGGCTTTTACGGAATTTATTCCGTAACCAGCGCGACTCAAAGCAAGGAGATCTATTCCAATACCATTAAAAAGATCACATGCGGGTCAGGAATTTTCTACGGGATCTATTCCACTTACGGCCTCAATGCCAACATTTATCTAAACAAAATCGATACAGTTTCCGGCGCCGGCACCATTTATGGTATTCAGGCTGGCGGTACCTCCTCAGTGACCTGCAATACATACGAAAATAGGATATGCGCACTTTCCTCCATCGGTGCTTCCAGTGTCTATGGAATTTATGCCACGGTCGCAACCACCAACAATATTTATAAAAACAACATTTATAACCTCCAGGCAGGAGGAGTTACCGGAACCGTTGCCGGGATCTATTGTTTGTCGGGCACCAACCTGCGTTTTTACAACAACTTTATTTCCGACCTCAGAGCCCCGATCTCTTCCAACGTCAATGCCGTGGTTGGTATTAATTTTGCCGCGGGAACCAACGCATCGGTTTTATATAACACCATATTTCTGAATGCCTCCAGTTCGGCGGCTACTTTCGGCTCCTCCGGCCTTTACGCGGTGGCAGCAGTTGGCCTCGACCTGCGGAACAACATCCTTGTCAACAAATCGAACCACAACGGAAATACAGGATATACGGTCGCTTTGCGCCGTAGCGGGGTTGTAACAGGAACCAACTACACCTCCTTATCCAATACCAACAACCTGTATGCATCATCCTCCGCTTCCATTCTTAATTACCTTTTCTGGGACGGAACCACCGGTTTGGTGGGCAAAGATTCAACGATCGCCGCATTCAAAACCCGCGTTGCCCCGCGTGATGCCGGTTCATTTACCGAAGATTCCCCATTTGCCAACAGTACCGCTGCTCCATTCGACCTGCACATGCAACTGGTACAGACAAAATGCGAAAGCGGCGCAACAGAAGTCGCTTCACCGATAGCTGTTACCGATGATTTTGATGGCAACCCGAGATTTCCAAACCCGGGTTACCCCGATAATGGCAGTTACCCGGCGTCCAGCCCCGATGTGGGGGCAGATGAATTTGCCGGCATACCGGTATTCACATGTACTGCGCCAAGTCCGGGTAACACCGTTTCAACGGCCAACGATATCTGTTTCGGACAATCGGTTACGCTATCGCTTCAGAATGCCATCGCCGGTACGGGTAATTCATTCCAGTGGCAGCAATCTCCGGATAACGTTGTCTATACCAATATTCTGAACGCTGTTGCATCAACCTTCACAGTTACACCAACAACAGGAACCTGGTACAGGTGCCTTGTCACCTGCCAGAATGGTCCGGCTACTGCCTACTCAACCCCGTTATTCCTTAATTTCCTGTACCAGATTTCCTCGTCATCAGGCGAGCAGCGTTGCGGTACCGGAACTGTGAAACTGAATGCAACAGGAACCGGGACCCAACTGGGATGGTATGCCACAATCGTTGGCGGCCTCGCCCTGGCCTATGGAACGGAGTTTACAACTCCTGTGATAAGCGAGACTACCAACTTTTATGCCGGTGCCGAGTCAATTGTTCCTGCCACAATAACCGTAGGTTCAGGTTCAACAACCAGCGCAACCTATTCAAACCCCTTTTACAGTGCGTGGTCCAACTCCCACAACCAGCATATTGTAAAAGCTGATGAGCTTATTGCTGCCGGACTTGTAGCCGGGCAGATGAATTCGCTTGGTATCAATATTACGGTGGCAGGAACCCTTCCCATGATCGACTTCTCGCTCAAAATGGGGCTCACAACGGCCACTGACCTCACTGCATTTCTTTCCCCGACATTCACCACAGTATATACGAATTCATCCTATATGCCGACAACCGGAGTAAACACCATGACCTTCACAACTCCGTTCGTATGGGACGGAACATCAAATCTTGTGATCGAGATATGCCATGGAAATTCGGCATATACCGTTACGATGAGCCGCACATGCCTGGCGAATACAACATCCTATATTTCAACTATTCATACACATGTTACCACAGCGCCAGGAACGTCAGGAACTGTAATTTGCAGTAATGTTACCACCAATAAAACAACCTATTCGCTCAGGCCCCAGTTCATCATTAACGGCAACACGGTTTGTTCAAGTCCGCGTACCGAGGTGGTAGCATCTGTGGTTCCTCCCCCGGTTCTTGATATCACATCCGGCTCGACGGTTTGCAACAATGTCCCCGTTACCTTAACGGTGCTTTCAAATACCACCCTGTTCGATGTTTATCTTTGGACCCCGGTAACCGACCTGTTCACCGATGCCGGTTGCACCCTTCCGTATACCGGAACCAGCGAACTCACCGTTTACGCGAAATCAACGACTCCCGGCACCACAACCTATACCTGTACGGCCACCAATACAACTACCTTTTGCTCCAATTCAGACACGGCGGAGGTGGTATTTCTTCCGGGGAACCCGGCGATCGTTGCCTACCCGCCTTCCATCTGCCTGAGCGGGTCGTCGGTGTTGTCGGTTGCCATTCCCAACGGGTATGGCGCAGCTACATTCCAGTGGAAGGAGTCGCTCGACGGTATTACTTTTACAGATATTGCGGGCGCCACCACGTTGAGTTATACAACGCCTTACATAGGACAGACCTATTATTATAAGTTTGTAACCAGGAACGGTGCCGGACAGATTTGCACCGAGCCAATTTACGAACTGGTCGTTCAGAACCCGCTCGTTACCGGCACAACGCCCGGGTTCCACTGCGGACCGGGAACGGTTGACCTGGGAGCCTCCGGAACAACAGGCTTGCTTACATGGTATGGTTCTCCCAGCGGAGGCACGCCCCTTGGCACAGGTCCCACCTATACCACCCCTTACCTATGGGCCACCAAGACCTACTATGTTGCAGCCCTTGAGCCGGGAACGATCATAGAAACCGCCGGAAAAATTTCACCGCCGGTTGTGACAGGCAGTTCGCTGAATAATAATGGCATGGTGTTCAACACCAATCAGTATATTACGTTACAATCCGTGGATATTTACCCTGTTGCAGCTACCGGGCAGGCCTCTGTTTCGTTATACAGCAGTTCGCAAACCCTGCTGGCCGGACCACTCTTTTTCACCTATCCTGCCGGGAACGGGATTACGCCGTATACCCTGCCCCTTGATCTCAAAATACCAGCAGGAACCGGCTACCGTTTGCTGATTACTGCCATGTCGGGCGGAAACCTGGCAAGGGAGACCACAGGTATCACTTATCCTATCAGCAGTGGCTCTTTGGTCAACATGACCTCTGCCGCCACCTCACTGACGGGAACCTCCACCACTGTGTACAACTGGTTTTACAACTGGCGCGTGGTGTACGGCTGTGCCAGCCCCCTTACCCCGGTACTCGCAACGATCAACCTCGGGCCTTTCTATGTGCTGACCCCTGACATGGCTGTGTGCAACGATCAAAAAGCCACCATAACCGTTGAGAACGGGACCAGTTATTTCGACACCTTCACATGGAGCCCTGCCGACCACCTCTTTACCGATGCGGCCTGTACCATTCCTTATGTGCTTGGCACAAATACACCCACAGTCTATCTGAAAACGGCTGCGCATGGAAACTATCCCATTTATGGTGCTGCGAACAACACGGTAAACGGATGCACCAATTTCGACACAACCCATGTTGCGGTTCTGCCGGCTTCCGTCACCATTGTCTCCGACCCCGACACCCTGTGCATCAGCGGAACGGCAGCCCTTACCCTGGCTCCCGCAATGGATTACGGTGCTTCCGTCATTCAATGGCAAAGTTCGGCTGATAACAACACCTTCACCGATATCACCGGCGCCACGAACGCAAGCTATACTACTGGCGTTCTCACCGCGACGACCTATTACAAAGTGATCATCAAGAACAGTTCTTACGTGGAGTGTTTGTCGGCACAAAAATCTGTTTTTGTCGACAGCCCGGCCATTACCGGCACCACGCCTGGCACGCGGTGCGGTACCGGTACCGTTGACCTTGGGGCAACTGCAAGCGCAGGGGCATCGATCAAATGGTATGGCAATATCAGCGGCGGAGCTTTGCTCGGCACGGGTGAAGCATTCACCACCCCGGTGATCAGCACCACCACGAATTTTTATGTATCGGCAGGGGGCGCGAGCGGCACCGCCACCACATTTGCAGTTCCCAACAGGGGTGCAACCGTTACGAATACGGGTGAGGCTGGTTTGCTGTTCGACGTATATGCACCCAGCATGACCCTCGAAGGGGTGAACATCTACCCGGTAGGAACAGGCGAAGGTGTGGTCAACATCGCGCTGAAAAATTCTGTCAACCAGGTCCTCGAATCGATCAGTTTCACCTGTACTGGAACGGTAGCGCCGGGAGTCAAGACCTATGTTCCCCTGAATTGGACAATATCAGGCGGTTACGGTTATTACCTCGACATGACCAGCCGCACAGGACTGGTTGCTTCGCTGATCCGCGATAGCCAAGCAGATATTGTAGGAGGTCCGTTTATATCAAATCCATATTGTACCAACGATGGCCTGGCCAAGATCACCAGCGGGCGGCTCGGAGCATCAGGCACCTCCACCAGCTACTATTATTTCTACGACTGGTCTGTTAAAACAGGATGCACCAGTCCGCGCGTTCCGGTGTTAGCCACGGTAAACCCGGGAAACCCTGTGAACATTACCCCATCCAGGACCATCTGTCAGAATGAAGTTCATACTTTGACGGTGACCTCACAGGTCGGAGACTATGATGTTTATAACTGGAGCCCGACAAACAACCTGTTCACCGATGCAGCATGCACGGCACCTTATGTTGACCTGATGAACTTGTCAACCGTTTACTTCAAGTCATCGGTTGCAACATCGGTTACCTATACGTGTCACGGAATCAATACATTAAACGGATGCAACAGTTCATCGCAGACTACCGTAACGGCCATACCCAACCCAGCCATCGTTGCGATCCCTGAAGCAATTTGTATTTCGGGCACAGCCACACTCAAGTTGTCGCCGGCAACCGGATATGGGATAGCTACTTTCCAATGGCAGGATTCCCCCGATAATTCAGTGTTCACAGATATCCCGGGGGCAACAAACCCGACCTACACGACCCCCACCGTTTCTGCGGTTTCATATTACAAGGTAACGATCAAGAATTCACTGGGAGTCATTTGTTCCGAACCAACCTACACGCTGAACGTGGGTAACCCTGTCCTTGTATCAACCACCCCGGGAGAGCGTTGCGGTCCAGGAACCGTCGTTCTTGGGGCAAATGGCACCGGAGGTACCGTTAAATGGTATTCCGACGCGATCGGCGGCCTTCCGTTAGGCACCGGCTCACCATTCACTACGCCCTTTATATCTGCGACGACCAGCTATTTTGCTGCGGTGGCTTCACCGGGTTCTGCGGATGGTTATGTGGGGATGCCTGCTTCGGTTAGCGGGTCAAGCGGCGCAGGAACGACCCTTTACGGACTCTATTTTAATGCCGTCTCTGCCTTTACCTTGCGGTCGGTGAATGTGTATCCGAATTCGAGCACCAACAATACGCCGGGAACCGTGACCATCAGTGTTCTCAATTCGTCGGGAACTGTATTGCACCAGGCCGTCGTAAATGTAACGGGATACATCCAGTCTTCAAACCCGAATATGCAAACGGTTAACCTCGACTTCAATATCATGCCGGGGGAAAACCTGAGACTGGTCATGACCAGTAAATCGAGCGGCATATCCGGCCTGATGTACCAGCCTTCATCACAGGCTCCATTCCCTTATCCCTATACCATACCCGGGGTGGTTTCAATAACAAGCGGTACCTATGGATCAGTCTTTCATCCGGAATTGTATTACTATTTCTACAACTGGCGGGTAACTGTCGGATGTGAATCTCCGAGGGTTGAGGTGCTGGCATCAGTTAATGTGCCCCCCGATCTTACCCTCAGCGGCAGTAAGACCATCTGCATCAATGAAGTTTACCAACTCAATGTCACCAACGTGCTGGCGCAATTTGATACCTATACATGGAGCCCTGTTGACAACCTGTTTACCAATGCAGCCTGCACCGTGCCCTATGTGGCGCTTACCAACACACCCACCGTGTATGTAAAGTCTGCTTCAGGTATGATAACCACCTACACGTGTGCTGCCTTAAATTTGACAACCCTGTGTACGAATTTTACAACTGCGACGGTCACCGTCATTCCTTCGGCGACTATCACTTCAACACCTGCTGAGATATGCTATTCCGGAACGGCAACCCTCGGGATACTACCGGCAGCAGGGTATGGACTGGCAACCTTCCAGTGGCAGGATTCACCCAACAACACTGTATTCACCGATATTCCCGGGGCAACCAATCCAACTTTTGTAACGCCGACACTTTCCACAACAAGGTATTACAAAATGTTGATCAAGAATGAAACCGGAACTGTTTGCACCCAACCTGTTTATGCCATGACGGTAAATCATCCCGGCATCGTGTCGACCATCCCGGCAACCCGTTGCGGAATCGGATCGGTTGTATTGCGCGCAACAGCCGCAGAACCGTCATCAACCATCAAGTGGTATACAGCGGCTTCCGGCGGCAACGTCGTGGGAACCGGCTCCCCGTTTACAACACCTTCGATCAATGCAACAACGACCTTTTATGTGTCGGCTGCTGCAGGAGGAGGAGGAGTAGGATCAGTTGGCCCTGCAACCAATACCATTGGCGGAGGTGGTGCAGTAGCATTGACCTATCATCTTTATTTTGATGTACTCGCTCCATCCATGAACCTTCACGGGGTTTACGTTTATCCGGGCGCTGCCGGTAATGTGACATTGTACATTGCCAACAGCAGCGGTACCGAATTACATACCGTCACTTACCCGGTCACCGCCGGAGATATTGGCAATAAAACGTTCATACCTATTGACTTCGTCATCCCCAATGGGACCAATTACCGTCTCGGCTATAACTCTATTACCGGAGGGGGTGTGAGTATGTTCAGGAATACCGACGGGGCAGTTTATCCGTACACCATGCCCGAAGTCGTGTCGATTACAGGCAACAGCTTCAGCGGTTATCCACAGTATTATTACTATTTCTACGACTGGCAGATTACAACCGGTTGTGAGTCGGCCCGAACACCTGTGGTCGCCACCGTTACACCGCCTCCTGCGCTTACCACAACCGCCTCTCCTGCTTCGGTGTGTGCCGGCGGCCAGAGCATGATCAAAGCGCTAAGTCTTAGTTTTGGTTACAGCTATTCATGGCAGCCCGGGAATCTGAACGGACCAACCCAGTACGTAAATCCGATGGTCAGCACGCAATACACCGTAACAGCAACAGATGCGTTTACAGGTTGCGTAAATATGTCCTCTGTGAACGTTACCGTGGTTCCGACCCCGACGCCTGTAACCATCACCCCTGCGGCCCCTGCCATTGAACCCGGAGCCATACAGCAACTTTCTGCCACCGGCGGAACCCTGAGTGCAAACGGAGTCTTTGGAACTGCTACCACAACCAATACTACCACCGGGTATCCGGCTCCCTACACCAATTATTATGGCGGTACCAAGCATCAGATGCTGATCAAGGCGAATGAGTTGGCTGCGGCCGGATTATATGCAGGCGCTTTAATAAGCTCATTGTCCTTCACCGTTACTGCGGTCGGCGCCTCTTTCACCGGCAACCTGAGCAACTTCCAGATCGATATGGGGCTTACCACGCAAGCTGCACTGACAAGCAGTGCGTTTATCGGGGGGTTGACAAATGTGCTGCCTGCTGCCACAAAAGCGATTGCCGTGGGTACGGTTACCCATACGCTCGCCGTACCATTCGTATGGGATGGACTCAAGAACATCGTTATACAGACCTCATACAGCAATGGCAATACAGGCTCTTCTTTATACTCTGTGCAGATGACCAACAGCAATCCCGGATTTGTAAGTACCAACTGGTACCGTGCCAATGCTGCATCGGCTGCAGCCATCCTGGCTGCTGGCACGCCTACAAGCTCGGGGAGTGCACGTCCAAATATCGTTATAGGGTACGGAACCCCGACAACCATGACATGGGCGCCGTTTGCGGAGTTGTATTCAAATGCAGCCGCAACAATTCCATATGCCGGTGAATCGCTTACCACTGTCTGGACCAAACCTGCAGCTACCAAAACGTATACAGCCACAGCAACGACCGCCACTACCGGATGCACTTCGTCGGGCAATGTGACCGTTACGGTGAATCAGCCTGTTGTTCCTGCAAACATCTCACTAACCGGCATCGTACACTCTGGTCAGAGTACATGTTTCAACGCGACCCAAACCATTACGGTGGCAGGCAACGGAACAACCTTTGTTGTGCAAAGCGATGCCAACGCCATCATGATTGCCGGGCATAACATTCTTTACCTGCCCGGTACAACCGTTGAGCCCAGCGGTTATATGCACGGCTATATCACAACGACCAATACTTATTGCGGGGCTAAATCTGCCTCCATCGTTGCCGTGCAACCCAAGGAGGAAGTCAAGCCTTTTATCTCTTCACAATCAGCATTCAAACTTTACCCGAACCCGACCAGCGGCGAATTCACGCTTGAAATTGCCGGGGGAACAGGAAAAGACAAAGTGGATGTTGAGATCTATGGCCTCCGCGGCGACAAGGTTCTTACCACATCGCTTGAAGGCCAGAGCAAGTATAAACTGTCGCTGGCGGGCAAGCCTGTCGGAGTGTACTTTATGCGGGTGATTTCGGGCGGGATAACTGAAACGTTGAAGATCGTGAAGGAATAGACCCCACCCCCGTCCCCTCCCCAAGAAGGGAGGGGGGGACCTTCCAGGTTTTTAAAACCTGGAAGGTTTGATCCAATGAAGATGTGTTTGTTTAGGTCAAGCCATCCCGGG
>JBBQUQ010000076.1:0-16397 GCA_038212325.1 Bacteroidales bacterium
TGATACCCGGACGGGCAGTGTGAATGGTAACAGTTACCAGCTTCAAGGTACGTTCAATTACGATTTTTGCAATACCAGCCTTGGAGAGACGGGCATTCAAATACTTACGAATTTTATCGTCCTCGACAAGCTTGGGCTCAAAATTCGTCCCGCCGAACCAGTTTGAATCCCAGCCGCGGATGATGCCTAACCTGTTAGCAATCGGATTGGTCTTTTGTCCCATTAAAACTTTCTTTTAATTATTGCTTAATATTTTATTTATTCTTCTTTTCGTCAAGTTCTTCGGTTTCCTCAACTTCGACTTCCGGCTTATTGAGACTGTCGAGCAGGATGGTAACATGGTTGGAACGTTTACGAATCCTATGCGCACGGCCCTGCGGTGCAGTAAGCAAACGCTTCAGTTGCCGCCCACTGTCGACAAAAACTTCCTTGACAACCAAATCACTGTCTTCAATACGTAATCCTTCATTCTTAACCTGCCAGTTTGCGATGGCTGATAACAACAATTTGCGCAGACGTTCAGAAGGTTGCTTGGCATTATTCTTCAGAATATGCAAGGCAAGTTCCACACGCTTTCCCCTGATAAGGTCGGCGATCAGTCGCATCTTACGTGGTGATGTCGGGCAATTATTCAGTTTGGCAAAAGCCACATTCTTCTTCGCCTCTTTACGGTTCTCTGCTCTGGTGCGGGTTCGAACTCCCATAATTTACTTTAATTAAAAAGGTTATTTCTTTCCTTTATCTTTATTACCTGCATGCCCACGGAAAATCCGTGTAGGTGCAAATTCGCCCAATTTATGACCCACCATATTCTCGGTAACATATACCGGGATAAACTTATTGCCATTATGCACGGCAATAGTCTGGCCAACAAAATCGGGAGAGATCATGGAACCGCGCGACCAGGTTTTTACGACGGTCTTTTTCTTGGATTCCAGAAGTTCCGTTACTTTCTTTTCCAGTTTATAGTGGATAAACGGACCTTTTTTAAGCGATCGGCTCATAGTTTGAATTATTATCGATTACTTCTTCCTGCGTTCAATGATATATTTATTCGACTGCTTTTTGCGAGCCCTGGTCTTATAACCCTTAGATGGAGTACCCTTGCGTGAGCGCGGATGCCCGCCAGAAGCACGACCTTCGCCTCCACCCATCGGGTGATCGACCGGGTTCATCGCAACCCCACGAGTTCTCGGACGGCGCCCAAGCCAGCGTGTGCGACCTGCCTTGCCATAAGATTCAAGGTTATGGTCAATGTTTGAAACCATTCCGATGGTCGCTTTACACGACTGAAGGATCATACGTGTCTCTCCCGAAGGCATCTTCAGAATGGCAAACTTACCGTCACGAGACATCAGTTGTGCGTGAGCTCCGGCACTGCGTACCATCTTCGCTCCCTGCCCCGGCCGCAACTCAACATTATGAACGACTGTTCCGAACGGTATTTCGCTAAGATACAACGCATTACCAATTTCAGGAGCTACTCCTTTACCAGATACGATAACCTGGCCAACTTTCAGTCCGTGAGGGGCAACGATATATCTCTTTTCACCATCATTGTATACCACAAGTGCGATGCGCGAAGTTCTGTTCGGATCATACTCAATTGTTTGAACAACAGCAGGAATATTCTCCTTATCCCGCTTGAAGTCAATAATTCGGTACATCTGTTTATGACCACCACCAAGGTATCGCATGGTCATTTTCCCTTCGTTGTTTCTGCCACCAGATCTTTTCGACGGAGCCAACAGGCTCTTCTCGGGAACGTCGGCGGTTATTTCATCATAGGTACTGATTACTTTAAACCGCTGACCGGGTGTTGTCGGTTTATATTTCTTAAGCGCCATTTATTTAAATATTGCTGTAAAAATCAATAGTTTCACCTTTTGCCAAAGTAATAATGGCTTTCTTATATGTACTTGTTCTGCCCGAAATCACACCGCTCTTGGTAAAGCGGGATTTGTTTTTACCGGAGAACACCATCGTATTGACGGAAGTCACCTCCACACCATACAGGTCCTTGATGGCCTGCGTGATCTGGAGTTTGTTGGCCCTCCGGTCAACCATGAACCCATAACGGTTAAGCTTCTCGCCTAAGTGCGTCATTTTCTCGGTTATGATCGGTTTTATAATAATTGTCATTGTCGTATAGAATTAATCGGTTTAATTCTGATGAATTTTTTCAATTTCCTTAATGGACCCAGCTGTTATCAGTAACTGCGTTGCATCGAGAATTTCATAGGTATTCAGATCAGCTGCGTTGACAACCTTCACACGTTTCAGATTGCGTGAGGATAGCAATACATTTTCTTCGCTTTTCGCAATAACAAGCAAGGTCTTTTTGCCAGTCAACTGGAAATTTTTTAAAAGCTCCGTGAAATTCTTAGTCTTAGGCGTGTCGAAGGTAAAATCCTCCAGAATTGTAAGATGGTTGTCTTTCAGCTTGTAACTCAAGGCTGATTTACGGGCCAACCGTTTCAGTTTTTTGTTGAGTTTGAAACTGTAATCCCTGGGATGAGGACCAAAAATTCTTGCACCGCCACGAAAAAGAGGGCTCTTAATACTGCCTTTACGCGAACCACCAGTACCTTTTTGCTTATGAAGCTTCCTCGTGCTCCCTGAAATAGTGGATTTCTCGAGGGTATCATGGGTGCCCTGACGCTTATTTGCCATGTATTGCTTAACATCCAGGTAAATGGCATGATCGTTGGGCTCGATCGCAAAAATCGAATCGTCCAGAACAACCTTTCCGGCTGTCACTGTTCCTTTTATGTTATATATTGCTACTTCCATCGCTCAATCTTTACATATGAACCATTGTGTCCCGGAACTGCACCTTTTATTAAAATGAGGTTTTTCTCGGGGATAATCTTTAAAACCTGAAGGTTGACAACTTTTACACGGTCGCCGCCCATCCGTCCGGCCATGCGAAGTCCTTTCATAACCCTTGAAGGCCATGAGGAGGCGCCTACTGAACCAGGAGCTCTCAATCGGTTATGCTGTCCGTGAGTCGCTTCTCCAACACCGGCAAAATGGTGGCGTTTAACAACACCCTGGAATCCTTTGCCCTTAGAGATACCAACCACATCAATAAATTCACCTTCGATGAAGATATCAACCAGGAGGACATCACCAAATTGTTTCTGGTGCCCGGGTTCAAAACGGGTAAATTCGGCAACCACCTTTTTGGGAGTTATCCCGGCTTTTGCAAAATGCCCCATTTCTGCTTTGGTTGTATGCTTTTCTTTCTTTTCATCGAAAGCAAGCTGGATGGCTTCGTATCCGTCCTTTTCCATTAACCGGACTTGTGTTACGACACAAGGACCAGCTTCGATAACGGTGCATGGAAGATTTTTTCCATTTACATCGTAGATACTGGTCATACCGATTTTTTTTCCAATTAATCCAGACATTTCGTACGTTTCTTACGTTTTTACTTTACTTTCTTATTACGATCAAACTTTGATTTCAACTTCCACGCCACTGGGAAGTTCAAGCTTCATCAATGCATCAATTGTCTTCGATGTCGTACTGTAAATATCGAGCAGCCGCTTGTACGTGCAAAGTTGAAACTGCTCCCGCGACTTTTTGTTCACGAAAGTAGAACGCAGCACCGTGAAGATCTTCTTATCCGTTGGCAAAGGAATCGGCCCGCTGACAACAGCACCCGTAGCCTTTACGGTTTTTACGATCTTCTCAGCTGATTTGTCAACCAGGTTATAATCGTAAGACTTCAGTTTAATTCTAATTCTCTGGCTCATATAAAAATTTAATATGCGGGAACATATCCCCTGATTTTATATAATACTTCGTTCTGAATCTCTTTCGGAGTAATATCATATTTCAAGAATTCCAGCATCTCCGTTGCTCTGCCGGAAGTAAGACTGCGTAATGTTGTGACATAGCCAAACATTTCTGCCAACGGCACCCGGCCACGGATCACCTGATTTCCGATGCGCGATTCCACCGCTTCGACATGTCCGCGGCGTTTGGTTATATCTCCTGTCACTTCACCCATGTATTCGCTGGGTGTAATGATTTCAAATTTCATGACTGGCTCCATGATCACCACCCTTGCTTTTTTGCTCGCCTCTTTAAACGCAATGCCGGCAGCAACCTGGAAGGATAATGCATCAGAATCCACACTATGGTATGAACCATCAATGAGCCGGACTTTCACACTTTCCATCGGGAAGCCGACAATCGGGCCGTTGGTCATAGCCGCCTTCAAGCCCTTTTCAATAGCAGGAATAAATTCACGGGGAATATTACCTCCTTTAATCTCATTACAGAACTGAAGACCTTTGAATCCTGCATCAGCAGGGCCAACTTCGATCACCAGATCGGCAAATCGGCCTTTTCCACCGGTTTGCTTTTTGTAAACTTCATGGTGCATCACCGTGTTGACGATTGCCTCTTTATAAGCTACCTGCGGATTACCCCGGTTCACTTCGATATTGAACTCCCTTCGCATGCGATCGGCAATAATGTCAAGGTGCAATTCACCCATCCCGCTGATAAGTGTCTGGCCGGTCTCATCATCGATCCTTACCTGGAAAGTAGGATCCTCTTCTGCGAGCTTATGCAAGGCAATAGCTAATTTTTCAATGTCATCCTGTGTCTTGGGTTCAATGGCCATGTTAATTACAGGCTCAGGAAAAACCATTGTTTCTAAAATCAGCGGGTGCTTCACATCACAAAGTGTGTCGCCGGTACGGATATCCTTGAAACCGACCGCAGCGGCAATCTCACCAGCCTCAATATGCTTAAGCGGGTTCTGCTTGTTGGCATGCATCAGCATGATGCGAAGCAGCCGCTCTTTTTTATCCGTGCGCGTGTTCAGAACCACCTCACCTGCTTCAAGTTGACCAGAATAAACACGAAAAAAAGCGATTCTGCCAACAAAGGGGTCAGTCGCGATTTTAAATGCATATGCGGTGAATGGCTCATTCGGGTCAGGGTGGCGAACCTCTTCTTTTTCTGTAAAAGGGTTCATGCCGGTAACTGCCGGCATGTCATACGGTGAAGGAAGAAATTTAATAACTGCATCGATGAGCAACTGAACACCTTTATTCTTGAATGACGCGCCGCAAATCACCGGGGTGATTTTCCCCTGAATGGTCGCTTTACGGAGTTCAGTTATAATTTCATCTGCGGTAATTGAATTGTGATCAGCCATGAATTTAACAAGAAGTTCATCACTTTCCTCAGCTGCTCCTTCGATGAGCTTCAGCCGGTATTCATGAACCATGTCCTTCATATCACCTGGCATAGGGATCTCAAAATATTCCCTTCCAAGTGATGCTTCGTCCCACCCGTATGCCTTATTTGCAATCAGATCAACAATGCCTGTAAAATCCTCTTCAGCGCCGATCGGCAATTGCAGGATAACAGGGTTTGATAAAAGTTTCTCCCGAATCTGGCCGACCACATGAAAAAAGTCGGCACCGGTGCGGTCCATCTTGTTGATGAAACTAATGCGGGGGACCTTATATTTATTGGCCTGTCTCCAAACTGTTTCGGATTGTGGTTCAACACCGCCTACAGCGCAGAAAATCGCAACAGCTCCATCCAGTACGCGGAGTGAACGCTCAACTTCCACTGTGAAATCGACATGCCCAGGAGTATCGATCAGGTTGATGCGATAGTTTTCATCCCGGTAATTCCAATAAACGGTCGTTGCGGCTGAAGTGATGGTGATGCCGCGTTCCTGCTCCTGAACCATCCAGTCCATTGTAGCGGTGCCATCGTGAACCTCGCCCAGTTTGTAATTGCTTCCGGTATAATACAAGATACGCTCAGTCGTCGTGGTTTTACCCGCGTCGATGTGCGCCATGATGCCAATGTTTCTTGTATTTTCTAGTTTACCGGTCATATCAATATGTTGCAGAGACGCATAATCATGCGTCTCTAACATTGTTTTATTAAAAGCGGAAGTGCGAGAAAGCTTTGTTAGCCTCTGCCATCCGGTGCGTATCTTCTTTACGTTTGTATGCGGCGCCCTCTTCTTTGTAAGCGGCCATGATCTCAGAAGCCAGCTTCTGACCGAAGCTCTTCTCATGGCGCCTGCGGGCGTAGTTCACGAGTGATTTCATTCCAATGGAACTCTTACGTCCTGGCCTGATTTCCGAAGGGATCTGAAAGGTAGCGCCACCGATGCGACGGCTCCTGACCTCTACGGAAGGAGTAACATTGGCCAGCGCCTTTTTGAATACCTCAAGACCGTCTTCCTTAGTCTTTTCTGATACCGTGTCGATGGCTTCATAAAAAACCTCGTACGCAATATTTTTCTTGCCTGCCATCATGACGTTGTTCACAAATTTCGTGACCAATGTATCATTGAACCTTGGATCGGGAAGAATGGGTCTTTTTTTTGGTTTTGACTTTCTCATGGTATTTTTGTTGTTGAGACGAATCGCGATACGTCTTTACTATTTCTTTTCTTTTGGGCGTTTGGCACCATATTTACTTCTGCGTTGCTTGCGGCCTTCCACCCCGGAAGTATCAAGCGCACCGCGGATGATATGATAACGAACTCCGGGAAGGTCCTTAACACGGCCGCCGCGGATCATTACAATTGAGTGTTCCTGAAGGTTGTGGCCTTCACCCGGAATATAGGCATTGACCTCTTTCCCGTTGGTCAGACGAACCCTGGCAACTTTGCGCATGGCCGAATTCGGCTTTTTCGGTGTCGTAGTATAGACACGAACGCAAACGCCACGGCGTTGAGGACAGGAATCCAAAGCAGGAGACTTACTTTTATCTACTAATTTTTTTCTTCCTTTACGAACCAGTTGCGAAATCGTAGGCATATCAATGGTTTTAAAAACTTTTTATCAATTTTCCCCGAAACGGGAGTGCAAAAGTACAAATTAAATTTACACTGCCAACAATTAAAGGTAAAAACTTTTATCAAATAATGCTTGGGATTGATCCCGGAATTACCAGGCTGGAAAAAATAAGGAAGGGTATGAATCTCGCAAGACTTTCTATCGCAATCATGGGGTTGGATGCGATTGAAACCTATAGTTGTCTTACTTTATCAGGTTTCCTTGCCGTTTCCGGCTTGTAATTCAATCGAAAACGTAATATGGTTTTCGAGGGTGCAAAATTAGAACTTATTTTGAACCGAACAAGCAAATTGTGAAAAAAAATTGAAAAATTTACCCCACCCTACATCCCTCCCCAAAAAGGGAGGGACTTTCTCATTGCTTGTTTTTTATGATCATCACGGTACCACTGATATCAGGAAGGATAACCTTGTGCTCGGGAATGGTTTTCACGAACTCATCCACTGCCCTGATGATCCCGGGCCATCTGTAATTATAATCGTGAACCATGATGATTCCTCCAGGGGATAATAAAGGATAAAAGAACTCAAGACCGGCTTTGGTAGGATTGTACAGATCGGCATCCAGGTTGACCATGGCCACCTGCCCGGTAAAATTAACGGCACTTTGCGGAAAATATCCCTGGTGAATAATAATATTGTGATTGCCGTCAATTTTTTTTAGCACCGACTGAACGCTTGTATCCTTAAAATTATCGGGCGTATAGGTAGCTGCCTCACCGGTTTCCATCTGCAAGTCCAAAGCGGTAAAACCCGAAAAGGTATCGAACAGGTGAAATGGCCGGGCAGGGTCGAGGTGATGGATTATCCGGGCACTTTCACCTTGGTACACCCCCAGTTCAACGAATACTCCCGCAACCTGGTCAATTTTCAACCGTTCAACCTGGAACCACCAGTTGAAAAAACGGATCTTATCCGCGTAAGCACGTTTCATCTTTTTCAGCAAAGGTGACACCTGGCCGTTTTTTAAGGCATAGGTCCATTGAACCGGCTCACGGTCACGGCTGAAATATACAATCCAGATATATCTTATAAATAATATGATGAGTATAAGAACCAGGGTATAGTTGATAACCTGGAAGAGTGATAAACCCATAAAATAAAATATCTGGCAAAAATAGATATTTTTAATGAAGGTGGAAAGACATTTCTACCCACCCCTACTCCTTCTAAAATCAGGAATGATAGACCGTAATTCGACATAGTCTGCAATTTTCGGTTATTTTTGCAGTTCAAAATTATCTATGTCGAAAAACATCCTTAACGAACTCAATGAAGCCCAGCGTGCGGCAGTAGTGGCAACCGAAGGCCCGGTAATGGTGATCGCCGGCGCGGGTTCCGGAAAAACCAGGGCGCTCACCTACCGCGTGGCTCATCTCGTCGAAAAAGGGGTAGATCCCTTTCACATTCTTGCCCTCACCTTTACCAACAAGGCTGCCCGGGAAATGAAGGACCGAATCATCCACCTTGTTGGGCCGGAGGCCAAAAATGTATGGATGGGAACCTTTCACTCGGTATTCGCCAGGGTGCTGCGAATTGAAGGCCATTTGCTTGGATATCCGCCAAATTACACCATCTATGATACGGACGACACCAAAAGGGTCATTAAAAACCTGATCAAAGAGAACAACCTTGATGATAAGGTTTACCAGCCAGGCTATATCCTTCACCGGATCTCCTCGGCCAAAACAAGCCTGCTCTCGGCAGAGGATTATAACGAAAATCCTGAACTAAAAGAGTTCGATGCCTCTGCAGGCAAGCCGCAGACGGGACTCCTCTATACGCAATACCAGGGAAGGCTGCGGCGGGCATCGGCCATGGATTTTGACGACCTGCTGTTCAACATGAATATCCTGTTGCGTGACTTCCCGGATATTTTATACAAGTACCAGCAGAAATTCCATTACATCCTGGTCGATGAGTACCAGGATACCAATTTTGCCCAATACCTGATCATTAAAAAGCTTGCCGCCAACAATGAGAATATCTGTGTGGTAGGCGACGACGCGCAGAGCATTTATGCCTTCAGGGGCGCTAATATCCAGAACATCCTGAATTTCAAAAGCGACTACCCCGACCACCAGGTTTTCAAACTGGAACAGAATTACCGGTCGACCAAAACCATTGTCAATGCTGCAAATAAGATCATAGAAAACAACAAACACCAGATCTTCAAAGAGATATGGACCGACAATGAAGAGGGTTCCCGCATACAGCTCATCAAGGCTTCAACCGACAATGAGGAGGCGAATCTGGTGGCGCAATCAATCTTTGAGAACAAGATGAACAATCAGCTGCAAAATACAGCCTTCGCCATACTGTACCGAACCAACGCTCAGTCGCGGGCCCATGAGGAGGCATTGCGCAGGCTCAACATTCCCTGCCGGATTTACGGAGGAATCTCATTTTACCAGCGAAAGGAGGTAAAGGACCTCCTCTCCTATTTCCGCCTCACCATTAATCACCGCGATGAGGATGCATTGCTTCGCGTGATCAATTTCCCGGCACGGGGGATCGGGAAGACGACCCTGGAAAGACTCATTGTCATGGCGGATGAGCACAAAAAGAGTATTTTCGAGATAATTGAAAATCCGGCTGATAACAATATCCGGCTGCCGGAAGGAACATCGCAGAAGGTATTTGGATTTGTGACTATGATCAAAAGCTTCACCGCTCTGCTGAATTCGAAAAACGCTTTTGAACTGGCCAAGCACATTGCAGGATCCTCGGGGCTGATGAAAGAACTTTACGATGATAAAACCCCCGAAGGAGTAAGCCACTTCGAAAACCTTGAAGAGTTGCTCAACGCCATCAGGGAATTTTCGGAATCGCCCCGCACCAATCTCGAAACCGGCGAACTCGAAGCGAATGTGGTTCGCACGCTTGATGAATTCATGCAGGATATTGCCCTGCTCACGGATGCCGACAAAGGAGATCCGTATGACCTTTACCGTGTTACCCTGATGTCGATCCATGCAGCGAAAGGTCTTGAATTTCCGTATGTTTACGTGGTCGGAATGGAGGAGAACCTCTTCCCGAGCATACAATCGCTGAATTCGCGCAGCGACCTTGAAGAAGAACGCCGCCTTTTTTATGTGGCTGTAACCCGTGCCCGGCAAAAACTCACCCTCTCTTATGCCGAAAACAGGTACCGGTGGGGAACACCGACCATGTGTGAACCAAGCAGGTTTATCAGCGAAATTCCGGAGGCATTTATCGATTTTCCCAGGAAAATTTCAGGG
Organism: Bacteroidales bacterium; assembly: GCA_038212325.1. Taxonomy (GTDB): domain Bacteria; phylum Bacteroidota; class Bacteroidia; order Bacteroidales; family FEN-979; genus CAIVAT01. Next base: position 10,093 of record JBBQUQ010000076.1, read on the forward strand.
GCAAAACCGGCCTTTACATCGGAATATAACTGGTCGGCCAATATGCCTGGGGTGAGCATGCCTCAGAAAAAGCCCGTTGTGCCGAAGAATTTCCAGAAATTATCCAACAGCGAAAATAAGCCGGACAGGGCTGCTGCGCATGATGGCCCGCCATCGGACGTTGAGGAGATCCAAACCGGCATGGAGGTGATGCATGAGCGTTTCGGCAAAGGCAAAGTGGTGAACATTGAAGGGTTTGGGTCGAATAAAAAAGCGACGGTTTTTTTCCCGGCGATCGGGCAAAAACAATTACTGCTGAGGTTTGCACGGCTCAGGATTGTCAGTTGATTTACGATTGAACAAGAATGACGAATGACGATTGAAAGGACAAGTGTGGAATTTAGATTTGCGATTTGGGATTGCCGGCTTTTCTTTCTCCTCTTGTTCATTGGTACTTTTTTTGTACTTTTGCAAAAAACTACATTTTGAACGAACAAATAGAATACAACACCACCCGCGAGATGATGCTTGTCCCGGAATATGGCCGTAACATCCAGCGGATGATACAGTTCTGCTGTACCATTGAAGACCGTGACAAACGTAACATGACAGCAAAATTCATTATCGGTGTAATGGCGGAACTTCACCCGATTGTTAAAGAATCTGGTGATTATAAGCACAAATTGTGGGACCATCTTTTCATTATTGCCGATTTCAAGCTCGATGTGGATGCGCCTTACCCTCCCCCGCCTCCTCTTTCCCTCAGCACCAAGCCTGAGCATCTCTCATATCATGACAAGGAAATCGAATTCAAACATTATGGCAAAAATATTGCCCTGATGATTGAAAAAGCTTCGGAATATGAAGAAGGTGATGAGAAAGACGCGCTGATCAAGGCGATTGCCAACCACATGAAGAAATCTTACCTGAACTGGAACCGTGAGTCGGTGAATGACGAACTGATTGAAAAACACCTTAGTGTACTCTCAAAAGACCAGCTCAAGCTTAAACAGGATTTCAGGTTTACCCACACCAACGATATTCTTGCACAAAACCAGAAACGGAAACCATTCCGCCAGGGCCCGGAACGGAATTTCAACAAGCAAGGCCATCCAAAACAGAATTTTAACAACCGCGGCCGGAATAAGCCCCAATGAGTTCCTTTGAAATCATCGGAGGGAGAAAACTAAGCGGAGAAATAATTCCCCAGGGCGCCAAAAATGAAGCGCTGCAGGTCATTTGTGCCTGCCTCCTTACTTCCGAAAAGGTTACCATTCACAACTTACCCGATATACGGGATGTGAACAAACTCATCGAATTACTGGCATCCATTGGCGTTCTTATCTCCAGGCCCGAAAAATCTACGGTTGTCTTTGAAGCAAAGGAGATCAATTTCGATTATCTTCTAACGAAAGATTTTCATGAAAAGGCAGGCAGTCTCCGCGGATCCATCATGATCCTTGGACCTATGCTGGCCAGATACGGAAAAGGATTCGTACACACACCCGGGGGAGATAAAATCGGACGGCGCCGGCTCGACACCCATTTCCTGGGGCTCGAAAAGCTGGGTGCAAATTTCGAATATCACCCGAAAGATCAGCTATATACAGTTACAGCTACCCGCCTCACGGGGGCTTACATGCTACTTGATGAGGCTTCGGTTACCGGAACTGCTAACATCCTGATGGCAGCAGTTATGGCTGAGGGTTCCACCACCATCTTTAATGCAGCCTGCGAGCCTTACATTTCCCAGCTCTGTAACATGCTGGTCGGCATGGGAGCAAAAATCGACGGGATCGGATCAAACTTGCTGATAATTAACGGAGTTAAGGAGCTTCATGGTTGCAAACACACCCTGTTGTCGGATATGATTGAAATCGGCAGCTTCATCGGTCTTGCCGCCATGACCGGCTCGGAAATCACAATTAAAAATGTCAATTACCAGCAACTTGGCCTGATCCCGGATGTATTCAAGCGCATGGGGATCAATATTCAGAAACATAACGACGACATTTACATTCCCGCTCAGGAACACTATGAAGTTGAGACCTTCATGGACGGATCCATCATGACCATCGCCGATGCCCCCTGGCCGGGATTTACGCCTGACCTTATCAGCATCATTCTGGTTATAGCAACGCAGGCAAAGGGAAGTGTGCTCGTTCATCAGAAAATGTTCGAAAGCAGGCTCTTTTTTGTGGATAAACTCATTGACATGGGCGCCAGAATCATACTTTGCGATCCGCACCGGGCAACGGTGATTGGCCTCGACCACCAATACAAATTAAGAGGTATCCGCATGTCTTCACCCGATATACGGGCAGGCGTTGCGCTGTTAATCTCAGCATTATCAGCAGAAGGCACAAGTATCATCGACAATATTGAACAGATCGATCGTGGTTACCAGGAAATCGACCTCCGGCTTCAAAAGCTCGGTGCCCGGATCCGCAGGATTAACGGCTGACAATTTGTCGCAAATCTTCAACTGGCAGGTTTTTTGATATCTCAAACCCGAATTTTATTCGAATACAATTTTTATGATCCGCAAAATCAAAAAGAACGAAAAACACAAGATGAAAACTACAGATACAAAAAAGCATGCCTATGATGAGGCAACTGAGCAGGAGCAAGCCGATAATATGCCGCTTTCTGAAAGTGCTCCATTCAATATTCCCCATGAAGGTGATTTAGAACCCGGCAAGCAATATGCCGAGCTCAATGATAAATACCTTCGCCTGTATTCAGATTTTGACAACTTCAGGAAACGCACGTTGAAAGAGAAGGTGGAACAGAGCAAGTATGCGTCTGCTGATGTCATTATCAAACTGTTACCTGTGCTCGATGATTTTGACCGGGCCATCAAGGCATTTGATGCCACCACGGACGCGGGGCGGGCACTCATGGATGGTATTATACTGATTTTCAATAAATTCACATCAGTTCTCTATCAGCAAGGCTTGCAGCCAATGAGATCGACAGGCGAATCTTTTGACACGGATTTTCACGAAGCCATTACCAACCTTCCCGCCCCTACACCGGAACAAAAAGGAAAAATCATGGATGAGATTGAAAAAGGGTACCTCCTCAACGGAAAAGTGATCAGGTACGCCAAAGTTATTGTTGGTAGTTAACACCTTTATATGTCAAAAAGAGATTATTACGAGATACTGGAAGTAAGTAAAAGCGCATCACCGGAAGAGTTGAAAAAGGCCTACCGCAAGCAAGCCATAAAATTCCACCCGGACAAGAATCCGGGGAAGAAAGATATGGAGGAAAAATTCAAGGAGGCTGCTGAAGCATATGAGGTTCTGAGCGATCCGAACAAACGCCAGCGGTATGACCAGTATGGCCATGCGGGCGTCGGTAATGGCGGCGGGCGTGGCGGGTATAGCGGTGGTGGCATGAGCATGGAAGATATTTTCAGCCACTTCGGCGATATTTTTGGTGGTGGCGGGAATGATCCATTCAGTTCATTTTTTGGCGGCAGCGGAGGAGGCAGAAGGGGAAAAACCGTGAACCGCGGGTCGAACCTGCGGGTAAAGGTAAAACTGACGCTCGAGGAGATTTCCCTGGGAGTTGAGAAAAAAATCAAAGTAAACAAATACCTGGCGTGCACCACATGCAAGGGCACCGGCGCCAAAGGGGGAAGCTCCTATTCCACTTGCTCCGCCTGCCGTGGCTCCGGCCATGTTTCCAGGGTCACATCCACGTTCCTGGGCCAGATGCAAACCACCCAGACCTGTCCGAATTGCGGCGGGGAGGGACAGATCATTACAGATAAATGCACCGACTGCGCCGGAAATGGCGTGGTTAAAGGTGAAGAAGTCATCTCCATCCGAATTCCTGCAGGCGTTTCCGAAGGAATGCAGCTTTCAATGGGAGGCAAGGGCAATGCAGCTGCCCGCGGAGGTGTTGCCGGCGATCTCCTGATCCAGATCGAGGAGGTTCGGCATGACCGGTTTGAACGCGACGGAAACAACCTGCTTTTCAACCACTATATAACATTTTCAGAAGCAGCAATCGGCGGGAACACTGAAGTTCCAACCCTCGATGGAAAAGTTAAAATTAAAATTGAACCGGGAACCCAAAGCGGAAAAGTTTTAAGGCTTCGCGGTAAGGGACTGACCAGCATCAATGGGTACGAAGGAAAAGGTGACCTGCTGATCAACCTCAATATATGGACCCCGAAGACCTTGTCAAAGGAAGAAAAAATCATCCTCGAAAAATTAGGCAATTCGGAAAATTTCAAACCTGCACCGGGAGAACGCGATAAGGGCTTCTTTTCCAGGATGAAGGATCTTTTTGACCAATAAAAAACTGATTTATGGATCTATTTTCAGCACATGACGTTTCTAAACAGTATGCAAATCACAAAGCGCTTGACAAAGTTAGCATCAATGTGCCCGACAGCCATATCTTCGGCCTGCTGGGTCCCAATGGCGCAGGCAAAACAACCCTGATCCGCATCATCAACCAGATCATTGCCCCCGATGAAGGAGAACTCATTTTCATGGGGCGAAAACTCGAGCCAAACGACATTGCCCTCATAGGGTACCTCCCTGAAGAACGAGGGTTGTACAAGAAAATGACTGTCGGAGAACAATCCCTGTACCTTGCCCAATTAAAAGGGCTCAGCCATCATGAAGCGCAGAAAAGGTTGAATTACTGGTTTGATAAGTTTGAGATCAAAGGGTGGTGGAATAAGAAAATTGAGGAATTGTCAAAAGGGATGCAGCAAAAAATACAGTTCCTCGTCACCATCATTCATGAACCAAAACTGCTCATCTTTGATGAACCATTCAGCGGCTTTGACCCGATCAACGCAAATCTCCTGAAGGAGGAGATCCTTTCGCAGAAGGAAAAAGGGGCAACGATCATTTTTTCCACCCACAACATGGCATCAGTCGAAGAGCTTTGCGACGACATTGCCTTGATCGACCAATCTAAAGTGGTTTTGAGCGGAGCTGTGAGGAGCATTAAAAAGACCTATAAGACCAATACCTTCGGGATCAGCTATAATGCATACGAAGGAAACCTTCAGGCTATTCTTCCAGCCGAATTCCAGATACTGTCGGAGGGCCGTGATACTGACCACCGCCATGTCTCGATTAAACTGCCAGCGGATACAACGCCTAATGACCTGATCAACAAAATGTTGCCACATGTCATCATCTATTCCATCAACGAAAAGATTCCAAGCATGAATGACATTTTCATCCAGGCAGTCACCAGACAAACAACTCAGCAAATAACCGCAGACTGACATGAAAAAAATCTTCCTCATCATCCAGCGTGAGTACCTCACCCGCGTCAAGAAACGTTCTTTTGTCATCATGACAATCATCGGACCGCTGCTGATGGCGGCGGTCATCGTGGTTCCCACCTACCTGGCAACCCGGACCAATGAAATGAAAACCATTGCTGTACTAGACGAAACCGGCATTTTTTTCAAAAAATTCAAGGATGCCGATAAAATCAAATTTCATTACATTGTCAGCGACATCGGATCAGCCAAAGCAAATTTTTCAAAAAGCGAGGATAATGCTCTGCTCTATATCCCGAAAACGGAGGTAAGCTTACCCACCAATGCAATACTCTATTCTGAAAAAAGTGTCAGCATCAACATCACATCCTACATTAAAAATGTGATGAGCAAGGAAATTGAAGCATTGAAACTCCAGGCGCGCCTGATGGAACTGCAAACTGATAAGACAAAGCCTCTGGCCATTGACGACCTCCTTCGCTCTATCAAGACTACCGTAGACATCAATACCATGAAAATCGGGGAAGGCGGTAAGGAATCAAAAAGTTACACTGAAATAAACATGATACTTGGCATGTTTTCAGGAATCCTCATCTATTTTTTCATCTTCATGTTCGGTGCACAGGTCATGCGCGGAGTAATTGAAGAAAAAACCAGCCGTATCGTGGAGGTGATCATATCTTCGGTAAAACCATTTCAGTTGATGATGGGAAAAATAGTCGGGGTGGGCCTTGTTGGCCTGACCCAGTTCCTGCTGTGGGTAGTGCTTACGTTTGGAATCGTAACCATCGTTACGGCGGTTATGCCTTCCGGAGATGTTAAAAAGTCAGCGACGGAGCAGATCATGAATCAGAAACAAGCAATGAACCCGGCCGGTTCAACGGTAATTACCTCTGAAGACGGATCAGTTGAAGGAATGGAAGGCGTGATGGAAGCAATGAATTCAGTTAATTTTCCAGTGATGATCGGGGCCTTTATTTTTTTCTTCCTGGTAGGCTACCTGCTGTATGCTGCGCTTTTTGCAGCCATCGGAGGGGCAGTTGACAATGAGGCCGATACCCAG
>JBBQUQ010000077.1:0-16082 GCA_038212325.1 Bacteroidales bacterium
TCTCCCATCCTTCGATTTCCTGGATTTCATCAATGAATAAACCGGTTGACCCTTTAATGTTTTTAATCCTCTTTTTTACATACTTGTTTAAATCCTGGTAATTTTTGATAAAATCAAATTCAAGGGAATCCTTGTTGACCATAATAATATTGTCCGGATTCATTCCGCCCTCAACCAACGAATTAATTATCATTTTCAACAATGTACTCTTTCCGCACCTTCGAATTCCAGTGATAACCTTAATTACCGGTTTCCCGATAAAAGGAGCTATCTTCCTTATATATTGTTCACGGTTGATCATAAAACAACGTACTATATCAGAAACTTTTCAAATATAATAATAAAGTTTAGATTATAATCGAAATATAATAATTTTCTTCCATTGATCTGCCCGGCAGCATTGATTGCAATTTATACAAAATTGATTATTTTTGATTTATGAAAAACCATGAGGAAATGAGCAAACCCCACCGATATTGCAAAGATCGACCGCAAAAAGATCGGGCCGCCGGCGCCCGGTTCGTTGGTTGGCTTTGTCTCCCCCACCCATGGGTTCAACTATCCCCCGGCCATGATGTACTTCATCTTCCGTTTCCCCAGATCGCGCGGGAACCGGGCATTCCTCATGAACACCAGGGCCGGGATGAAACTTTCAAAGTGGTTCGTGCCGGGGCTGAGCGGCCTTGCACTCTGGCTCTCGGCCCTGGTGCTGCTGCTGAAAGGCTGCAGGATCGTCGGGCTTCGCTCCGTTGACCTTCCCTCCAACTGGATCTCATTTACATCCAGGTTTGAAGGAAAATGTAGTGGAATCGATCTATGCCCACTGAAAAGGGATTACGGAAAAATTCGCAGGCAATGGTTATGCGCTTAGAACGAATGGAATTGCGATTTTTTACTCTTAATCCTCCCGACTCCAAAAGGTTGCACTCTGTTATATTTATTATTTTTGCATTGCCTGCATTGTTTGCATTAAACAATCCTCTCCATGAAAAACAAGGAAATTGAGCAGTACATCACAAAATCAGCAGATTTTGCCAGGCCCATCCTGACCCATTTGCGCGACCTGGTCCACAAGGCCTGCCCCGATGCCGAAGAGAAGCTGAAATGGGGCTTCCCGCATTTCGATTACGAGAAAAGGAACCTGGCGGCTGCGATTTTCTTTGACAAATTTCCCTATTCCCACAGGAAAGAGTCTATCCAGTGGATCGAGGAGGCCAAAACACCGGAAACACGAAACAAACGGATTCTCACCACGATAGAATGGACAACGGAGGGAAAACCGAGGAACTGGAAGTATAAGTAGAACAATCATGATCTATCTCGACAACACCCTGATCTCCGACGACATTAAAGAAGTGTACTTTTGCTGCGACATGCCGAAGTGCAAGGGCGCTTGCTGCGTGGAGGGGGATGCCGGCGCGCCCCTGGATGAGGAGGAGATTTCCCTTCTTGAGGATTACATCGATGAGATCAAGCCTTTTATGGTGCCTGAAGGAGTCGCTGAAGTCGAATCGCTGGGGGTGTTTGACTATGATGCCGAAGGTAAATTTGTCACCCCGCTGATTCACGGGAAGGAGTGTGCGTTCGTCTATTTTGAGGATGGAATCGCCCGGTGCGCCATTGAAAAGGCTTTCGAGGAGAAGAAAATTCCGTTTGCCAAGCCGGTCTCCTGCCACCTCTACCCGATCCGGATCAAGGCCACCCCGGTGAACGACCTGCTCAACTATCACAAATGGCCCATCTGCCAGAAAGCACTGGTGAAAGGACATAACGAAAAAATACCCCTTTACCAGTTCCTGGAAGGGGCATTGATCCGTAAATACGGGAGAACCTGGTACAATAAGCTCGTTAAGTTACTGCGTTAGCGCCGCCGCTGGCTGCCAGTGCCGCTCTTTTAGCAGTTGCCATGGCCGAAAACTCCTTGTCCATCATGAACTGGCCGCCCTTGTCGCTTCCGGCCAGTTTGATCTGGTCAAGAATGCTGCGAACGGTGCTCTCCTCCTCGATCTGCTCGGTAATGTACCATTGTAGGTAGTTGGCCGTGGTAAAATCTTTCTCTTTCGTGCAGATGGCATAGAGTTCGTTGATCGACGCGGAGATGTACTCTTCATGTTTCAGTACCTCCTGAAATACATCTGGCAGGGATTTGAACTTTGCCCCTGGCGCCTCAAGCGCAGGTATGACGGCGGTTCCGCCACGGTCGTTGAGGTAATGTACCAGCTTGAGCATGTGGATGCGCTCCTCTTCGGTTTGAACATAGAGCCAGTTGGCCGCTCCGGGGTAGCCGCTCCGTTCGGCCCATGAGGCCATCGACAGGTAAATGCGGGAAGAGTGTTCTTCGCGCCTGATCTGCTCGTTGATCGCTTTTTCGACGTTTTTCGTAATCATGTTGAAGGTTTTTGATTGAATACAAAGTTAGGATAATTTTATAAACCACGGAAATGATGAAATTTTCAGGGAGACACCTTTGGATACAGGTTGATTTCATACCTTTGCCAATCACTCCCAAGCGGATCTCCCAATCCATGTCAGGGGAGGGTTCAACCGCCGAAGTCCATGCAGATAATGACCACGAAGAAAGAGGGCTTTCCGCCTGTTATCAATGAGCAAACCAGGATACTGATCCTTGGCACCCTGCCAAGCGATATCTCTATCCGCACCACAGAATACTATGCCAACCCGCAAAATCAATTCTGGCGTATTTTTTTCAGCCTTTATAACAACGGGCAAGCGCTGTTTTCATACAGTGATAAATGCGATCTCGTTCTTCGCAATGGCTTCGGACTGTGGGATGTTCTGAAACACGCCGACAGGTCAGGCAGCCTGGATGCCAATATGCACCAGGAGGAGATCAACGACTTTAAGGCTTTGTTTTCCGCCTATCCGAACATCAGGAAATTAGTATTCAATGGCCAAAGCGCAGCCACGTATTACCAGCGGCTGATGAACAGGTTGCCACGGAAGGAGATGGTCGTGCTTCCATCGACCAGTTCGGCGAACACAACCAAAACATTTGCCCAGAAAGGCCGGGAGTGGGAGTCAGGCTTAAAATAGCGGCTGATGCAAAGCCTGCTGTGTGTTATTCCTGGTATAAAATCATGGCTGAATAGGGCGCTGCAACGACATTGCCAGAAAGGCTTTTCTCAACGTTTGTGAATTGATAATTTTGAAGTGCAACTTTCCAGACTCCGTTGGGTAACCCGATGTTTTTTTCGAGGTCGGCCCCGTTAAAAATAACGATGATCTGCCGCCAACTGTCATTATTCGCATGATCTTTCAACTGATAGGCGATGAGTTGCGAATCATTCGTTGGCAGAAAAACCAGCCTCTCCTGAACCATTTCGTTTTTTTGCATCCTGAATGCGGGATGCGCTTTACGCAGTGCGATCAGTTCTTTATAATAGGCAAAGAGCTCCCTGTTTTCATATTTCCAACCCCAGTTGATCTGGTTTACCGAATCGGGCTTGTTGTATGAATTATGCTCGCCGCCCTTGGTTCGTTTTATCTCGACACCGGCATCTAAAAATGGGATCCCCTGCGATGTCATCACGATGGTGTTGGCCAGCTTGTCCATTTTGACAAGATCCGCTTCCGAAGCATCCGGGCGCGAGATTTTCAACTTGTCGTATAAGGTATTGTTGTCGTGGCATGAAACATAATTGATGACCTCCTCGGGATTTTTTGCATAGGGTTCTTTTGCATAGTTTAATTTGGATAGCTCTATCTGGGGATGCTTGCCCGCTGCAACGATGCCGAATTTTACAGACTCGGTTTTATCGTTGGCGCCGCTGGCAAAACCAGTGCTTTTATCATCAAATACGCTTCCTTTGATGGCATCGCGGATGTCGTCGCTGAAAACCGCCACCCCGTTCATTTTTTGTGCATTCATCTTAAGGGCGCGGTATTCTATGGGCAGCGGAGAATCTCCGGCGGTCCATCCCTCCCCGTAAATAATGATGGAGTGATCGATGGCCCGGAGCGCAGCAGCCACCAGGTTCATGGTCTCCATGTCGTGGATGGCCATCAGGTCGAAACGAAAGCCGTCGACATGATATTCCCTGGCCCAGCAGGTCACCGATTCAATGATGAATTTCCGGAACATGGCGCGGTCGGAGGCAGTTTCGTTGCCGCAACCTGAAGCATTGCTGTATTTTCCGTCTTTTTCCCATTGCCGGTAATAGTAGCCCGGAACAAGCTGATCCAGGTTGGAATTGTGCGTCCAGCCGGTATGGTTGTAAACCACATCCATGATCACCCGGAGATTCTTCTGATGCAGCGACTGAACCATTTTTTTGAATTCCAGAATGCGTACACTGCCGTTTTCCGGATCTGTTGAATAGGAGCCCTCCGGTGTGTTATAGTTTTGAGGGTCATAACCCCAGTTATATTGAGGAATATTTAACTTTGACTCGTCCACGCTGCAGAAATCGAAGGCTGGCAGCAGGTGCACGTGTGTGACCCCCAGTTCGGCAATGTGATCGATGCCTGTGCTTTGCCCCTCGCTGTTTTTGGTCCCCCATTCGGTCAGGCCCAGGAATTTTCCCTTGTGCACGATACCGGAATTGGGCGCCACCGACAGGTCACGGATATGCAGTTCGTAAAGGATTGCATCGGTATGGCTTTTCAGAACAGGTGGTTTATCGTTCTCCCAGCCGGGCGGATCAGTTTCTTGGAAATCGATGATCTGTCCGCGTTTTCCGTTTACGCCAACCGCTTTGGCATAGGGATCGGGGTTTTCATCATTCCATTTTCCGTCGATCCTGGCCTGGAAAACATAATAGCTGTTTTTTCTGTCGCCCTTCAAGGCTGCTTTCCACACACCGTTTATATCCCTCACGCAGGCGATCTCTTCAATCAAATCGTTTCCCGACGAAGTTTTGTATAATTTCAGTTTCATCTCCTGCGCAGGGGGAGACCATATTTTTATGATCGTCTCCGGCCTGGTGTATTGAACGCCCAGATCAGTGCCCAAATAAACCGGATAATTTTTATATGGATCATATGCCAATGAGGCTGAGATGCCTGGTGCGGTCGTTCTCTGCGCCTGCAGGCCTGTTCTGCAATATCCCATCACCCCGCAAAGGATCATGAAAAAGAAAATTGTGGTTTTCATGTGGCGTAATTTATTTATAAAAGCCGAAGTTCCTTTGAATAATCAAACTGCAGATCTTCGTGCAGTGTTGCCAGTGCGTTGCTTATTTTTTGAATTTGCCTCAGGTAAATGTTGCCAAGGGTGGTATTTGCCGGCAACGGAATTCCAGACATTTTTAACTTACTGCAAAAATAGAGGAGCAACTCCGCTTCTGTTTGTTTTGATCCTGAATATTTTATGTACTTATTCGTTATCCTGAGTATTTTTCTCACGGTTTTCTTCATGAGATATGGTTTGCCCTTGCCTGCCTCTTTGAATAATTCATCAACCTGCACCTTAACCCCTTGAATATATGCTTTTTCATCGAGAGACTCGAATAAGAGGTAGGTAAGCAGTTCCTTGTTCTCCTTCCTGAACCTGGCCATGTGAACACAAATCTCCTGTATCCTTTTCGGATGCAGTAAACCAAGTTCTGTCTTTATCTCTTTGAGTGAGGCCGCCTTCATATGATTCTTAACTTTAACTCCTATCAACCTGGTTCCGCATACCGGCCTGTTTTAACGTCAAAATTAATCTTATTCTGCAAATAACAGTGTGCTGCTTTTCGTCTTTACACCTTAATCCAAATTCCACCCCGTACTTTCATTCGTCATTCGTAAATCTTGTTCAATCGTACCATAGAAATATTCAAACGAATTGACTAATACCCTTATTAATACTGCTATTGGAATTTCAAAGCACTTGGAACCAAAAAATGTCACTATTGTAAACTATTGTGCCTAATGTGGTCGATTTTTTCATGTGTTAACACCAATGCGTGTTTGGATGTGCCAATGATTTATTTACTTGCCCAAAGGGGATAAGCAGTAAAATTTTAAACAGGGACTAAATTTTATTAGGTTTTCGGAAAAAAAAGCAGTACATTTGTTGTAGCGGTCGAATCAATCAATATGTGTTTTACAATTTAGTTTTGTAGATTACTGATAAAGTGTTTAAAGCACCAGGCTGACCGCTCCTGGTGCTTTCTTTATTCCTGTCGCTGCGGGCGGAAATGAAAAAATGCCTCCCGTGAGGAAGGCTTCAGAAACGATCGGGGTACAGGGTGCTATTGAAGTATTTTTGTTAACACCTAAACCAAATTGAAATGAAGAGTCCTTTAAATCAAAAGGGAGCAATTTACAACCTGGTCCTCATCGGTATTGTTATTGTCCTGATCTTTTCAGGTTGCGCCAACAAGGAAGTTATATCCGAATGCCTCAAAGGACAAACCTATGGATTCTGGTGGGGTTTGTGGCACGGAATTATTGCGCCCATTGACCTGATTGCGATGCTTTGGCGGGATGACGTCACCGTGTTTGCTTCGAACAACAATGGAGCCTGGTATGCATTTGGATTCATGATTGGCAGCGGCGGATGGGGATTTCTTGGCGGAAACAGGGCATCGAAGTCCTATAAGAAGAGGTAATTCACGGTTATTGATTGCCTGTTTTGTTCCAATCCCACGGTTCACGCCGGAAGGCGCCAGGAGTTCAGACCAGCCACCAAATTTACGGGAATTTATCTTTTGTAAATGAACAACACCCCGGTGCCGACTAACAAGACACCAAGAAATATCAACATCCATTCCGAAAGAGTTGGAATGTTCGCGGGACAATTGCCTGGCAGTGTTCCTTCGGTCAACTGGGAGCGGATTTCTCCGCCCGGGAGCACAGTGCTGTGAACATTTACGTACAACGAGCCTGCAAGCAGGTACGTTTTTTGTGTTGGAGTCAATACGTACGAATTGGAATACATACCAGAGGTTACACCGACCGGGAATCCCGCAAAAGGGATAATGACGGGTGCATTCGCGGCGGGGGTCGCAGGTCCGTGGAAATGTGCTGCTGTTGTGTTCGCTGTCAAACCGTTGAACAATAACGTAAAACTGAGAATACTCGTTGCGTCGTCAAACGTCCCGATGAGCGTTCCGGTTGCCGGCGACACGTTCGCGGGAACTGACTTCTGGCCCGTAAGCGCAAGGTCGAGTGTTGTGATGTTCCCTGAAGTCATTCCCTCCTTCAACTGTGCTCTTAATTCACCACCCGGGTATAGTGACGTGTGAATATTTAGATACAAAGTCGCACAAAACAGCATTGATTCCTGGTCGGGTGTCAGGGTAAATGAATTCGAATAGGTACCGGAGGTGACACCTGCAGGAAATCCCGCAAGCGGGATCAGGACCGGGGCGTTAACTCCCGCCGCGGCAGGACCATGAATGTGAGAAGCTGTTGACGGGGCCGACAACCCGTTAAACATCACGGTAAAACTCAGCATATTTGTAACGTCGTTGTAAGTGCCGATCAATACTCCCGTTGCGGTCGACGGGTTTGGCGGCACTTCCTTTTGCCCCGACAAGGCCAGGTCAAGTGTGTAAACCGTGGCCCGGGCATTGGAATGGAATGACAGGGCGATACGAATCGGTAAAAACACCAACAGGGTATGTAATGAAAAAACACTCCCCAATTCGATTAATCCGAAAGAACAGGCGGAACGACTATTCAGGTATGTTGTACAGCCTGCATACCTCCTTGTATGAAAGGCTTTTCAACTCCTGTGAACTCATTTGCCGGGGCATACCGGATTTTAATGCAGGAACAGTGCCGGGTATCGCTACAAAACGGAACTTATTACCGGCCGTGAGCGGCATCGTGAACATATCGGAGGTGAATTCAATGCTTCCGTACTGGTGGATCAGGAAGCCCCAGTTTGCACCGACCGCGTAGGCCGGCAGTGGGCGCACAGTAGTGCCGTCGTACAGATCACCGGCCAGCCAGACATAGGCGAGCACGACACCGTTCTCAACAATATCCTGGGTAAGGTCGGGGGCAGCGGCAGCAAAGTACCAGTCACCCGAAACGCCTGACCAGGCAGCAGGTGAAAACCATTCAGAATAATAGACCGGGGCATCTTTCCCTGATGGTCCTGCGGGTCCCTGCGGCCCCGTCTTCGCACATCCCGTTAATAGCAGTGCCGAAACGACTGCAACAAAAAATAATGATCTGGTTCCTGTTTTCATTTTATACGTATTAATTGTTAAGAATTGTTTTATGGCGGAGACATTCTCCGGTCGTGAAAAGTTGACTAAAATCGTGCCAAAAATGAGGATTTAAATAGACAAATACACCCCGCAGCCATTGGAAGTAACCAGTCAATGAATTGCAAACTTTGCCCACCGGGAAACAGCGTCGAACTATCTTAAACAGGTCTTGGTGCTTATTTTTGCCAGGGTAAGAAAACTCCAACCCGTAAGAAGTTGGAAAATGTGTGAATAATGCAACTCTTTTTTAAAATTATGTAACACTTTTCATTGAAGAGATGTTCAACTTTGTTATGTTGTTATTCGATGAAATATTAAGATTAACAGACTGATAAACAGATTAAAACTACTTTAATGAAAATAGGAAAATACAGAATCAGCAGGTCAAAAAAAATCCGGATGATCAATTGCCTGAGATCGGGTATCGATCGGTATGCATCTTTTCCGCTTTATGAAAAAAGATTCTTCGGGTTAAGTTTTTACACTGACGAAACCAATTTTTATTCTGCAGCAAAAATAATCCCGAACGAATCATTCAAAGCCGGTGGAAAAAAATGCATTGATCAAAAACTGAATATCGGTTCAATTATGCAGGAATACCAGAAAGCATGTTTCAATTCATGATCTGAATTGTTGGTTTATGAAAGGAGTGCTTTAATATGATTATTCAATGCAAATTTCAAGGTTATGCAATGGATAGGCCGCAGACAAAGCAGTAATGTGGAAGACCGGCGAGGGATGTCGGGAGGGAAAAAACTGATGTTCGGAGGAGGCTTCGTGGGACTGATCATCATGGTGATCAGTTATTTTATGAGCGGAGGAGACCCCTCTCAACTGCTCAACGCGATCCAGGAGCAGACATCCTCAGCAGAACAGACAAATGTACCCGCTGACAGTGTACAGGATGAAATGGCTAGATTCATTTCTGTTGCCCTTGCCGACAATGAAGATGTTTGGCACAAGATCTTCGCGGAAAACGGCACAACTTATGAAGAACCGGTGCTTGTGCTGTTCAGGGATGCAACGGAATCATCCTGCGGGTACGCCAGTAAGGCTACAGGTCCGTTTTATTGCCCTGCCGACAGAAATGTGTACATCGATCTCAGTTTCTTCGATGAATTGAAAACCCGTTTCGGGGCCTCTGGGGGTGATTTTGCCGTTGCTTATGTACTTGCTCATGAAATCGGGCATCATGTGCAGAACCTTCTTGGGTTCTCCGGTAAAATACATGAGCAGCAGCAGCAAATGTCGGAAAAGGATGCTAACAGGCTGTCTGTTGCGCTGGAATTACAGGCTGATTTTTATGCCGGCATCTATACCCATTACACCCAAAAATACAAGAATGCACTGGAAGAGGGTGATATCGAAGAAGCATTAAGCGCGGCAAGCGCGGTGGGTGATGACAGGATACAGAAACGTTCCCGGGGTTATGTGGTACCGGATGCATTTACCCATGGCACATCACAACAGCGCATGTATTGGTTTAAGAAAGGATATGCTACCGGAGATATGAGCCTGGGAAATACATTTAAAGCGCGGTAAAAATGGTCAGAGATACCGGCTTTTTAACATAGCTACATAGTCGTACTGCCGAAGTTTTTTCAACAATACCTGCTTTACGGGTCTTGTCTTTCGCGAAGGGGGAACGACAGCGCTCCCCCTGGGTAATGAAAAAAGAAGTTCCTGCTTAAATGGTGGGTTAATCGGAATATTGTAAATTTGGCGCTTAATAAATTGCCATGTACGAGATTCTGCTACTGAATGACCTGAATCCCGGCAAACTTCGCAAACAGTTTGATAAAACAATAGCAGAGCTTGCGTTGGGACATTTTACTGCGGCAGAGGTGAAGAAATTACCCGGAAAAGGTTTTTACCGTGCCAGGCTTGACGACACGAACCGCCTTCTTTTTCGGTTCGGAAGATTCAATGGACAAAACTACCTGCTGGTACTCGAACTGATTCTGAATCATGATTATGCCGGCTCACGGTTCCTCCGGGGTGAACCGGTGGCGGAATCAAAGTTGCTGCCTTTGAACAATGCGGCATTTCCGGCAGATGAAGAGGTTGTTGCGATTCCTTTTGTCAACAAACGCTATCCCAAGTTCCACCTGCTTGATAAATTCCTCTCATTCGACGACCGACAGGAAGAAATTCTTCAGCATCCGCTGCCCCAGATTATCATTGGTTCTGCAGGGAGTGGTAAAACCGCACTGACACTTGAAAAGATCAAGACCCTTCCAGGTCGCATTCTCTATGTGACCCTCTCCTCCTATTTGGCCGAAAACTCATCCCGTTGGTATTACGCTAACCATTATGAAAACGAAAGTCAGGAACCGGATTTTCTCTCCTACCGCGAATTCATTGAAACTATACGCATTCCGGAAGGCAAAGAGATGGATTTCAGAACATTCGAACGCTGGTTCTGGGGGTACCGACAATCATCCGGATTGAAAGATGCCCACAAGGTTTACGAAGAGTTTCGGGGGGTCATAACGGGGATGGATATCACGAAAAAGTACCTTTCTTGTGCCGAATACTGTTCGCTTGGGGTTAAACAGTCCATATTCCTTTCATCCGAAAGAGAAGCTGCGTATACCCTGTTTGAAAAGTACCTGATATTTCTGAAAGAAGAAGGGTTTTACGACATCAACATTTACTCACATGAACTGCTGGAATCCTGTCGCCGGGAATATGATTACATTGTTGTAGATGAGGTGCAGGATTTCACAAACATCCAGCTTTTCCTGATCCTGAAGTCGCTGTTCAAGCCTGTGAATTTCATCCTCTGCGGGGATGCAAACCAGGTGGTGCATCCCAATTTCTTTTCATGGTCACACCTGAAGAGCATGTTTTATCAGCAGGATCTCCGGGGCGATGAAATCCGCATTTTACATGCCAATTACCGAAACACACAAGTGGTTTCTGACCTGGCCAACCGCCTGCTGAAGATCAAGATTGCCCGTTTCGGCTCCATTGACAAGGAAAGCAATTACCTGGTAACCACTGTTTCACAAGCTGTTGGCGAGATGGTCTTTCTCGAAGAAAAGCATAAAACAGTGGCAGAACTTGCACGAAAAACAGGTAAATCGGTCAATTGGGCGGTGCTTGTACTGCGCAATGAAGATAAACCAAAAGCCGCCGGCCTGTTCCCGTCACCGCTGTTGTTTTCGGTGCAGGAGTCGAAAGGACTGGAATATGAAAACATCATCCTTTTCAATTTCATTTCGGACAATACCACCGAGTTCAACAGCATCTGCGATGGCGTAAATGCTGAAGTTGTAAAAGGGAGTGAACCAGCCTATTTGCGGGGCAGAGACAAGACGGATAAATCGCACGATGCCTACAAGTTTTATATTAACGCACTGTATGTCGCCATTACGAGGGCAGTCAGGAATGTTTACATCATCGAAAAGAGTCGCGGGCATAAACTGATCGGTTTGCTCGGCATTTCTGAGGAAACCCGTGAACGGGTGATCAGGGAGGATATTTCCACATCGGATGACTGGAAGCGTGAGGCCAGGCGGCTCGAGATGATGGGCAAGTCGGAACAGGCCGATGCCATCCGGAAGAACATCCTGGTTACTGCAAAACCGAACTGGGAACCACTGACCATTGAACGATATATGACATTAAGAAGTGAGGCACTCGATCCGGAACACTTCAACAAAAAAGCCAAGGATCATTTGTTCGACTTTGCCCTGATCCATAATCAGAACTTGATCCTGGAGAAGCTCGCAGGACTGAATTACCGCCGGGCCGAAAAATATGAAACGGAACGTGGCTCAATCTTTCGGAAATATTACCAGCATTACCGTGATGATAACCTCAAGATGGTTGTACAGGAAGTGAACAAATACGGGATTGATTACCGGGACATTCATAATTTTACTCCGCTTCAGGCTGCAGTCTTTTCCGGCGCCGTAAACATCACCGTTTCCCTTCTCGGGAACGGCGCTGATCCCGGGTTGACTGATACCTTTTACAAGTTACCTATACAAATAGCCCTTCTTCAGGCCTTTGTGAATAGTGATTATGCAAAAACCAGGCTCAGCAGGATTTATCCATTACTCCTTTCCGATTCCCTGAGCCTTCAGGTTGACGAACATCTTATCAAGATCGACCCGCACAAAGCCGAGTTTATGCTGGTTCACCTCTTTATCGCCGTACAATCGGCCATCCAGCAGTCGAAGAACCACTACCAGGGGATCGGTATCCAGGTGAACGACTTCATTCTTAAACTTCAGGATTTTCCCGGAAACGTGCTGCCTGCCTTCCGTAAGAAGCGTGAATACTGGCTTGCCATTCTGGCAAAACACGAGATTGATGGCAATAACCCTTACAATAAAAAACTCTTCCGGCGTATCGAACGAGGTGTGTACATCCTGAACCCACTTATGAAAATACGTTACAGGGATACCTGGATACCGGCACAGGAGGTCATTAACAGCCAAGGAATAAGTTTAGAAGAAATGATTAATCATTCAATGGAAAAGCAGAACAAAAAAGTGGAAGAGATGAAAAGGCAATGGGAGAAACAAAAAATAAAACTTGACCGGGAATACATGATCAGACAACAAAGGCAGGGATGGTATAAAAAACCTTCGTGAAATGAACAAAAAGAAGCAACATTTATTGTCGCCCGAAAATTACATACGTACACGGGCCAGGACCCTTCTCATTGGCGACTGTTATATCAACGAAGACTGGCATGATTCAGGATTTGCAACGATCACTGTAACGAGAGAACACATCAATGGAAATATCACGCATGGCGCATTTGCAGTTGACTTGTACTGTCTCGGAGTGAGAGAGTCATTCTGGAAATTCAACCAGAACCCCCACGATTTCACAGAGTTTTTGAACCTTCAGAAAACGATGACTGAATTTGGCGTCAGAATGGTGGCAACGAATTATACGCTGGTACATAACATTATTTACGGCGCTGCGGAATTTGCAGATGAACTCGGCTTTCATCCCCATAAATCGTTTGAACTTGCAAAATACATCCTTGAGGAAGATGATGAGCGAGTGAAACTGATCAATATCGAGTTCGGGTATAAAGGGAAACCACTCTACATTTCAAGTCCACAAAATCCGGCCGAGAAAAACAGAGTACTGGCTCATCTTGATAAAAAACTTGGCCGTAATAATTTCAATTTCATCACCGAGGCGGAGGCTGATGATTTTTTCGCTAAGGAAGATCAAACAGAAAGCAACAAGATCGATTACCAGGATCCTGAGGTAAAAATGAACCTGATCAGCCAATTCGTCACACTGGCCGGCAGTCCAAAAAAAATTCTTTCAAAGAAACCGAATAAATTCGTTGAACTGATCGAAATAGCAGAAATCATACTCATAGAGTACATGACCACTCTGGACATGATGAAAATAGCTATTGAAACCATCTCCCGTCTATTCGATTTCACGATTGCCAGCGAGCATTTTTCAGATGATCTGCTTTTTGGAAATATGGGCGTACGCAAAAATCGGGGAGGAGTGAGAAGAGAGGCCGAACGGTTAAATAACATGACTTTCTCTGAAAAGGCAGATGAAGGCCTGCGAGAAGTCGATAAACTGATCAACCAATATCCGGATGTGCCCGTGTTCCATTACCTTTACCTGCGGTTTATGGAGTTGAAGGCCGGAACACGGAAGTGTTTGTCGTTGTTCAAAGAATATGCTGAGAGATATCCCGGTTATTACCCCATTGCCTGTCTTCATGCATCGGCCTCTCTGCTTGATAAATATGAGTATCCGCCGCAACACATTCCCGAAAAACTGCATCTGAAAAATTTTTATGTGGGAAAAACTGCCTTTTGCCGCGAAGAGGTTTTACTTTATATTCATCTGCTAATTTTAGACTATAGCCTTTCAATCGATTTTGTTATGATTGACGTGTTAATCGAATATATGGACTTGCATCACCCCGGGATCATACCCGAGAGGGAAGTTTTTGCCTCAAAGATTATAAAAGTGCCAAAGGTTTTTGAATGGTGTGAAGTCTGGCTGGGCGAGCAGCGGAAGCCGGGATACTGAACAGAAAGAATTTTGTTCGGAAAAACATGTAAGGTGCATGAAAAGATTCTCAGAATAAATTAAATTTTCTGGCCGAAAATCCGGAAATGTATTTACATTTATAGAGCCTAAATTACACCTATTGAACAGAGCACTGTTTCCAAGGTAATTACTGGTTGACATTTATGATGATATTGTTAAAGGAGCCCATTTATTTCTGGCCATTCCTGGTTTATGCCGCTGCGGCGTTTGCGATCGCAGGGATCATGATCGGCCTGTCGTATATTCTGGGTGAGCGCCACAGGGAGAAAACGACCGATGAACCCTTCGAATCGGGGATTCCGCCGACAGGCAATGCCAGGTTCAGGTTTTCATCGCACTTTTACCTCATCGCCATGTTTTTCGTGATCTTCGACCTCGACGCGGCCTTTATTTTTGCATGGGCCGTATCCTTTCGCGAGCTCGGGGTGCCAGGTTACCTTGGAATCCTGGTATTCATCCTGGTGCTGGTGGCGGTGCTTGTTTATGAACTTGGCATCGGGGCGCTCAATTTCGGCCCTGACGGAAAAAAAATTCTCAGGTATAAAAACCGATTAAAATGAAATTTACACTTCAACGACCAGATACATTCAGCGTTACACAAGCGAATGCGGGGCTCGAGGAGGAGGCACGCAAATCAATCGTGCTCACCAGGCTCGACGACCTGGTTGCCTGGGGCAGGAAAAACTCCATCTGGCCTTTCGGGTTCGGGCTTTCATGCTGTTTCGTTGAAATGGCGACCACCTTTACAAGCCGGTACGACCTGGCACGGTTCGGTGGGGAAGTCATCCGCGGAACGCCCCGCGAAGCTGACCTGATGATCATTGCCGGTACCGTTTTCATCAAAATGGCGCCCATCATCAAGAGGCTTCACGAACAGATGATGGCACCGCGATGGGTTATTTCCATGGGGTCATGCGCCAATTCGGGAGGCATGTACGACATTTACAGCGTGGTGCAGGGCGTTGACAAGATTCTTCCGGTGGATGTGTACGTTTCGGGCTGCCCGCCGCGTCCGGATGCCTTCCTGGAGGGGCTCCTGATGCTGCGGGAATCGATCTCGCACGAAAAAAGGCCGCTTAGCTGGACCATCGGATCGCAGGAGATCATCACACGGCAGCACCAGCCAAGCCAGCGCGACCGGAAGATGGAAGAGCGCAGCAGGATGGAAAAGATCCGCCCGATGAATGAAATGTGACAAATCCCCTCATCCTGCATATGAATAACGACAATTCCATTATTTCAGTTTTGATTGCCAGGTTCGGGGATGCACCCACTTTAGTTGAACAGGTTACGATGGATGGCACACCAACGCTCTGGATCGAAAAAGCCAGGGCCGTGGAAATCCTGCAATATCTTAAAACCGGGATGGAAAAGCCTTGCAACATGCTGTACGACCTTACCGCCATTGATGAGAGGAAGCGTAACAAACGCAACGGACAGCCAGGATCAGACTTTACCATCGTTTACCACTTGACATCCATTGAACGGAACAGCGACATTCGTCTGAAAATCGCCCTCACAGGGGAATACCCGTCTGTTGCGACAGTGACCGACATATGGGCTTGCGCCAACTGGTATGAGCGGGAAGTGTTTGACATGTTCGGCATTGTGTTTACCGGACATCCCAACCTGCGCCGTATCCTGCTGCCCTTGTCGTGGAAGGGCCATCCGCTGCGAAAAGAACACTATTCACGGGCAACTGAGGCAGAACCGTTCGTGCTTGAAGAACAGATGCGCGAAATCAATGATGCCGACCTGGAATTCCGGCCCGAGGACTGGGGGCTTCGGCGGCAAAGCGAAAACTCCGATTTTATGTTCCTCAACCTGGGGCCTCAGCACCCCGGCACTCACGGGCTC
>JBBQUQ010000078.1:0-15946 GCA_038212325.1 Bacteroidales bacterium
ATGTAGATGGTGATTGTGTCATTCACAACCTCTGTGGAATCGATGGTTGCATTGCAAGGAAGCTGGCTGGTCGATTTCAGGTTGCCGTTTGAAAGGAACATGTCGACATCATTCATCGACTCGTCCATGGCCGACCCAAAAGATTGTTCATCGACTGAGAGCTGCTGAAGGGTGGAAGAATCGGCTGTCGGATCCGAATTTTTGTCTTTCTGACATCCTGCCAGTGAAAGCCCGATGAGGGCAATTGCCAGGAAAGTGGCGCGAAATAGCTTTGTTGTTTCCATAGGTTGAATAAGTTAATAGTTAATGAGTTTTTCTTGACTTTAATACACTTGAATGGCTGACTACCCTGAGGTGGATAAAAAATAAATTGATTAATCACCATTGTACCAGAGTCCACAAAAGTGGCACCTACCCACCCGCCCCCTGCCCCCTACTTTTGTGGGGTCACAAGAACTGATAGTTCTGTAACAGCACATGCCCCGAAGTATCCAAATGCCCCTCCGCTCAGATTTGTTTCAACATTGGCCGCAGCAACGGTGAACAATCCGCCAGTCCAGTTCGTTTCCAGCAGCATGCCCCGGACAAATTCAGCATGCTGTGGCGTAAGCGAATACCGGCGTTCGGTGATCAGGGTTCCGGCCGGGAAGTAGACCGACTGCATCATGGGCGCAAAGATCTCGCTCACATCGAGCGTCGGCAAGGTATAAAAAAGCATCCTTGCATGGTTGTCAATGGAGTCGAAGTCTGCATAGCCGGGCACTTTCGACCAGTCGATCAGCAGTTCCCACATGGCAGCATCTGAAGTGCTGAAGGCGTTGGCAACCCAATCAACATAATAGAGGTTGTTGTCAGGGTTCAGGGCGTACCGGAGTTCCCCGAACACCGATCCTTCGGCCATGGTGGCTTTCGCGGTGAAAACCTGGTTTCCGATCGAGACCAGCAAGGTGTAATTTTTTTCAAGCTGCGCGAAAAAATATGGAGGAGTATTGTATACCCCCGATTTGGGCGGATTTTCATCCAGCTGCCAGGTGGAGTCGTCACTGCTGATCAGCACGCCTGCCCCGGTTACAGGTTCGGGTGCCTGGTTGAGCCGGGTAACAGGAAAGGTCAGCCTGACCTGTTGGTTTTTCACCTGGTCGGTGATGGTTGCTTCGACGATGATGGCCGCAGGAGCGCCCTCCTTCAGTGTCCAGGAGGTCTCTTTAACACACCCCTGCAGGAGGCAAACCAATATCGTATATGATAAAACCCTGCGCATCAGAACTTGAATTGATAGTTGATGGATGGAATAATGCCGGCAACCGAGATCGATGCGGGCACCAACTCGTAGGTGCCGTTGAGGTCGGCCGGAACTGCAAAATCACCGTTGTCATTCATCATCTTGTTGAAGTTTACCGAGAAGGGGTTCATCCTTCCATAGGCATTGTATAGCGTTATGGCCAGGCTGTGCTGGTATTGGTTCGCCGGTTTGCTGAATACAAAGGTGGCCGACAGGTCGAGCCGGTGATAATCGGGCAGCCGGTCATTGTTTTTATCCCCATACAGGGGAACGGACGAGCCGTTCAGGTAATAAAATCCGATAGGCGTGGTGATCGCCCCCCCCGTCATGCAGATCCAGTTGGCGGCCAGGATCCAGTGCTTTTTATCCTCCCAGGAGATGTTGATGCAAACATCATTCGGACGGTCGTAGCTGGCCGGGTAAACATTTCCGTTGTTGACCCCGGGTGTCTGGATCATGGCCCTTGACCAGGTATACCCGATCCAGCCGGTCAGTTTCCCGGTAGTTTTTCGCAACATGAATTCAACGCCGTATGACCAGGCCTTGCCAAATCGCAACTCTCCTTCAATCAGTGTATTAAACAGGAGGTTGGCATGATCCTGGTAATCCAGGTGGTCGTGAAACCATTTGTAATATCCTTCACCAGAGAAAGTAAATCCCGGCCGTAACAGCTCCCTGAAATAGCCAAGGGCCACCTGGTCGGCCGTTTGAGGACTGATATTCGGTCCGCAGGGCGCCCACACTTCCAGCGAGGTGAATGGGCTGGTTGAATTGGATAACACCTGCAAAAACTGTGTGGTACGGCTGTAACTTGCTTTTACCGATGATTTGTCGCTGACCTGGTACTGGACAGTCAGCCTGGGTTCGGGGCTGAAGAACGTGGAATATGCATTGCCGCCCCCATAGCTGATGGTGTCGATAACCTGGTGATTTGCATCAAAATAGTATACATTGGTCGGCCCCATATCCTGCCACAAAGGAAGCCTGATCCCGTAACGCAGGGTAAACCGTTTGCCGACCCTCTGCTCATCCGACGCATAAAAAACATATTCCATGGCATAATATTCAGCCACTTTCGGCACATCTGCGGCCACATCCCCGTTTTCATAGGTTACGTTCCCGGGATTGGAATGGTGATAAGTAACCTCCATACCGGCGCGGATGGTGTTTTGCGGATCAAGGTACCATGCGGCATCGGTTTTTACGGTCAGGTTGGAGATGGAGGAGTTCCAGAAACCATTCTGTTCCTGCGGAAGGTTAAGGGAGTAATTGTAAAAGCTGTAGTTCAGGGTGGTATTGCTGAACAGGCGGTTGCTGAAAACATGGTTCCAGCGAAGCGTAGCCGCATAATTTTCCCAGCTGATGCCCATGGAGTTCACTTCGGCGGAGAGGTAGCGGTCGAACACATCCCTGCCCGTATAGAAAGTGAAGAAAAAACGGTTGTTGTCGTTCAGCCGGTAATTCAGTTTGGCGTTGAGGTCGAAAAACCGGAAGTCGAAGCTCTTGTTGAACGCGGGGAGGCTGTTCAACCAGTTCAGTGTCGACAGCCTTCCGGAGATAAAAAAGGATGCCCGGTTTTTGATGACAGGGCCCTCCAGCGTGATGTTGGAGGCATACGGGCCCAGGTTCCCGGAGAAGCCAAAACGCTTCATGTTACCCTCCCTTGCCTTGATGTCGATCACCGAAGAGAGGCGCCCGCCGAACCTCGCAGGGAAATCGCCCTTGTAAACCTGCACATTGTTGATGGCGTCGGGCGCAAAGGCTGAGAAAAAACCGAAAAGATGGGAAGGATTGTAAACCGGCACTTCATCGATCAGCAAAAGGTTCTGGTCGCTGTTGCCGCCGCGTACATAATAGAGCGCCGACCCGTCGCCATAGGTCTGTATCCCCGGAACAGCCTGCAGGGCCCTGATGATGTCGAGATCGCCACCGAAGCCGGGCAGCTGCGACAGCGTTTTCTGCGAAAACCGGAATTCGCTCATCTGGGTATTGCGTATATCCGGTTCTTGTTCCGAAGCTAAAATTTCCACCTCCCGCATCTCGAGGTTGTCCTCTTCCATCTCAACCGAAAGCCGGGTGTTCTCGTTCAGGATAACCTGCATCACGACTTCCTTGTAGCCCATGTAGGAGAAAGTTATCGGATAATTCTCCATGCTCAGGGTGAGCGAATAAAAACCGTATCCGTTTGTTGTGGCTCCCAATGAAGTGCCTTTTACATAAATGTTGGCACCGATCAGCGCCTCGCCCGTAGTTTTATCCCTGAGATAACCGCTCAGTGCATAGCGCTCAGGCTTGGAAGAGTTGACAAGATTGGTCTGCGCACCCTGCTGCACCTGAAGTTTCAGCACGAGGTGATTCTCGACCACCCGGTAATCGATGCCACGGCGCACAAGCACCTCCTCCAGGATATCTGCGACAGTCCTGCTTCGGGCGTGCACGGATATGTGCATGCCGGCAGGAAGCTCCCCGGGATTATAAGAAAATTCGATTTTTGACAGTTTCGAAATTTCCTGGAGAACATCCGTTATGGGTTTGTCCGTCATCTTCAGGGAGATTTTCTGTTGGAGGTCCTGCGAGTTGGCGGGTAATGAACATAACAGGAAGGAAAGAAAAAAGAGAAACTGGTATTTGAAGCCTCGGTTCTTCAACATTCCGCGGTTACTGGCCCTGATTGCAGCCATTGCCGGAGAGTTCGATCCCTGTCCCGGAATTCCTGACCTGTAAATTGAGGGTGGCTTTGAGTACATTCAACACCGATTCAAGTGATTGCCTGTCAAAGGTAGCAGTAATCCGGCAATCGTTCAGCCCCTCGCCGGATAACCGGATGCTCGTTTGATACACTTTTGTGAGCAATGCTGCCACCTCGTTCAGCGGGGTGTTGCTGAAAACCAGGCGCTTAGTTTTCCATGCAAGGAAGTTTACATCCTCATTGGCGCTTTTCACGATGGCATCGTTCCCGGAATTCACCTCCCCTTTCTCTCCTGGCAAAAGTAAAATTGAAGTTTGCGGCATGTCCTCGAAATATACCCTCACAATTCCTTCGGAGAGGACAATTTCTTTCGTATTCTTCAGGGTTTTGGTGTTGACGGAAAAAGAGGTGCCAACCACACGGATCCTGGTATTTCCCGAAGCGATGATAAATGGTTTGGATTTATCGTGTGCGACTTCGAACCAGGCTTCGCCCTGCAGGGTCACTTTGCGGAACGAACCTTCAAAACGGGAAGGACAGGTAAGCAATGCACCGGCATTAAGCGTAACGACGGTCCCGTCGGGCAGGATCTGTTCACTCGTTCCGGCCAGTGCCGAAAATTGCTTTTCAGCGGGAAAATTAAAAGACCTGTATAGCAAGAAGGCAGGAATTGCCACGAGCAAAAAAACTGCCGCAATGCGCAACGCCCATGACATAGTCACCGACAACTTGCTTCCTGCGGCCAACAGCCCTCTGCCAACTGCCAACTGCTCACTGCCAACCAGAATGCGTGCCTTCAACAAATCCCACTCCCCGTCAAGGTCGACAGACGATCCGATCCCGGAATGTTCAATGGTTTGCCATGTTTCGCGGTACGCTGTGAAAATGGAAGCATTTGCCG
Organism: Bacteroidales bacterium; assembly: GCA_038212325.1. Taxonomy (GTDB): domain Bacteria; phylum Bacteroidota; class Bacteroidia; order Bacteroidales; family FEN-979; genus CAIVAT01. The sequence continues at coordinate 4,873 of JBBQUQ010000078.1, forward strand.
GATCTGATTTCACCCAGTTGCTAAGTTCAAGAATTTCCCGGGGAGTCGCCTCTCCGAAAAAGTACCTGGAAATCAGGTCGGTATAATATGAAGAATTGGTTTCCATGTTGTTTTACCGTTGATAGTACACATGAGAGGGGTGTTACCCTGATTGTCTGTTATACTAAATGGTGAAATGGTGAAATAGTGAAATAAGAAAAAAGAGAGGCAGGTATTCGGCGAGGCGCAGGCGCATGTGCTGCAGGGCCTTCGACATCTGGGTTTCGACCGTTTTAACCGAGATCCGGAGCTGGTCGGCGATTTGCTGGTATTTCATATGCTGAAACCGGCTCATTTTAAAAATCTCCCTGCATTTTTCGGGCAATTCATTAACCGCGCGATCAATCCGGTCGCGGAGTTCGGTTTCGGTGAGTTTGTCGGCCTGCTCGTATGAAGCGTCTTGCGGAAGATTCTCCAATGCAAGCAGATCGCCGCTGAATTTCTTGTTGTCGCGAAGGTAATTGAGGCATTTGTTGCGGACGGTAGTTGAAAGATAGCTCTTTACAGACTTCGAAAGGTCGATGGTATCCCGTTTTTCCCAAAGATTTACAAAAGCATCCTGCACAATCTCCTTTGCCGCCTCGTGATCTTTGACATAACCAACTGCGAACCGGCAGAGCGCAGTAAAATTACCCTTGAAAAGAATCTCGAGACTGCGCTCATCCAAATTCGTCATTCGTAACTCGTAATTCGTAATTTTATCAGGTATACATGAACCGTTTTATCTTCTGGGTCGCCGTTTTCTGGAAGGGATCGGGCTGTGCAACGATCAGCTGCACCTGCGAGAATTTATTGACCCTTGAATTAACATACTCCTGAAGTTCCATGCGGAGTTCTTCAATTTTCTGATCGACGTAATTGGAGACTTCGCTTTTGAGGTACTGGTAGCGGAGTTCTATCTCCTCCTGGTTAAAATGAACCAGGGCAATGAGTTTTCCTTTTTTTTCAACCACCAGCGATTCAACGACATGGCGGAAATTGTTGATCACCGATTCAATATCTTCAGGGTACACATTCTCCCCGTTCGACCGAACGATCATGCTCTTGACCCTTCCTTTGATATACAGGTTGTTTGCAGTATCAAAGGCGCCAAGGTCGCCGGTTTTCAACCATCCGTCGGGGGTGATGATTTCACTGGTCATCCCAGGTTCCTTGTAATAGCCTTTCATTACGTTGGGCCCTCTGGCCCATATTTCTCCTTCGTGCCTGCCTTTGTCGGCCTTCACAATTTTAAGTTCGACGCCAATACAGGCAGGCCCGGTCGATTGCAGCTTCGCATGGGTGGGGTTGAACCCGGCCAGCAACGGGGCGCACTCTGTAAGTCCGTACCCGACAGCATACGGAAAACGGGCTTCAATCAGGAAACGTTCGACGGTCTTATTCAGTTTTGCACCTCCAACGCCAAAGAAACCAAGTTCTCCGCCAAAGGTTTCCATCAGCTTTTTTCCGGCCACACGATGCAGCAATTTCCTGATGGCGGGAACCTTATAGAGGATGCTGACCGCTTTATTATCCGTGAAAGCAGGTAGAATTTTCGACCGGAATATTTTCTCGATGATCATCGGAACCGTCAGCATGGTTGTTGGCTTCACCTCAAGCAGCGCAGGCATCAGCAGGGCGGGCGTGGGTGGTTTCCCCAGGTAATAAACACAGGCGCCGCGGTACATCGGCAGAATCAGCCCGAGCGTGTTTTCATAGGTATGCGAAAGCGGCAGAATGGAAAGAAACCGGTCGGTCTCCCTGATCGGTTGAATTTCGTGCCCCTTGATGGCCGTAAAGCAAATATTTTTATGGGAAAGCATGACTCCTTTGGGAGTTCCGGTGGTTCCCGAGGTATAAATGATGGCTGCCAGTGTATCCTCCTCCACGTCATACGTTCCGGCTGGTTTTGCCGCAGCATCAAATACCGGCCTGTCAGGCTGGGAGCCGACGACCGTAAAGTCTTCAATTTTAATCACCTCCTGCAGCAAACCTGTTGTAATGCCGGCCATTTTGGGGAGCAATGCTTCAGAGGCGAAAATTATCCTGGTTTCAGAATGTTCAAGCAGTGAAGAAATTTCAGTTGGCAGAAATTCGGGCAGAAGAGGCACGACAACTGCCCCCATGAATGTGACAGCATAGTATGCAATTCCCCAGTTTGGCTGATTGGTGCTCAGGATCGCGACTTTGTCGCCCGGCTGAACGCCCAGTTTCTCAAGAAATGCCATCGTCGCCATGATCCGGTTGTAGGCTTCCCGGTAAGTGAGTGGCTGTTTTCCAACCAGCGACAACGCATTTCGATCGCCGAAGTGGTTGAGGGTTGCCGAAAAAAAAGAGGGGAAAGTCAGCCTGGTGTTCTCTTCCATGATTTGCTTTTTACCGCGACAAGCCCCTGCTAAACACCGACGGAGCTAATCCTGTATGAATTCGCTGCAAAGATATGAATAATTGCAACTGTTAACTATTTCCTGGTTTTAATCCACGACAGGTGAATTGTGATGGCCACAGAAATCATAACCAGCAGAATCTTCAGCCACAGCCAGGGAACGAAGAAGAATGCTGAAACCATTGTTGAAGCCCAGGTAAATACAAGCGCCATCACCTTTACATGCATCGGGATTCCCTTACCCGCCTTATAATCCATCAGGTAATGGCCAAAAATTTTGTTGAACATGATCCATTTGTAGAACCTGTCGGAACTGCGGTAAAAACACGCTGCAGCAACAAGCAGGAAGGGCGTTGTGGGAACAAGCGGCAAAATGGCACCCAGAAATGCAAGAACGGTAAAAATCCATCCGCATGACAACAAAAAAGCTCTGAGTAAAGGATTCGAAACAATCCTGACGTGCTTTTCAGAAAGAGGTTCTGATGTTATTGCCAACTGTGTTGAGCCTTATCATTAGATTCAGCCGCCGGCAATGGTACGGATTTTCGTTTTCGGAATTATTATACCTGAATTTGAACAGATGCTGCGATGCAAAGGAAACAATCTGTAATTTTGATAAATGAACATTGAAGAGCTACGTGAATTTTGCCTTGGGTTCCCGGGTGTTACCGAAGATATCAAGTGGGAAAACCACCTGGTTTTCTCTGTTGCAGGAAAAATATTTTTCCTCACCGGGCTGGATCCTCCTCTGCAAGTTGCCTTGAAAGTTCCTGAAGACCAGTTCGATGAGCTGACCCAAACCGACGATATCATCCAGGCATCCCATTTTGCGCGCCGTCAATGGGTGTCGGTAATGAACGAAACCAGGTTCAGCCGTGTTGAATGGGAGCTGTATATCCGGCAATCGTACCAGCTGGTACTGTCAAAATTATCGAAAAAAGTTCAGCAAAGTATTGTAAAATGACGAATCCGGGAATGCTGTCATTTTCCGCCCTGATCCCTGCTGCCGGTAGTTCAAACCGGATGGGCAGCGATAAAACCTTGCTGCGAAACATTCGGGGCGCGACCTTTGCATCTCACCTGGTAACTTGTTTTTTAAATTATGGCTGCAAGCCGGTCGTGATCGTTGTGAACGACCATTATATTTCCTCGCCGTTACACTTGGAAAATGTGATCACGGCATTAAATCTGCATCCTGAAAAAGGGCGTTCGTGGTCGATCCTGCTTGGTTTGAAACAGGTTCCGGTAGGCCATGGATGCTTTGTTCAGAATATTGACAACCCTTTCGTTGATGAGCTCCTGCTTGACAAATTGGCAGGATCAGCATCCCCGGGAGGGTACGCTGTGCCAGTGTGCAACGGGCGGGGCGGCCACCCGCTGTTGCTTGGTCATGAAGCTGTTGATCTTTTCCGCCATAAAAAGAATTTGCCTGATTTCAGGCGGGAACTTCAGTGTCTTGCCCGGGTTGAAGTGCCGTTTGCCGACGATCGGATCCTGTGGAATGTTAACACCCCGGCTGATTACAAAGAGTTCATTCGCCAGGGCGGGGAATAAGATAAAAATTTGTATTTTTACATGCTCCGAAATGTAAGTTTTTAACACTCCGTGACACCGATGCAATCAATTTTCGCAAAAACAGAAGAGATCATCCTTGAAAGGCAGCCTGCGGCTCTCTGCATTGTCGTCGACACCAGTGGATCGACCCCGCGAAAACAAGGGGCCAAAATGATCGTATATTCCGATGGCTCCGTTTATGGCAGCATCGGCGGGGGAAGCGTTGAAAAGGAGGTTGCCGGAATAGCCGCGGAACTGATTGTCAAAGGAAAGCCTGTAAAAGTTGTCTTTAATCTTGATGCCGATCTTGGAATGCATTGCGGAGGAACGATGGAGGTTTACATTGAACCTTTGAACCCGATGCAGAAACTGTTCATTTTCGGAGCCGGCCATATCGGAAAAGCGCTGGCAGCATTTGCCAGAGAACTTGACTTCTCCGTCACCCTGTGTGATCCGAGGGAAGATATCTCGAGTGATAAGGCGTTCGAAGGGTTTCACTTCATCAACAAGGACTATTTCGAGGCCATAGATGAAGCGGTTTTTGACGAAAACACTTATATTGTCGTGGTCACCCCCAAACATGTTTCCGACGAAGATATCCTGTCAAGGGTGGCCCGCAAGCCACATGCCTACCTCGGCATGATCGGGAGCCACCGGAAAGTGGAGTTGCTGAAAAAGCGTTTTCTTAAGGAAACGATCCTCACAAGCGAGGAACTCGAAAGAATTGACATGCCGATCGGAATAAAACTCCGTGCAGAAACACCCCACGAGATCGCCATCAGCATCCTGGCCAAACTGATTGATGTGAGAAACAGTTCTTTAACCCAAAACGGCTAAAATATTAACACATGCAGGAAACCGTCCGGTTTGTTTTCGATGATCGCATTGTGGAGGTCGGGTTCTCCAAATTATCAGGATTCAAACCAACCACAACTGTGCTGGAATATCTGCGTTCTCTCCCTTCACACAAAGGGGTGAAGGCGGGTTGTGCCGAGGGAGACTGCGGAGCATGTACCGTGGTAATCGCCGAAGTGGACGACTACGGAAATCTTGTTTATAAAACCATTGATTCGTGCCTTGTATTCCTTCCGATGATTCACGGAAAACAGCTGATAACTATTGAAAACCTTGCATTTTACAAAGAAAAACGAAAAATACTGCATCCTGTTCAGAAAATGATGATTGAAACAAATGGCAGCCAATGCGGGTATTGCACTCCCGGGGTGGTGATGTCGCTGTTCAGTTTGTATAAAAACTATGTGAACCCATCGCGGGAAATCATCGAAGATGCACTCACCGGCAATTTATGCCGCTGTACCGGATACCAGTCAATCCTTGAAGCCGCAAATAAAGCCTGTTCAGGAGATGGGAAGGATCATTTTTCACAATATGAATCGGTGGTGATTGCGATGCTGCATGAGATCACTGCAAACAGGAAACCTCTTGAAATTAAAAGCGGAAGACAACAGTACTTCAAGCCATTTTCACTGCAAAAGGCTTTACAACTGAGGAAAGCATATCCTGCGGCAACCATCATCAATGGTTCAACCGATGTCGCCTTACGCCAGACGAAGAAAAAGGAGCTGCTACCTGCAATTTTAGATCTTTCAGGGGTCGACGAACTGCGCTATTGCCGGGAAGATGAAGAGAACTATATCATTGGTGCAGGCCTGCCGCTGGAAAAAGTCAGGCTGTTTGCCGACAACAGATTGCCGGCACTTTACAACCTGCTTCGTGTTTTCGGTTCGCTGCAAATCAGGAATGTGGCAACCCTGGGAGGAAATATCGGCTCGGCTTCACCGGTTGGCGACACACTTCCCCTCCTGCTCGCCTACAAGGGAAAAATCAAAGTCTGCTCCCGGCTCGCTGAGCGGATGGTTGACCTTGAAAATTTTATCTTGGGGTATCGGTCAACCGCATTGCAGGCCGATGAGCTTATCATGGAAATCATCATCCCTAAAACCTGCCGTGAAACCTTAGTCAGTGTTTACAAGGTATCGAAGCGGAAGGATATGGACATTTCGACCGTAAGCGGCGCTTTCCGACTCAAATTGCATGAGGGAACGGTTTCCGAAATCATCCTCGCATTCGGGGGAATGGCTTCAGTGCCTGTGCGTGCAGCGGCAACGGAGAAATTCCTGACCGGGAAAGCCTGGGTGCGCAAAAATGTTGAGGAGGCGATGCCAGGCTTGTCGAAGGAATTCGCGCCAATATCAGATGCCAGGGCCGATGCTGAATTCCGCAACATGATCGTAAAGAATTTGCTGCTGAAGTTTTTTAATGAGACCAACTGAGACCTTGCCTGAAATGCCACCCCACCAGCCACACGACAGTGCCGAAAAGCACGTAACCGGAACATCGGTTTTCATTGACGATATTCCCGTGAATGACCAGCTACTGCTTGGCAAAGTGATGTACAGCCGGCATGCCCATGCCAAAATCGGGAAGATTGATGTTTCAGATGCATTGTCGGTGAAAGGTGTCCATTGCATCCTTACCGCCAGGGATATTCCCGGTGAAAACCAGATGGGGCCGGTGATCCATGATGAGCCTTGCCTCGCAGAAACGGAGGTGACTTTCGTCGGGCAGGCCCTGGTGCTCATTGCCGCCGAAACCGAAGAGGCCGCCCTGGAAGCTGAAAAACTCATCATTATCGATTATCAACCACTTCCGGCCATCCTTGACATCGATTCTGCAATGGCGGCAAGCAACATGCTGGCCCCTATGCGTAAAATTGAACGCGGGGATGCTGAGACTGCCCTTAAAAGCGCTCCGCATACCTTACAAGGCGATCTTCACACCGGGGCGCAGGAACACTGGTATCTTGAAACACAGTCGGCACTTGCCGTTCCCGGTGAAGGACGGGAGATGGTATTGTATGCCTCCAGCCAGAACCCCTCGGAAACACAGGCGATCGTGGCCGAAGTGCTGGGCATCCCAAAAAACGAGGTTGAAGTTGAAGTCAGGCGCATGGGCGGCGCATTCGGGGGCAAGGAAACACAGGGAAATCATGTGGCGGCATGGGCGGCTTTGCTCGCAAACAGCGTGAAGCGCCCGGTGAAAATACACCTGTTCCGTGATGATGACCAGGTGATGACCGGCAAGCGGCACCGCTTTTTTTCAAGGTATGAGATCGGTTTTGACGACGACGGACTGATCCTGGCATACAAGGTGGACCTGAACGCAGATGCGGGGTCGTCAACCGATCTGTCCAGGGCGATCCTCGAACGGGCCATGCTCCATGCCGACAATGCCTATTACCTGCCAAATGTTCTGATTACGGGCCGGGCCTGGAAGACCAACCTTCCGTCGAATACCGCCTTCCGTGGATTTGGAGGCCCCCAGGGCATGGCCGTTATCGAAAATGCCATCGACCGGGTTGCACGTTTCCTGAAAAAGGATCCCGCTACAATCCGCTCGCTTAACTTTTACGGCCACGACAAGAACAATGTGACGCCCTATGGCGAAAAGGTTTTGAACAACCATCTGCCACTGATGTTCGGCAAATTGTTACGTTCCTCGGACTACCATTCCCGCCGGCATGAAATTGCCCTGTTCAACAGCGAAAACCAATTCATTAAAAAAGGTCTTGCCCTCACCCCGGTGAAATTCGGGATCTCCTTTACAACCTCCTACCTGAACCAGGCAGGTGCCCTGGTCAATATATACACCGACGGAACGGTCCTGGTAAATCACGGGGGAACCGAGATGGGGCAGGGTTTGCATACGAAAATCCTGATGATCGCTTCGTCGGAACTGGGCATCTCACCCGATAACATAAAGGTGAATGCAACCAACACCTCCAAAGTGCCCAACACCTCCCCCACAGCCGCCTCCTCGGGCAGCGACCTCAATGGAATGGCCGTAAAGATTGCCATCGCCATTATCAGGGAGAGGCTTGCCGGGATTGCCGTTGCAGAACTGGCAGCCAGCCGGCCCGGTGTTGATTTTAAAACAGAAAATATCGCATTCAGCGAAAATCACGTTTTCGACAAGGAAAAATCGGAGTATAAAATCGCTTTCAGCCAGCTTTGCAGCCTCGCCCGGCTGAACCAGGTAAGCCTCAGCTCCACGGGATATTATAAAACTCCTGGGGTTTTCTTCGACCGTGAAACCGGCCAGGGAAATCCGTTCCTTTACTATGCCTTTGGCATGGCCGTGTCGGAAGTGGAAATCGACACCCTCACCGGTGCTCACCGGCTGATCCGCACCGATATCCTGCACGATGCGGGCGATTCCATCAATGAGGGGATCGACCTCGGACAGGTTGAAGGCGGCTTTATCCAGGGAGTGGGATGGTGCACCACCGAAGAAATTAAATGGGACAAGCAAGGTAACCTGCTCACCCATTCGCCCGACACTTACAAAATACCCACCATCAACGACATCCCGAAAGATTTCAGGGTCGAGCTCTTAAAGGATGTGCCCAACCCTGCCGCCATCCGGCGGAGCAAAGCAGTGGGCGAACCTCCCCTCATGCTTGGATTGTCGGTTTGGCTGGCCATCAAAGATGCCATCTCTGCAATAGACGGCCATGATCAAGAACCCGATTTCTCCCTGCCTGCAACCGGTGAAGTGATCCTGAAGGCTGCGGAGAAACTGCGACTTAACTCAAGACAGTTATGATAAAAATCATACTGATAGCCGGAGCCGGTGGCTTTTTCGGAACTGTCGCCCGGTTCCTCGCTTCCCGCTATTTTCAGAACCTTTTTTTATCTGCATTTCCCTTTGGCACATTCATCGTGAATATTACCGGTTGCCTGCTTATCGGTATTTTCTACGGGCTTTCAGAAAAAGGCAATATCCTGACCCCTGAATGGAGGATGTTCCTGACGGTTGGTTTTTGCGGGGGATTCACCACCTTCTCAACATTCGCAGGCGAAAATATCGCCTTGCTGAAAGACGGTGACTTCCTCTATTTCGCCCTTTATACCGGCCTGAGCGTTTTTTTAGGTCTCATGGCCACATACATGGGCAATTCATTCATCTTAAAAATCATCTGATCCATGGAAATCACAGGCGAAGCCAAGTTGCTGCGGATCTTCATCAGCTCCACGGATAAATTCAAACATGCCCCGCTTTACGAAGTTGTGGTCTTTGCAGCCAAACGTTATGGCCTCGCCGGGGCGACCGTTCTGAAAGGATTCATGGGATACGGGGCAAGCAGTGTGGTGCATTCCCAGAAGCTATGGGAAATTACGGAAAAGCTGCCGCTGGTCATCGAAATCGTTGATGAAGCTGAAAAGATCGACGGTTTCGTTGAAATAATCCTGCCCTTCTTCGAAAAAATCCCAAAGGGCGGTTTGATAACCCTTGAAAAAGCAACCATCGTGTTGCACAAATCAGGAAGCAAATAGCTTTTAGCTGATCTTTGCAACAACATTATACAAAAAACGGGATAAAATTGTACATTTTAACTCAAAGCACCTCACCCCAGGCACCCCCTCTCCTAAAGGCGAGGGGGACATTCTCCGTTAGGCAAAACCCGGCCAATTCCCCTTCTCTTTCAGGAGAAGGGGTCAGGGGGTTGAGGTGGTTTAAACTATACAAAAAACCAAATCCAAAGTATCAACATTTATGAACCTGCTTGAAAAAACACGCTGGAATTTTGAATATCCCTGGGGCAGCATCATTAATCCGGATACCGGCAACGAAATCTGTATTTCGGAGAAACTCGTAAAATTTCAACCGGACGGGTCGTTGCGTTTTGGCTGCGCACATGGGGCATGCTCGGGGTGGAAAACAGATAAAAACGGATTCCCGACCGAAGGAAAATCGCAGTGGTCGGTCGGGGCGATCATTTCAAAAGATGAACATCGCACCGGCTTCGGAACATACCATTTTGTATTCCGGCTGCCCGACTTCCGCGGATCGTGGCCGGCAATATGGCTGATCGACCTCCATCCCGCCCCACCAAAAGGCGACGGCATGGGCATCCCTCCTGAAGTTGACATCTTTGAACATTTCAGGAAAGATGGGTTCCTTACAAGGTTCCAACTCACCCATAACTTTCACCAGGGGCCTTCATATGCAAATAATACGATCATTTCGAAAAAGTACTGGAAATTCCTTCCACTGGATTTTAACGACATTGAACTTACATTTTCATGGACCTCCGCCGGGATGAATTGGATTGTAAACGGGAAAAACATCATGTCGGTTCCGGGAAACACTCCAAACTACCCAGCCAGGCCGATGAACCTGATCATAAACGCAGGACTGGGATTGGATTGGGGCCCCAAGCCAGGTAAACTAAAAGATTTCATTGTTTATAAGGCAACCTACCAGCCATGATCACCCTATAACCATGAGCAACTCCAGGCGCATGAATTTTTTTTGTATTTTTGCACATGTTACCGTGACCGGAAAATCATGAAATACCTGGCTCTTGCACCGTTATTAGTCAGCCATGGTTCTCATTTCGCAAGACATTGGTACCCGTAACTTCAAATTTCATCTCCGCCTTCTCCGTCTCCTTCTGGCAACCGCCCAAGTTAAGCCAGCCCCCCGTTGCTTTCTTAAACTTTTCACTATTCACCGCTCAATTTTCCCTGAGCACTTTTCACTCATCATTGCCATGATAGAACGAATCATTCATTTTTCCATCAGGAACAAATTCATTGTCGCATTGTTTGTTCTGGCCGCTTGGTTGAAAGCGTTCTGCACCGCATATCCTCGAACCGGCACCAGCAGGCCGGCGTGCTGAAACTGACCAGGGAGCAATTGGACGAGAACGTTTTTGAATCGGCCAAACGAATGATGAACTCCGCCACCTTCGGACAGATCATCATCCTGATTGTGTATCTGCTACAACTATCACGCTAAAACGTTTGGAGAAACGCGGGTATGAGGCTATGCTCTCCCATTACACTAAAATTGCTCCACATCTTAATGAACCGCTGTATACGAGACCCGTACGTACAGTGGTGTGAGAGGCTCTCCCCGTCGGCGATGCTGGCGGGGCAGCCTACTCGATGTGTGCCCTGCATGAGCAGCGCACACCCACTCCCAAGCATTGAATAAATTTCAAAAATACAACTAAAATATTCAGTGTCCAAGAGTGGGTGAAATTTTCCCAGAGGGTGCAACTCCCTTATACGCCCTGATTAAAGCGGG
>JBBQUQ010000079.1:0-15922 GCA_038212325.1 Bacteroidales bacterium
GCTGGCCCTGGCTGATTTTACAAAATGTGCCGAATTAAAGCCTGGGAAAGCAGATATCTATCTCAACCGGGGTTCATGTTATTTGCAACTGGGCCAGACGGATAAAGCACTTGAAGATTATTCCGTCGGGATGAAGCTTGACCCCGCCAATCCTGATTTTTATCTAAGACGTTCACAGGTCTATTATACGCTGAAGGAATATAACAGGGCCTACAGCGATGCGGAGGTGGCCCGGAATGCGGGACTTAATGTTAACAAGTCCTATTACGACCTCTTGAAAAAGGCAGCCGGCAAGTAAGACTAATCCTGAATATCTATTTTCCGGCCGTGATGTAGAGTGAACCTGCAATCTCTTTCAGGACAGGAACCCTTTCCAGGTTTTTACCCATTTTGTCGACGAATGGTACCATGCTCTGAGGGATAGCAGGATGAAGAAAATCGAAGGGTGTTATCCTGATGCGTTTAAATCCTGTTTTTTTCATCCGATTTTTCAATGAATAACGGAAAAAGGCCGTTTCGTCCGGTGAATCACCAAGTTTGCGTTTAAGATAGGGAACGTTTTTTTGAATTGCTATTTGCGGATTCATCATGTTAGGTTCCGTAAAATTAACCATGCCTCCCGGCTTAAGTACCCGGTAAATCTCACGGAGCGCTTTGTGTATATCAAGGTGATGTAGCACGGAACTACCTATAACACAATCAAAAGTCATATCAGGAAAAGTCATTGCATAGGCATTCTCAAGGCAAAATGTGACATTCCTGACAGAAATATTGTTTCGGGCTATTTCAAGCAATTCAGGCGAGATGTCGATGGCAGTGATTGTCGCTCCCGTACCCACAATCTCTTTGGTAAAATAGCCTGTGCCGCATCCCAGTTCCAGGACTGTCATGCCCCGAACAATATAGGATGTCAGCATCTTGACCCTTCTTTCCCATCTTTTCTTCCCTGCAGGGGATTCCCAGTTCCAGATTTCCCCGGGACCGTGATTTGCAAGAAATACTCCATGTTCAATTTCATGGATTAAACGTAGATCCATTGATTTCGTATTAATCAAATTAATTTAAGCAAATAACCGTTAAATAAATTTCATTTTCCGTGCTGCAAACAAACTCATTTTAACCAGCAGCCAGCCGTGCCTGAACCGGCTGATCTGGGTTGATCCGTACTCCCTGTCCTTGTAACGGATGATGATTTCCGTGATCTTCAGGTTGAGCTTTGCTGCGCCGAACAGCAGGTCAAAATCGCCGAACGGATCGAAATCTCCGAAATAATGGCGGTTTTTCTGAATTGATTCATAGTCCCTTTTGAACAGCACCTTTGTGCCGCATAAGGTGTCTTTCAGGCGTTGTCCAAGGAGGTAGGTGAAAAACACCCCGAAAAACTTGTTGGCCAAAAAGTTAAGGAAACGCATGGCGTCCTTGTCCATCGGATAGACCAGCCTGCAACCATTGACGAATTCACCCTTGTTCTGTTGCAATGCCCGGTAAAATTTTTCGAGCTCTTCCGGGGGCATGGTCAGGTCGGCATCCAGGATCATCAGGATTTCACCGGAAGCGGCCTCGAATCCCTCCCTTACAGCATTGCCCTTGCCTTTCCCGGTTTGCCTCATGACCTTGATATCTTTATCCGGGTAGGCTTCCTTCACCCGGAGCATCTCCTCGTAGGTGTTGTCGGAAGAATGGCCCTCGACAAAAATAAATTCCTGGGAACGGCCAAAGGCAGCCGTTCGCCTGATGGCATTTTCAATATTGCCACGTTCATTTCGGGCAGGAACGACAATGGTTACACTATGCCCAACCACCTCATCATTTAACGGCCCTGCGACGATGATGTTCACAAGGTCGAGCTTGTTCAGCAACGGCAGATTGGCTAAAAAGCGGTTGAACAGAAAGTTCAAACCCGGAATATACTTTGGGAGCAGCAACTTATGCTGCACTGTAATTACCTGGAAATCCTCAAGATGAAGCAATGTCTCCATGTCTGCATTTGACAGCCAGTTCTGTTTTGGCTGTGGCAGCTTGAGATGAAGTGCCTCCCCAAGGTTCATGATCCCCTCCCACAGGTAGTTGTAGTTGGAGATCACCAGCCGGGTTTGGGGGTGACACAGTTTACGGATATTTTTAAATACTTTCTGAACATCCCATAAACACCCTGCCAGGTCGGATAGGATAATGTAATCGAAGGTCTCACGAATGGTCAGCTCTTCGGCATCTTCTACATGGAAGTGCAGATCAGGATATTTTTGCCTGGCTTGTTCAATAATGGCAGGGGCAAAATCGATGCCTACACCGTAAGCTGGTTTCATCGCAGCCAAAAGATCACCCAGGCCGCAGCCAATTTCGAGAACCCTGCTTTTTTCAGCGACGATGAAGGAGAAATATTTCTGCAGCGATGCATGATAAAAGCCATTCCGCTTTTTCCATTTGGCCCGCGAACCGGCAGTACGGTTATAAAAATCCCTGATTTCGTCCTTTTTCATCCGTACATGTTGTTATTTTTGATTTCTGCGGATCAGGGAGAGTTGTTCAGTGATCAATCCCAGCAGGAAAAACATCAGGGTGGCCACAATTCCCAGCAAGGTTCCGGTACTTACACCCCGCCCCTGCAGCGCCAGGGGAACTCCCCAGGCCATGGTAACGAGAAAGCACAAGGTCGACAAAGGCAGGAAGATCTTCATCGGGTTAAAAAGAATCACAATATGGATAATCTCCATCACGGTTTGAAAGGCCGTTTGTAACCCGATGGTACTTTGCCCGCTGGTTCGCTCCCTGATCTTTATGGGTTCTTCAAGCACCAGGTGGCGGTTGTTGATGAAGACCAGGGTAATCACATCGCTGAACGACATGGTATCCGTGGTGAGGTAAATGTATTTTTTTGCCAGGTCGGTCCGGTAGATCTTCATACCCGAATTGAGGTCGTGAACAGGGACGGTCATCATGATCCGAGCAATAAGCCGGATCATCCATTTGCCAAATCCCCTGTAGTAGGAGGTGGATTTCAGCCCCCTTCGCGAACCTATTACCATGTCGGCGTCATGTTCAACCAGGCTGGTCCGCAGCTTATCGATGTCATCAAGATAGTGTTGCCCGTCGGCGTCGAAGGTGATCAGGTATTCGGTTTCGCATGCCATAATCCCTGATTTGATTGCTGCTCCGTAGCCCTTGTTCAACTTATGATGGATCACAAGGAGAAGAGGTTCAGCCTGAAAATCCTCCAGATACTCCCTGGTTTTGTCGTGCGAACCATCATTTACCAGGATGATCCCCCAGTTGTTTTCCCTGCAATGATTGATCAGTGGCGGCAGGAAAATCCTGAGGTTTTCGACCTCGTTGAATGAAGGAATGATGACGGTGAGTTGGATTTCGGGATGCATCAGCGTGTGATTGGGATCAAATGTTGTAATAACGGATCAGCGTGATATAGATAGAAAAAAGAAGCGTGAACAGGCAAAAAAAGGCCAGGAAAACGTACAGCGACTTGTCAAACAGCTGCTCTGTATCCAGTATTTCCTTAATAATGGCGGGCTTTGCCTTCACCTTTGCTCCATTGTACTCTTTACGGCGAAGACTGAAAAGAAGGTTCAGCTTCGGATTCAGATATCTGTTGTAAAACAGCATGAAAAAGAGCGGGGCCACCGGGATGAAGTAACGCCCCTGAACACCAAAAACCTGTTCGCGGCCCGGGCCTGTGGCATAAACGTACATGGCAGTTGAGATGATGACAAATGCCACTGCCAGGAGGAAGAGCAGCAGGATTTTCCCGGACAGCCCAAGGCTGAAATCCGATCGGGAAAGGACCAGCGCTGAAAACAAGATCAGCAGGATGTATGAATAGGTCAGTGCATCCGGTAATTCCACATCGATCCATCCAAGCAGTCCGACAAAGCTCTCCAGGATGTATGACCTGTTCTCAGCGAAACTACTCCAGACAATGAGTTTTAAATAGGCAGGAATGTCATTCATGATGATCTGAATCTGCTCATCCGGCCTGATTAAAGGAAGTTGTGAGGCGGATGCTGCTGTCTCAGCTTGTCTGGCCTGCAGGGTCGATTCTGCATGCGACAAGGAACTAACTATGGGCCCTGCTTTCAGGATGACCAACGCAAGGAGAGCCACTCCCGCCGAAATCACGATATACTTGTACAGGTAGTCGAACTTTTTCGGCGGGATAAAAAAGAAAAGCAGGCCCAGGATAAAATAGGGGGGTTTGCACAGCAGCAGGAGAATGACAAGCAAAGCCATCAGTGCAAGGTCTTTCAGGTTGAGATTTCTTTCACAGGCGAAGGCGTAATGAAAAAATACGGCGATGGTAAAAAACGAAAGGCTGATGGTGAGGCTGTCGTACGACAGGGATCCGAACAGAAACAAGGTTTTAGGCATGAGGGCGAGGAGCAGGAAAACCCACTTGAACTGCGGGATTATCCTGATCGCGTAAAACATGACAATTATGGAAATCAGCATGTTGAATAACCTTCCAAGGTACATCAGGCCCAGGGGAGAGGCGTCAAATATTTTCCCGATCACAATTCCCAATGCCTGGGGCAGGTAAGGCAATGTATACGGCGGTGGTGAAATGGATGCTCTTTTCTGTGGGTCAAGTTTGACGCCGAGGTAATTTTTAATTTCAGCCATGCTGGTTTTTTCTCCGGCTGATGCGTGCAACCGCAGGAATGCGGAATCGAGTTGTAAAAGAGAGGCCGGTCCCGTTTTTTGCTGATTGAAGAGACTGAGTTCTGCTATTTCATAGGATTTCAGGAAATGGCTTCCCTCGTCGGGTACCTGCAGGGGAGGGGTAATTACAGAGAAAACAGTTGAAACGGGTATTGCGATGACGAGAAAAATCCATTCCGGCACGATCCTTGCCCTGACAAGCGCCGACCTGACCCATCCAACCCAGATGATCATGCACGAAATCATCATGGCCAGCAGATACAGGAAACCTTTCATCAGCCAGAACTGGCTTGAGTCGGTTTCAAAGGTCCGGATGATAAGGGTTCCATGATACGTAACCAACTTGTTCCCGAGGGAGCCTATGAGGTCATTTCCAGTCACCGCCGATAAGTAAAGCGGGCCTATTGAATCCCCTTGGTTCAATAACAGTGAAACGGAATTGTCCTCGCTGCCATCGTTCGAGAAGAGGCAGAGATACAGGTGGTTCCCTTGTCCTACATAGATTGGTTTGTCGAACAGGAATGAAGTAAGATCACCCTCTTTGACCCTGGAGGAGGAAAAGTTCTCCTTATGGATAATTTTCCGGCTGGCATCAAGAAGCAGGAGGGTATTCTCATTCGTATTGTTTCTTCCCGAATGGGTGAATACGACATCGACACCGCTGATGTAATCTTTGATGGCGGTAAATTCCTGGGTAATGGCTACACCCTGCACCAGTCCTTTCATAATGGCTGTAGTGCGCGTTTGGGTTGACCTCGTGGGGGTGGTTGAGGTTGGATTTATGCGGAACAGGGCAATGGCGGCAATAGAGAGAATCAAGAACAGAACTCCGACAATTGTACGGGTGTTTTGTTTCATTTTGGAATATAATTATCTATAATACAGACAAATACGCTAATAATAAATGCCTGCACATAGGTGGATTAATTGAGCAGTTTCATGCAAATTTGAGAAAATTATTCATAAAAATGAAAAAAACTTCTGTTTTACGTGCTACCTTTTGGCACCAAACCCGATTAAGCATATAAAATGAGTACTTTTGTTCACGGAGTTTTAACTTAAATGAATTCATCATGGCAACTGGAGTTAACAAGGTAATTCTGATCGGCAACCTGGGACGGGATCCGGAGGTTCAGAATTTTGAAAACGGGGTAAAAAAAGCGACATTTACGCTGGCCACCACCGAGGCCTACAAGGGAAAAGACGGGGAGAAGACCACCCATACGGAGTGGCATAACATCGTGATGTGGAGGGGTTTGGCCGATGTTGCCGAGCGATTCCTGAAGAAAGGCAGCACCATATACGTTGAGGGCCGTATCCGCAAACGCGAATATGAGGACAAGGAGGGACAGAAAAAGTTCATCTACGAGATCCTGGGCGATTCGATGCAGATGCTTGGAGGCGGCCCTCGCAGGGAAGACGGCAACGGAGCTGCACCGGCCGGAGAAGCAACTAAAGATGATGCACACATCGTGAATGCGCCGGAAGATGACCTTCCATTCTAAACAGATGGCGAAATGGCGAAATGGTGAAATGGCGAAATTTCGCTATTTCACCATTTCGCCATTTCGCCATTTTCTCATAAAATCATCATCAATTTCGTTTCTTCTCGTTCTGCTGTTCAGCGCATGTTCCGACAGCTACACCCCAAAGCCCCGGGGTTATTTTCGCATCGACCTGCCTGAACAGTCGTACCAGGCCTTCGACACCACTTATCCCTTCACCTTCGATTACCCGAAATATGCAGTAATTACTGCCGACAGCAGTAAAATCGCCGAGCCATTCTGGATCAATATCCGCTATAAGCGGTTTAATGCAACCCTGCACTTCAGCTACAAAGTCGTTAAAGGGAACCTGGCAAAGTACCTGGATGATGCACATACCCTGGTTAACAAGCACATTCCAAAAGCAAACGCAATAAGTCAGCGTGAATATTCAGATCCCGGTCACCGGGTATTCGGGCTTGTTTATGACATCAGGGGGGCGGATGCTGCATCGCCATACCAGTTTTACCTGACCGACAGCAGTTCAAACTTCGCGCGGGGGGCGCTTTATTTCAACCATGTTCCGAACAACGATTCATTGGCCCCGGTCATTGAATTTTTAAAAAAAGACCTGGAACACATGATCACTACGTTTCGCTGGAAAAAAATCGGCGGCATAACTTCCATCAAGGAGTCCAGTATAAAAAGGATGAAATTTGTTTCCAAATGAATTGCCTCCAGCTTTAGCTGGAGGTTTGAGGAATTCATTAAATAATTGGCTTTAGCCAAACAATTAAATATCAATTATTTGGCTAAAGCCGAGTTCATTTTTCACCTCTAACCAATAGCTAAAGCTATTGGCAATTCAAAATTGATGAGTTTTTATACCGGACTCATCAAAGATAAGGTTCAAGGTTAAATTATTGATACCTTTGACAGGTCGGAAGTTGACGGACCATTGATTATTCACCCATTGAACTAAACTGCCGTGATTGAAACTATCAAATTCGGAACACTGAGGTGGTCGCATATCGTAAGGCCCAGCGAAGATGATCTCCAGGCATTGCAGGAAAGGTACCATTTTCACCCGCTCGACCTGGAGGATTGCCGTACAGAGGTGAACCTGCGACCCAAGATTGATATTTATGACGATTACCATTTTATCATCCTTCACTTCCCCGATTTCGGAGTGACAGAGCAGTTTGTGGAGATCCGGGAAATAAAGTTTTTCTGGGGAAAGGATTACCTGATCAGCATCGGCAAATCACAATGGATGCTCAAGGATCTTTTTAACCGTGAAAAGGCAAAATCGCCTGTTTCCGGGCGCATGGAGGTCGGCAGCAGCGATGCCCTTTTTTATGAAATCCTCGACCACCTGATGAAGGATACACAGCGGCTGGTTGAACGGGTAGACAAGGATGTGGATGACTGCGGGAAATCACTTTTTTCCAGGAAAGCAGAATCAACCATCGAGAAGATATCGATGACGCGTAAAAACGTGATCCTGCTCAATACCATGTTCAAGCCACAGATGGTGTTGTTCAACAAATTGCAAAGTGGTGTGATCAAGGGATTTGCCGAGAACATGGAGGATTACTGGGGCAACATCATGGACTATTATCAGAAGATCTGGGACATGGTGGAGGATGACGGTGAGTTGATCAAAGGGTATTCCATGACCTTCGATTCATTGCAGGTGAACAAGACAAATGAGGTCATGAAAATACTGACCCTGGTATCGTCGGTACTCCTGCCGCTGACATTTATTGCCAGCCTTTACGGCATGAACATCAAGCTCCCGTTCCAGGAACATGTTTATTCATTCGTGATCGTTTCCACGATCATGCTGGGCATCGCCGTGGTGATGATGATCTATTTCAAGGTAAGGAAATGGATGTAGCCCAAATCAGGTTTCTTCACGGTTCATGACATCGATCTGGCGTTGGATGCCTTCTTCATGAACTGTTTCAAGCAATTTCAGGATAAATTCGCGGGTAAGCCCTAGTTTAATGCCGGCCTCAATGCGGTCGTTGGTAAGCTGGCTCCACCTTTTTAGCTGGAGAATTGTGATTTTATTGACTTTTTTATAGGTCCCGATCTCTTCCACCACGTTCATGCGCCGGGCGAGGATGTCAATCAGTTCTTCGTCCAGTTTGTCGATTTCCGAGCGCAATTCTCCCAGTATATGCGAAAATTCGCTGTTGTCGGCTTCACGCCTCAGGATCAGCTTTAAAATAAGGTCCTTTAGTTGGGCTGGCGTGACCTGCTGGTTTTTATCGGTAAGCGCCTTTGAAGGATTGGAGTGCGTTTCGATCATCAGTCCGTTCATCTCAAGGTCGAGCGCTTTCTGCATGGTTCCGGGAATCAGCTCCCTGTTCCCGCAGATATGGCTTGGGTCGACAATAATGGGCAGGTTTGGGCACAACCTCTTGAGTTCGATGGGAATCTCCCACATGGGTGCATTGCGGTAAGGCGAACGATTGAAGAAGGAGAACCCGCGATGCACGGCGATGATCTTTTTAAGCCCCATCCGGTTCAGCCGTTCAATGGCCCCCAGCCACGTTTTGAGGTCGGGATTCAGCGGGTTTTTCACCATCACAGGGGTGTCGCGGTTGCCGATGGCCTCGCCGATCTCTTGCACAGAAAAGGGATTCACAACGGTACGGGCACCGATCCAGAGAATGTCGATGCCATGGTCCAGCGCCTCTTCCACATGTCGTGGATTGGCTACCTCCACGGTAAGCAGTAAACCGGTTTGTTCCCTGGCTTTCTGCATCCATTTAAGGCCGATGGTTCCTACGCCCTCAAAAGCGCCCGGCCGTGTGCGCGGCTTCCAGATCCCGGCACGAAAAATTTTCACCTGCGGGATGGCAGCAACACCGATGGCTGTTTCCATCACCTGCTCCTCGCTTTCGGCGCTGCATGGGCCTGCAATGACCATCGGAGGGGATGAAACCGGCAGCCATTTTTCGAAAGGAGTGATGTTGAGCGTTGATGTCATGCACCGCAAAGGTAAGGATTTCAACTTCGCAGATCTGCATGAAACATCCGCAGGAAAGTTAGTGGTTAAAAATTCGCAGCATTTGAGTAAATTTGCCAGATTAATACTTAATATCAATGGAACATACAAGAAGGAACAGGATCGTCGATTTGCTGAAATCGAAAGAATATGGAAGCGAGGTGCTCATCAAAGGCTGGGTAAGGACAAAGAGGGGAAATAAAAACATCAATTTTATTGCCCTGAACGATGGCTCGGTCATTCATCATATACAGGTTGTTGCAGAAGTGGCAAATTTTTCGGATGAAGTGCTGAAATTAGTCACGACAGGAAGTTGCATCGCCGTGAAGGGGATCCTTGTCGAGTCGGTGGGACAGGGCCAGTCTGTGGAAGTACAGGCAAAAGAGATTGAAGTTTACGGCACTGCCGATCCGGAGAGCTATCCATTGCAGAAAAAAGGGCACGGACTGGAATTCCTGCGCGAGATTGCCCATCTGCGGCCCCGTACAAACACCTTTGGCGCCGTGTTGCGCATCCGTCATGCCATGGCCTACGCCATTCACAAATATTTCAACGACCAGGGATTTTGCTACCTGCATGCCCCGATCATCACAGGTTCGGATGCCGAGGGTGCCGGGGCGATGTTCCGCGTATCGACGCTCGATGATAAAAATCCGCCGCTTTTACCGGATGGTCACGTGGATTACAGCCAGGATTTCTTTGGGAAAGAGACCAAACTTACGGTGAGCGGTCAATTGGAAGCAGAGCTCGGCGCCATGGCGCTTTCCCTGGTTTATACTTTCGGGCCGACGTTCAGGGCCGAAAATTCAAATACTCCGCGCCACCTGGCTGAATTTTGGATGATCGAGCCGGAGATGGCCTTTTACGACATCCATGACGACATGGACCTGGCGGAAGATTTCCTGAAGTATCTCATGCAGTATGCGCTTGATCACTGCATGGATGACCTTGAATTTCTTAATAAAATGTACGACAATGAGCTGATCGACAGGCTGAAACAGGTTATCGGCGGAACGTTCGAGCGGCTCACTTATACCGAAGCCATCGATATCCTCAAGGCATCGGGACAGGCATGGGAATTCCCTGTTGACTGGGGCACCGATCTGCAGGCAGAGCATGAACGGTACCTTGTGGAGAAACATTTTGGCAAACCGGTCATTCTCACCGGCTACCCGAAAGACATCAAGGCTTTTTACATGAAAATGAATGAGGATGGGAAGACGGTGCGTGCCATGGATGTGCTATTTCCGAAGATCGGCGAGATCATTGGCGGCAGCCAGCGTGAAGAAAATCTTGAGGCCCTGCTGATGCGGATTCATGAGATGAATATCCCCGAGAAGGATGTGTGGTGGTATCTCGATACCCGCAAATTCGGAACAACGCCCCATGCCGGTTTCGGTCTTGGTTTTGAGCGGCTGATCCTCTTTGTCACCGGGATGTCGAATATCCGCGATGTGATCCCATTCCCCAGGACGCCGAAGAATGCTGAGTTTTAGATTATAGGCCAGGCGGGCAAACAGGCAATGGGAATAATTCGTAATTTAGCATTAAGAAAAGTAAGATGGACAAGTGTTGGGTGCTGAAGCCACCAGGTGATCCTGAGATGGTCAAAGAGTTATCGAAAAAGCTGGGCATTGAAAATTCTCTGGCGAACCTTTTGGTGCAGCGAGGGATAACAACTTTTGAGGAGGCACGGACATTTTTCAGACCGGTACTGGAAGACCTTTTTGATCCGTTCCTGATGAAGGACATGGACAAAGCCATTGCCCGCATCGCCAGTGCCCTTGAACACAACGAACGGATACTGGTTTACGGCGATTATGATGTAGACGGCACTTCGGCTGTTTCGCTGGTTTATACATTCCTTCAGCGTTATCATTCAGAGATAGATTTTTACATTCCCGACCGTTACACCGAAGGCTATGGCATTTCTGTAAAGGGGATTGATTTTGCGGCCGAGACCAATGTAAAGTTGATCATCGCCCTTGATTGCGGGATCAAAGCAATGGAAAAAGTTGCCTATGCATCGTCGAAAGGCATCGATTTTATCATCTGCGATCACCACCGGCCGGGTGCTGAGATTCCGGCAGCTGTCGCAGTTCTTGACCCGAAGCGAAGCGACTGCAACTATCCCTACAAGGAACTGTCGGGGTGCGGCATTGGCTTCAAATTGATCCAGGCTTACTCCCAGCAGAAAAATCTTCCGTTCGAAGAGCTGGTTCAGTATCTCGACCTGGTTGCCATCAGCATCGCCTCAGACATTGTTGACATTACCGGTGAAAACCGTATCCTGGCTTACTACGGGCTCAAACTGATCAACACACACCCAAGGCCCGGGCTTGAAGCGCTTCTGCGCTATTCGGCAATGATGAAAAATGATGACGGACTTGGCGGATGTGTTTTTAACCGCGAACTCACCATCACCGACCTGGTATTCATGATTGGTCCGCGGATCAATGCCGCAGGAAGGATTGAAAGTGGAAAGAATTCAGTCAGGCTGCTGATTACCAAAGACCTGGAGGATGCCAAACACGCAGCGGTGCAGATCAATGCGCACAACACCGAACGGAAAACGCTTGATGCACTGGCCACCATGCAAGCCCTCGGAATGATCGGGGCCGACGAGCGTCTCAAATCGGCGAGGTCGACGGTGATCTATCATCCCGACTGGCACAAAGGCGTTATTGGCATTGTGGCGTCACGTCTTACCGAATCTTACTACCGGCCCACCATCGTGCTTACACTTTCTAACGGGTTGATCACCGGTTCGGCCAGGAGTGTGCGGGATTTCGATATTTATGAGGCGGTGGATGCCTGCAGCGACCTCCTGGAACATTTTGGCGGGCATAAATTTGCTGCAGGCCTCTCGCTCAAACCTGAAAACCTGGAGGCTTTTACTGCGCGTTTCGAATCAGCAGTGCAGGAGCGCTTGCAGGGAATTGAACTGGTGCCTGTTTTAGAAGTTGATGAATTGCTGCCGCTCAGCAATATAAGTTCCCGGTTTTACAGCATCCTGAAGCAATTTGCCCCCTTCGGGCCCGGAAACATGGCGCCCTTGTTCATGACCAAAGGTGTAATGGATGCCGGAGGGTCGAGAATCGTGGGAAAAAACCACCTGAAACTATCTGTAGTTCATCCGGAGGTTGCCGGCGGACCATTTTCAGCCATTGCGTTTCAGCAAGGAGAGCGTTTTGAATTGATCGCAAAGCAGATTCCGTTCAATATCTGTTATCATGTTGAGGTGAATGAATGGAATGGTTCGGTGAACCTCCAACTCAACATCAAGGATATCAGGTTTTACGATTAGCGGGACTCTTTGCCAAAGCATACATCCATCCTGCGCGCTTTTTCAATCAAGGGATGATCTTCCGGCACAAGCCTTAATTTTCCGCCAACTTCTGCAAGGGGAACCGAGGTAATTTGGTCACCTTTGAGCGAAACCATCTCGCCGAATTTTTTCCTGGCAATCAGCTCAACAGCATAAGCTCCATAGCGGGTTGCAAGAACACGGTCCATCGGCGACGGGCTGCCTCCGCGCTGAATATATCCAAGAATGGTTTCCCTGGTTTCAAGTCCGGTCAGCTCTTTGATGCTGTTGGCAACATAGTGGCCTGCAGATTCACCTTTAGGAGTGGGAATTCCTTCAGCAACAACGACAATGGAATATGGTTTTTTATTGATGGCGCGTTTTTTCAGGCACCGGGCGACCATGTTGATGTCGAAATCGATTTCGGGAAGCAGGATGACGTCACCGCCGCTTGCCATCCCCGAATAGAGTGCGAGCCAACCGGCGTGATGTCCCATCACCTCGATCACCATGATGCGTTTATGGCTGTTGGCAGTCGTATGCAGCCTGTCGATGGCTTCGGTTGCGATCCACAATGCCGAATCAAAACCGAAGGTAACATCCGTTCCCCACACATCGTTATCGATGGTTTTTGGGATCCCGATGATATTCAAACCATACTCCGAAAGCTGTGCTGCCGTTCGCTGCGTGCCGTTGCCGCCTATGCAAACCAGGGCATCCAGGCCAAGTTCATGATAATGCTTTTTAATAAGCTTTGGCTTATCAATGGCATTGAACGTATTGCCCTTCTTAAATGGGTTTTCCCTGGATGTTCCGAGGATAGTGCCTCCAAGGGTGAGGATCCCCGATAACAAAGTTTCGTCGAGGTGCACATACTCTTCATTGATCAGCCCCAGAAAGCCGGAAGAGATGCCGATCACCTCCATGCCATGTTCGAGGATGGCTGTTTTGCCTACCCCCCTGATGGCTGCATTGATCCCGGGGCAATCGCCTCCGGCTGTTAAAATACCAATTCGCATATGAATGGAATTATTTCAAGTCGAAGGAGCCGGTTCCTATTTCTTTATCATCGGCAAAAACCGTTACCATATATTTTCCCTTCATTGCAGGGTTGTCGTTGTTGCGTTTGGTCCAATCCACGCAAACCCGCATGGCTTTACCCTGGTAGTCAATATCTTCACGCAGTGAAAAGGGGAGTGTTTGCCCGTTGAATTCGAAGGTGTCGTATTTGCTTTTGATGACAACAACATCGTCGGGCCGCACGATGCGAATGTAAACATTCTTTTTTCCCGGGGTTACCAGCGGGTTTTCCCCGATCGTAAAGCATACCCTGATACGGTCGGTGCGGCTTGCCTTATCGGTTACCTGCTCTTTGCTGCCGCCCGATTTTAATTTATAGGGGGTGGCTGTCACGTTGTAGGCTTTGATGTAAGCCGCAGAGTTCATTTTTTCCTTCAGTTCCTCTTTATCTTTCATGAGGGTTTGATTCCGGTTCTGCTCGGTCTTCACCACCTGGCGGATGCGGTCGTTTTCGGCGGTAAGTTCGCGGTTAACGGTGTATAGCGAATCCATCTGGTGTACATATCCCTGGGCAACCTTTTGCAACCGCTCGAATTTTTTCCGGATGGTATTGTATTCCCATTGGGTATCCAGCAGTTTTTTAATCTCCAGCGCGTTGACCTGGATGAGGCTGTCTTTGGCCTTCAGGGTATCTGACAGGGCACCGTAGGAAACCTTGATTTTGTTGTGCTCGGCCATCAGCGAATCGAGGTTGTGCTGCAATTCAATTTTCTGGTCATCTTTTTCCTTGACCAGTTTCAACAGTTGCGACCGCTGAATGAACAGCCAGAAGAGAAGCACCAGCAACAGGATTGCCAGGATTGATAAGTAGATCTTGTAGTTCCTTGTTGAAGAGTTTTGTTCTTCCATGTTCCGCATTTGTTTAATGAGTTGATTTCCCGATCTGTTTGACCACATCTCCATGGCCTTTTACGATATCTTTCAGCCACCATTCGGGGTATCCGGGTTGCGAGGGCATGACAGGCTCATTATAGGGGTTGCGTTCAAATTTGCCATCCTTCTCCTTCTTGACGTTTCCATCCATATACTTCACAAAAAGGTACTGGAACATATCCTGCCAGCGCTTAACTGTCGCCTGGCCAGTTGTTACGGAGAAATCGGTGATGTACTTAATCGCTGATGCCTTGTCTTTCTTATACAGTTCGGCAGCTTTCATATCGATGCCGGCCACCTCTGTTACATATTTCATTTCCAGTGCCTGCTGAACAGGTTGAATATCCTTGATCATGTAGTCATATTTGGTATAGGCCCAGTTCGAAACCATGCTGAAAGTCCAGAATGCCGATGTGGGTGAGTAGGTAAGCATATCGCCGTTTCCGACTTTGTAGGCCTCCGGTACTTCTGTCATTCCGCAATACATGGGAGAATAGACCATGGTATAGGTATCGTCGACGCCAAACCAGTGAATTCCGCCGATCGGATCGGGCAGCCAGTTGCGTGACTGAGCTACGAAGACAAACCCGGTTTGCTGGGTTGAGGTTGCGCGTTCGTGGATGTAACCCACGCTGTCGACCTTCCAGGTCATCGGGCGCCAGCGGTAAGGGCAGGTGAACGGACCGGCGCCGATATCTTTGGTCATGTCCATTTTGGTGCCTTCATAATGGTCGCGCATCAAGTTCATCACGTCATTCACACTCAGTTTACGATCGGGTTTCACCCACAAAGGCATGCGGTTTGAAGGATAATCATATTTTCCTTTGATGATATGGCCCATGGCATAATCCTGGTATTGGCCCATAGTGGAGTTAACGCGGTTGAACATAGCCCACACGCGTGCTTCGCAGGCTCGCGCGCCACTGAAGTCGAGGGGTGCATAAGTGTCTGAAAAACTAAATTCCTTGTCCTCTCCGGCAAACCAGCCCATTTTACGGGCAAAGGAGATCGCATCCGGGGCATAAATACAATTTTCGGGATCATTCATCGGGAACTGGGTAATGCGCGGATGGTTGGCATGACCGCTGACATAACCATCGGGAATACGCATGGCAACCCATACGGCACCTTTCTCCTCTTTGCCCTTCCCGATCATCTCGAGAATCCATGCCTCATTCGGGTCGGAAATGGAGAAAGATTCGCCACTGCTGGCGTAACCAAATTCCTTCACGAGGTCGCCGAACATGCGGATCGCCTCCCTTGCATTTTTGGCGCGCTGAAGCGTAATGTAGATCAGGCTGCCATAGTCGATGATGGCTCCCGGTTGCTCTCCCAGTTCTTCCCGTCCGCCAAAGGTGGTTTCTCCGATTGCAAGCTGATGCTCATTCATGTTGCCTATCACATTGAAGGTGTGCTTAACCTGGGGGATCTTTCCCATTGGTTTCCCGGTATCCCATTCTTTAACATTCAGCATCGAACCGGCTGGCC
>JBBQUQ010000080.1:0-15550 GCA_038212325.1 Bacteroidales bacterium
GCCGTTGACCTCCGTCGCAGTGAAGGTTACCTGAGTTCCGGAACACACCGTTGAAGCGGTGGCTGCAATGGTTACGCTGGCAGGCAGGATGATGTTCATCCTGAGCCAGTTTGATCCGTCAAAATACTCTATGGCCCGTGAGGTTGTGTTGAAAATCGTGAGACCGGCAACGGCATACAGTCCGTCACGCTGTGCGGCAGTGAGGCGTGGGATGAGGATACCCTTGTCGGGTGCAGAAACATCCAGGATGGCCGACTGGTGTGCCTGGGCACCTGTTTTATTGATGGCTACGCCAATGGCGGCCTGGTTGCCCGAAATCCCCGGCTGGCCGGTTGTAACAGCGCATACCGGGAACCATTCATTCTCAAAATAATACTTCAGGAGGTTGGCCGACATGTCGTAGATGATCAAACCGTTCTCAGGCGCTGAAATTAGCCCCGGCGTTGTCCTGGGAAATAAAAACCCCCTGTTCGGGTCGCTTGCATCGAGCATGGCAGAGCTGTCTGGCTGCTTGCCGGGATCTGAAGAAACAGAAACGCCGCCCCCCGGTTTGCCGGTACCGGTAATGGCAGAAACAAAGGTTGTTTCAATCTGGTACCAGAAAGCGCCGGTAAAATAGTTGTAACGGCCTGTGGTTGTATTGAAAATCAGCAATCCTGCCGCAGGCGAAGGGATGAGACCTCGTTGAACGGCAGATAGACGGGGGATCAAGAGCCCTTTATCCGTGGAAAAGACATCGAGCATGGCGCTGCTTGAACCATTGATCGTGCTGCTGTGAATGCCAACCTGAGCATGCAGTTTAGAACCTGTCAGGCAGATCAGCAGGGTGATCAGCAGGGTGATGACGAGTGAACTATATTTTATGACTTTCATGATGTGCATTTTGGAGTTTGTGCAAATTTACAAATTATTTTTTTACCATATAAATATTTTGCAAGGCTTTGGGATTCATTTTTTTAAATTTACGGATTTCCGTATTTGTTATGGCAAGTTTCAATGCTGATCAATGCCTTGATACTACCGAAGATAACCCCATGTTGCCTTGCAAAATATTACCGCAAATTAGACAAAATAAATATTACATTACTTAAATACTTTTTCTTTTCGGCAGTTAAATAGGGTAGCACATGTCCAAACAGACAACCAGAATAAATAAAAGTTGCCTGTAAAAAAAACTACTCCATCTTTTATCCCTGCAACGAATTTCAATTTCCCTGCCGGCAGTACTGTTCAAGTAACGGGGCTGCCTCTTTAATTCCAAAGTTAACAGCTTTTTGAAGATCACCGCAGGAACTGCCTGGGTTTTTGACTTCCAGATATGAGAGCGCCCTGTAATAGTAAGCATAACCGTAGGCCGGGTCCATCGCAATACATGTTGTAAATGATTTGATTGCCTCAGGATACATCCCGGCGTTATAATTTGCCAGTCCCAGTGAATAGTAACATTTGGCGCACGAAGGATTAAGATTTATCGCTTCCTCGAAATCCGGGATGGCCCGGGCATACTCCTTTAACTGGTTCTTCAGGATGCCACGGTTAAAATATGCCGATTCATTTTTGCCTTGCATGATCACGGTATCCAGGTCGGCAAGAGCGCCGCGGTAATCCTGGTTCATGGCCCTGGCGATTGCACGGTTGATGTATGCCTGTGTGAACCCTGGCCGGTGTTTGATCGCCTGGCTCAGGTCTGATATGGCCGCCGGGTAATTGCCCGATTTTCCGTAAATGCTTCCCCTGTGAAACCAGGCGTTGGGGTTTTGCTGGTTTGCCTCTATGGAATTGCTGAACATTTGCAATGCCTCCTGCGTCCTCCCGTCATTTTCATAAAACTCACCCAGGTTGTTGATGGCAGGGTAGAAACCGGGATTTTCAGCCACAACATCATTCCAGAAACTATAACTGTCGTGCCAAACCGCCTGCCTCCCGACCGAAATCGCAGAAAGCAGGACAGCATAGAGCAAAAAGCTGCCCAATACAATTGCCCTGAAAGAATTGAACCTCCGGAGAAGTTCACCAATGCCCAGCGACACCAGGAAAAGAAGGCCGAACGAAGACAAATAGGTATACCGATCGGCCATTACCGCACTTCCCACCGGGAAAAGCTGAAGCACGAAGACCACATTCACGATAAAAAACAGTGCCCCGAAAACTATTTTACGGTTCGGCCGGACCAGGATGAAATACACCAGCAGCAATCCGCTGAGCAACACGGGAATCAGTGAAAAATACCATAACGGCGGTATGTTTGCGTTCTCTAAATCAGGGTAGGGATAATAACCGCATAATTGATACGGCACAAGAAACTTAACCAGGTACTGCGCATATCCAAATGAGGCGAAAACAATTCTTTCCGGAAAGCTGAATTTCATTATCTCTGTTGCTCCCTGGGCTTGCTGAACCCCGATTGCCAGGATGCCGAATAAAAGCGATAACAGAAAAAACGGTATCTTCTCCAGGATGACCCGCTTGCTTATAATATCTCGTTTATAAAGGTAATCAACGGCAATGATCGAAAGTGGAAGGGTTACGGCCATTCCTTTCGACAACAGCGACAGCAGGAAGAAAAGAACGGAAAGGATATAATTTTTAATGGCCTTATTGCCGAGATACCGGGTATAGGCAATCAGGGCGAGCAGGTAAAAACAGGTATAAAGCAAATCTTTCCGCCCTGATATCCATGCAACAGACTCAACATGCAGCGGATGAATCCCGAATAAAAGCGCGGCAATTGCACTGAGCAGTTGCCCGTGGCCGGTTCCCAGCCTGGTAAACAAGATCAGGGCAAGCAGAAAAACCAGGAGCGTATTGACCATGTGCAGCATGATGTTGACCACATGATATGAGGTGGGATCAAGTTCAGAACAAGTATAGTTGGCCGCCAGTGATAACAGGGTCAGCGGATGGTAGTTTCCCAGGTTGTTGGCATCTGATGTGAAGATGATACCAAGGTTGTCGGCAGAAAAACTTTTAATATATGGATTTTCAAGTACATACTGAGGGTCATCAAAGGTAACAAACCCGTTTTTGACAGAAGGGATGAATACAATGAACGTGATCGCAAGTACCGCAGTCAGCCAAATATAGTTTTTTGCACCGGTCAAGCCTGGTACCACAACAGCAGAGGATCCTTTCTGCGACATTTCCTGTTTGAATCTGCGAGAATTTTTTGTTGTCATTCATGTGGTTTTCCACCCAGGACGACCATGCGTTTCGGCAAAGTAACAACGCGGTTTTGACCGGGTGAATCCATTTGAAGCATGTAAAAGTAGATTCCTCCCTGCCACCCCGACACATCGACCACGATTTCATGATCCCCCGAAGTGGTATTATCAGTTGCAAGGCAGGCTACCTCATTTCCGAAGGCATTGCATATCCTTAACTGAAGTTGCGCGGCTGACCTCCTGCTGCCGAAACCGTTTCCGTCGTTTCCATCAGGCACCGCGTAGCGGATAATGGTTCCCGATGCGGCAGGATTGGGCATATTCTGGTACAGGGAGAATCCCGGTGGCATGGCCGTAACAGGATGCACCGAGGGAATAACCGGCGGAATATATTTCAGCATGGCTCCCTCCTTTCCGACAGCAAAGCCATGCAGTGAATCGGGAAAAGTCATGTCATAAATCGCCGTGGCATCCGGCGAAGGTATTTCCGACCAGGTTACGCCCGAATCGATGCTGTAGATCAGCTTCCGCCTGGTTCCGAGCGGGGCCCATACCTCATTTCCATTCCTGAAATCCAGGTCGTAGGCATTTCCCTGTATGGTAAGTTCATCATAACTCCAGTTAAGCCCGCCGTCAGATGTTCGGGTCATCCCGACGCCGTATCCAAAATCGGGATCGCCGCCGGCTCCCATCACATGCAGGGAATCGAAAAGATGCAGCCCGTGAACTTCATCGGCCGGAGCCTGGGCCGGATCGATGGCATACCACATGTCGCCCCCGTTTGAAGTATGCCATAACACCCCGGCAATGTCAAACATCCCTCCGCTTGCATAGCCATACTGTTCGTTGTAAAACTGTATGCTTAACACGGGGAAAAAGGCAAGGGTGCTGGTGTCGATGGCTGCCTGCGCCCAATTGATCCCGCCGTTTGTGGTCCTGACGAGGGCGTGCGGCATGCCTCCCATCCAGCCATTCAGCGAATCGCGGAAGAGAATGCAGGTGATGAAGATATTTTCGGCCGGGTATGGATGAGCCTGCCAACTGGCGCCGCCGTTGGTGGTATTCAGCAGGATGGTTCCAAAAGGAGCGGAGCTGTAGTTGAAGGTAGATGCCCATCCCAGGTTGCGGTTCAGGAAAAATACATCCTGAACCTCGTTGGTGGCATGGGTGTCCTGCAGCACCCAGTGACCACCTCCGTCGGTGGTGTGCAGGATGATGCCTGAATCGCCCGCAACCCAGCCATACAGGCTGTCGGTAAAGCAAACTGACTTTAAAAACTGGTTTGTGGGCACACTTATCCGCTCCCAGGTACCCTGGGCCATGGCACACGTAACTGTAAGGAACAGGAAAAAAAATGATGCTGTTTTGATATAACGAAGGGTCAATGCCATGGATCTGCAATAGAGTCAGGTTCAAAAGTACGAATTTTTCAGTTTATTCCCATTGCTGATACAATCCTTTGCGTATGTTCAGCGATAACGAGCTCTTCATTCGTAGGGATCGTCATTACCTTAACCCTCGAGCCCGGCGTGCTGATCAAAACTTCTTTGCTGCGCACCCCGTTATTCTTCAGTTTATCGAATTCCAACCCCATAAATTCCATTTCTGAACAGCATAGTTCACGTGTAACCGGGTCGTTCTCCCCGATACCGCCGGTGAAGATGAGAAGATCAAGTCCGCCGAGCGCAGCAGCATAGGCGCCGATATATTTCTTAATACGGTAGCGGAACATATCGAGCCCGAGTATTGCCCTTTCATTCCCGGCTTCCGCCTCTTTTTCGATCTCCCGCATGTCGGAGGAGACGCCGGTAATCCCCAGCATCCCGCTGTGTTTGTTGACCAGCGTATTGGCAACGGCGATGTTGAGTTCCTCTTTCTCCATCACAAAGGTAAGAACTCCAAGGTCCATATCGCCCGACCGGGTACCCATGATCAGTCCTTCAACAGGGGTTAGCCCCATGGAGGTATCGATCGATTTCCCGTTTTTGATGGCAGCCATAGAGGTGCCGTTTCCAAGGTGACAGGTGATGATTTTCAACGAATCCATGCTTACGCCCAGGATCTCGCAAGCCCGTCTTGCAACATAGTAATGGCTTGTGCCATGAAACCCGTAGCGGCGGATGCCGTACTTTTTGTACAGCGAGTATGGGATGGCATACATATAAGCGCGGGGTGGCATGGTCTGGTGAAATGCCGTGTCGAACACTGCCACCTGGGGTACCTCGGGCAGCAAATGCTGCATGGCGACGACCCCTTTCAGGTTGGCCGGGTTGTGAAGCGGTGCCAGGGGGATGCAGGCCTTGAAATCTTTAATGGTTTCTTCGTTAATGAGGCTGCTTTCCTGGAAACGCTCCCCGCCATGAACCATCCGGTGCCCAACGGCGTTAATTTCCGACAAGGTGCTGATACAGCCATGTTCCTTGCTGATCAATACTCCCAAAACATATTCAATACCGGTTTGATGATCGATTACCTCGCCTTCAAGCTTCACCTTATCGCCGTTTTCTTTCTCATGCCTTAAAAAGGAGCCTTTCAGCCCTATCTTTTCGACAATTCCTTTGGCAAAAAGTTGTTGATTTTCAATATTGTATAGTTGGTATTTGATGGAAGAACTCCCACAGTTCAATACAAGAATATTCATAGCGTTCCGTTTGTTATAGCGTTTCTTCCACGATTTTATCTCCGTTTACATCATATCGGTAAAAACCGATCCCGCAACCTCTTCCGCACCTGTTTGCCCGCACCAGCTTCTTGATTAACGGCGAGGCAATGTAACGCGAGGATCCGAATTCAGCATATAGGTTTTCCATCCAACGCATGACTTTATCCAATCCGACTTTATCAGCAAACTCAAATGGCCCGAGGGGCATGTTAAAGCAGGAGCGCAGTGTAAGGTCGATATTTTCCATCGTACTTACTCCTTCCATCAGCGTCTCGCATGCCTCGTTCAGCAAAACCACGAACAGCCTCACACTAACCAGTCCCGGTGACTCCATTACCGGGATCGCGATTTTTTCGAGAAGCGTCACAAACTTGAGCACTTTGTCGTATGCTTCCCCGGATGTATGCAGTCCTTTAGCCAGCTCCACCACACTGGCGCCAGGGGCCGTGGTGGAAATATGCAAGCTGACGCAACGGTCTTTGTAACGCAGCTCAGACGACAATTCCGTCACAACAATCGTGGAGGAATTTGTTGCGATGATGCACTCTTTGCTCACCTCCCTTTCAATGTTTAAAAAAACCTCTTTGCGGAGATCAAAACTTGATTGCCCCAGTTTTGATTTGATGGTCTCGATAACCAATTCACACTCGTGGAAATCAGAGAACAAAAGGGTGCCTTTTATCCTTGACAGTATAGCTGTTTTTTCTCCGGGAGTAAGACCCCAGTGGTTGATTTCACCGTCCAGCTCCTTCCTGATCTCATCAATCGAGCGCTTGATCAACGCCTCACTGAGTTCAAGAAAAACCACCTCAATGCCATGTTTCGATGCAGTGATGGCCAATTCCTGTCCCACACTGCCGCACCCGACAATGCCTATCTTTGAGAAGAGTACCTTGGGCCTGGATTCTTTGCTGAGCCCGTATTTTTCAATCGGCTCCACGATCATTTCTGCCATAATAACTAAGTGTATTTGTATTTCATCTCACGCCTCACGTTCTCCCCATCATCCTTTCATTAAACGCCTTCTCCCCCGTTTTTTCAATGCCGGAAATGATCTGTCCCGTAACCGAAACAATGTACTCCTTTTGTTTTCTGAAGTGGATGAACATGGCAGCCAGGTTCACGGCTGGTTCAATGCCTTTTGGGTTGCGAAAAAGAACCGTAAAGAACATTTTCCAGTAGTAATATCCCGTTGCCTTCGAAAAGCCGGCCTTTTTACAAACCCTCAGGAAGGAGCGCATATAGACCAGCCATGTTTTAAAATCGGGCTTGTGCTTGTATGCCGTTTTCACGTGCAGTCCGGTGTATACAACCCGCTGGTAATAATTCGCAGGCTTGAAAATGGCTTCAATGATCCGGATATAGTTTTGCAGGATTTCGACCCGCGACGTAAGCGTCAGGAAGTTCAGCCCGCTCGTCGTCTGATCGATATCGGTATCCGTTACCGACCGCGAATGGTAGTGAAATAATCGGTTTTCCAGCTCCAGCCTGCGGGTAAGCTGGGTATTGGGCAAGGCATATAAAAGTCCGATCATCGCCATGCAAATGCCCGAATCCTGGATGGAGGTGATCATCTGGTCGGCAATTTGCGGCCGATCGCTGTCAAATCCAAGGATGTAACCGCCATTGCTCACCATCCCGTACGACATGATCTTCATCACGGCCTCTTCGATGGATTTATCTACATTCTGATTTTTATTGTTCAGCGCAAGTGTTTCATTGTCGGGGGTTTCAATTCCCAGGAAAACGTACCTGAAATCGGCATCCTTCATGAGTTGCAGCAGTTCGTCATCGTCGGCCAGGTTCACCGAAGCCTCGGTTGTAAAGTAAAAGGGGTATTTCCGTGCTTTCGTCCACGCGATGATTTCACGCAAAAGTTCTTTGACTTTTTTCTTGTTGCCGATAAAGTTATCATCGACCATGTCGATATGGCCACGGTATCCCAGGTCATAGAGTGATTGCAACTCTTTGATAACCTGCTCATTGTTCTTAAATCGGGGAGTGCGGCCGTAAAGTTCAATCACATCGCAAAACTCACAGTTAAACGGGCATCCTCGGATAAATTGCAATCCGATCATGATGTAATCTGCGAACCGGATCAGGTCGTAACGGGGAACCACAGCCTTCAGCATGTCGGCCCTGTCGGGGGAGATGTACTTTCCGCCTTTCGCCCCGTTTTTCAAATCAGCCAGGAACATGGGAATGGTAATTTCCCCCTCTCCAAGCACCAGGAAATCGGCCTCATGGTAAAGATCGGGCTGCGAGGTGGGATCGGGCCCGCCAACAACGACTACTGCTTCCAGCCGATGGGCGCGGGCGATGAGATCAAGCATGCTGTTTTGCTGCGGCAGCATGCCCCCGATGCATACAAGTTCAGCCCATTTCAGGTGCTCGTCGAGCAAAGGCTCAACATTCTCGTCGATCAGCCTGAACTGCCAGTGCTGTGGCAACAAAGCGGCAACGGTGAGCAGGCCAAGCGGAGCGGCAGGGTATTTTTTTCCGACCATTTCGCACACCTCCTGGTAATTCCAGAAACTGTATGCTGAAAATTTCGTCTGCACCAGCAGACACTTTGTAACGCCATCGTGCAAATTCTTCATGAAAACCCCCCACTGTCAAAAACGTGCAAAGATAGTTAAAAAATGGTGACAGGTGACAGGTGACAAGTGACGCGTGACATCCGGCTGAACCTTGTGGTGAGTTTTTTTTGGTATCTTGCATCAGATTTCCAGGAACACAAATGATGATCTTCCGGGTAGGTTCGTGTTGCATGATTTTGCTGCTGATGTTTCCCTTGATGGCTGCTCCCGGCCCTGACAGGGCTAAACGTGTTGCTGTGAGCATAGGAAGCGTTTCCATTCTGAATAAGACCTATTTCAGGGGATCAATGACCTTTGCAGATGAAGAGGGTGGCGGGGTGACCGGATCAACGGCCAGTGTTGCCCGCTGTCATGTAAAACGCCTGGCAGCCGGAGAGTTGACCTACACAAATATTTCAGCCGATGTGATCCCGCTGGGCCATATTGAAAACCGGCGGGGAGTGAAAATCCCGGGGCTCTTTGGCATGAGCCTGCTGAAAAATGTCGAAATCGTGATCGATGTCAGCCTCAATGAACTGCAGGTATTCAAACTTGATAAAAACGGCAGCCGATCCGGCAATTCCGCACCGCCGGCGAAATACGACATCATCCAGAAAACAGAGGTGTTCCACAATGTCATGTTCGTCAAAGCGATCATCGGTGGGAAAGTCCTCGATTTTTGCCTTGATACCGGGCCGAATCGAATGTGGTTAGCATTGATGCGAATAAAAAAGCAGCCTGGCTGCCATGTCGCAGAAATATGAATACCCCATCGACGGAATGCTCGGGTACGATTTTTTTGCAAAGGGCAGAATTTGTATTAATTTAGTGAAAAAAGAGATGGGTATTTGCTTAACAAAAGGGGTTAAAAAATGAGAGCCTGGTGTGCATGGATACTGACGATGGTTTTGCTGGCAGCGGCTACGGTGGTGCATGCCCGGTTCGACCCGAAAAAAGTATGCCGGGTTGTCGATGGCCGCCTGACCCATGCCTATAAGTTTATCGTCGATGGTGAATGGATCACCGACCCGGCAAATAAAGTGACGAGGCCCGATGGCATGGGTCACCTGAATTCCTTCCTTGGCATCGGCGATTCCCTCTTTTTTAACCTGAAAGGATATCATGGCGCAAAAAGGGTGATCGTTTCCGGCAACTTCAATGCATGGAACAAGGAAGAACTGGCCATGATCAAAACCATCGGAGGATGGCAGTTGCCCTATGTGCTTGCAGCCGGGAATTACGAATACAAGTTCCTGGTCGACGGGGAGTGGATCACCGACCCCGGAAACCCATTGACGGTGGGGGTGGGTAAAACCATCAACTCCTACCTCGCCGTGAAACCAAACTACTGGTTCAGGCTCGAACAGCCCTCCGATGCCGACAAGGCGATCGTCACAGGCAGTTTCAACAACTGGAGCGCACAAGATTACAGGATGGAGCTGCGCCAGGGCACCTGGTGGTTCCTCCTGTATCTTAATCCGCGAAAGTATACCCATAAGTTCGTTGTCGACAACAAATGGATCATTGACCCGGGCAACAGCCTGTGGGAAGACAATGGGTACGAAACAGGAAATTCGGTGCTCTGGATCGAGCCTTAAACATTTCAGACATAACAGCCATGACCAAAAAGCACGAGTTTCAACCGGCATTTTCAAACCAAAAAGTTTTCGTTGAAACAGCCATCCGAAAGCACCAGGAGGAACTTTTCAAACTGGACTGCGTGAACGGCATCTCAACCGGTGTTATCATCACAAAGAAGAAGAAAGAGTATTGCGTTGAACTCCACCTTGATTCCGCAGAACATTCATCAAAAGTGCCGGCATTTTTAAAAATGCGGGATGAACATGACCAGGTGGTGCGGATCCGGATCCGTAAAATCATCAGCGGGAAAGCCGAATCCCACGATGCAACAGTAGGCGGCAGGATCGCTAACCGGCATAACCTCTTCAACCAGGGAACGATTGGGTATTTTGTAAAATCAACATCATCGGGGGAGGTTTTCCTAATGTCATGTTATCATGTGCTCCGCGATGGTCATGACTGGAATATTTTTGTCCCGAATGGCAAAGAGGAGATCATTGATGTGGCATCGCCGGCGATGGAGGTGATCGGTGATTTGTGCTTCGGTTTTCGCAACAACCGTTTTGACATCGGGCTTGCGAAACTGAAACCGGGAATTCAAATCCAAATTCCTCCTGAACTCAGGATGACGCAAAGTATTGATGTTACCCAGCAGGATGAGTATTCAGAAACCACGGTGTTTATCAGGGGAATAAACTCGGACGAACTTCGCCAGGCAATCGTTTACAATGACGACGTATCCAAGCGTATCACTTACTCCGATAACAGCAGCCAGGTTTTCGAAAAGCTCATGTCGATCACCCGGAAATCGGGCATGAATCTTACCAGCCCCACCAGCAAGGGAGATTCGGGCGCACTGGTATTCAATGCAAAAAAAGAGGCAATGGGAATCATTGTCGGCGGAGATGAGCAGTTTTCCTATGCCATGCATATGAGGGATATTGAACAAACGATCGAGGTAGAAATAGTTAAATAATCCGACCTATGAAAACAAAACAGATCATTTTCATTTGCATCCTGCTCCTGGCTGCCTTGCCGGGATATAACCAGGTGTTTACGCGTCTCATTGAAATCAAGACAGGCAACAAACCACAGACAATGCCAGGCAACACAACAGAATACCGGCTTTTACTGATAAACATGACCGGCAGTTCTGTCTTCATCATCACTGGGGATGAAATCCTGCTGAAAGTTCAGGACACCCTCGAGATGAAATACAATCCGAAGGATAAAAAACTGATCATGCCAAAGATTGGCAAGCCCTGCGCAACGTTGCAGGTGCAGTGGCGGTTTGAAAACAAGGCCGAAAAGTTCGATCTCTGTCTCATTGATACGACTAAATCCGTAACCATTGATCAGCCTGCAGTTGAACCTGGTCGTGACTCCGGCATTAGTTTTCTTCCGCCTCCCGGGTTTGAAGATTGGATACTAAATTCCATGAAAATAAATCAACCCCCGGCAAATCCTACGATGGTTAAGTACCGCTTTATCTGCAATGTTAGCGGCGGAGAGATCCGGTACGAGGATTTATTTTCAGGGAATGCACGTCTTAAAAGGATCAGGCCGCGCATTGGAAAAGATGTTCAGGTTGTGATTGAAAATTACAACCCGTATACCGACAGCGTGGGCCTCTCCTACGACTTTATAAACAACAACCAGGAAGAGGGAGAGCGGTTTGCCAGCCTGATGAGTGGCTTCAAGCAAAATGGCCAGCCGGCGCAACCGGCAGAGAAGAGTATTGGTGCAGAAGGACAGGGGACAGGGCTGGATACCGAAGTTCTGGCAGCCTTTGCCCGGGATATGGAGTCATTCTACCTGGAGAAGCTGGCCCGGCCGTTCATCGACCCCATCGTGCTTGCCGCCTGCATTGATGAGATCAATATCAGGATCCGCACCAATTTTAAAATTAACGACAATACGCCCGAAGCCATCTCCGCGAAAATAGCCCCGTTGATCGCAACCTTCGGTTCCGGGGCGGTAGCAGACAATTACAACAAGATGCTGAATACCGGGCTGTACTATTATCAGAAAATAATTTCCTATAAAACAACCACGTTGCTGCCTATCCAGGTGATCAATGCTGATGACATGGTGCTGAATTTTACAGTCTTTAAAAACAACAGGAAAGTCGACTCAAGAACCTATACCTACTACAACCTGGGAGGGTTCAAGATGGATTTCAGTACCGGACTTTTCGGGACAACCCTGGTTGATTACAACTATACCACAAAAGTGGTTCAATGCGTTGACACGGTATTTTACAAGAAGAATTTTGTCGCGACCGACAGCATCATGGGCCTGGATACCACCAACAAGAACCAGATTATCCGCGACAACCTGGGCAACTACACGGTCGGGATTGGTCTGCTGGCGCACTTCTATTTCAGAACAAACCCCTGGGTAAATTTAGCCATCAATACCGGGTTTATGATCGACAACACCATCGCCACGAAGTTCCTTTTCGGGGTCAGCCTGCTGCTGGGCCATGATACACGGTTTAACCTCAACGCAGGAGGAGTTATAGGGCAGGTAAAACGACTTGCCTCCGGGCTCTCAGAAGGCCAGTATTATACTGCAGATGCCGGCCAGGTTCAAACAATTCCATCGAAGGATGTCTGGAAATGCGGATGGTATGTCGGAATTTCCTATAATTTCAAAAGCGTCTCTCCTAAAAAGAAGAGTGCAGAATAATTACTGCTTGATGATCTTCCTTGTTCCCGAACCCTCGGCATTGACGACCCTGATAAAATAAATCCCTGACGGCTTGCCGGACAAAGAAAATTCATGTCTTTTCACTCCTGCATATTCGTCGTACACCAATCGCTCGCCATGCATCCCGAAAATCTCAACCTTCACCATGGATGAACCCGAAACATCACCGGTTAATTCAACCGTGAAGTTTCCCATGGTCGGATTCGGGTAAATCCTGAAGAATTTTGCGTCATTGGGAAGTGGGGAATCATCCCCGATCAGTTCATTTCCGGTAACAACCTCCTTCATCGCAGGTGCCTGCGGACCGCAATAACTGCCCTTGGAAATTGAGCCATTCATATAGCCCCCGCTTTGCACGGTTGTTCCGGGCATATAGAGAATATTCACCCCGGCTATCATGGTCGCGCTGCCCCCGCCTGCAACAGTAAACAGGTTGCCTCCTCCCGCTACCGTGATCGTTTGGGTTGCATTGAAACATTTTGTGCCGGTCACTGTTTCCGTGCCTAAGGTAAGCAAAGCAGCCATATTCACCCTGACGAACAGGGCAGGTGAAACGAGTCCCGTATCGCAACCGTTTGTTCCTTCAACAGTTAAATTACCTGTAGAGGCTACATTGCCAAAACTCACCGCAATGGCATTGGTGTTGACGCCCGAGGTGATCGCCGCTCCGGCGGGCAGTACCCAGTTATAGCCGGTTGCCCCGGCAATGGCAGGCACGCTGTAGTTCACACCGGTTTGACCCTGCACAACCGTTGTGGGTCCGGTAATGGCTCCTGCCACGCCCGGCAACGTGTTTACAGTAACCGTTACCGGTGCGGAGGCGCACAACGACAGTGTATTTGAAACTGAATACACGCCTGATGTTGAAACGGTAATGCTTTGCGTTGTCGCGCCATTGCTCCACAGGTTGTTTGATGCAAACGATGAAGTAAGCACCACGCTGCCGCCTGTGCAGAAAGTTGTTGCACCACCCGGCGTGATGACAGGCAGCACAACCCCTTCGTCCGTGCTTCCGTTGCAATTGTCATCGATGCCATTGCAACGCTCGGGTGCCCCGGGATGGATGAAAGCACCAGATCCGGGTGTGTCGTTGCAATCCGTATTGTCGGCCACATAACCCAATGGTTGTGAAACGGATAAAACACTTACCAGAGGATTTCCATACGTATCGCCATCGGCATCCTGGTAAAAAGTGGATGTTGCACCCTGGCCCAACATGTATTCCGTGTTTTGACCTGTTGCAACCAGTGTATTTGACGTGGTATTTAAAACTGCCGCTGCATCGCTCCACGGGGTGCCGGTTGTAAAGCTGTTGTCAATGCGTTTGTACAAGACAAGGCCAGGTTCATTTCCAATGGTTACATAGGGATTTCCCGTGTAATTGTAGGTTGCGGTATAAACCGGCGAGGTCAGGTTGGCATTGAACACGCCAAAGTACCTGTCGTTGGTTCCCACACCGTTGATGCCACTCACCGTGTTGGGCTGCTCGCTTACCACGTAAACATGGGTACCTGCTTCGCCCGTATAAGTTCCTGCGGTGTAAGCAACCGCGAGGTTATCCTGCCCGTTGAAGCCCAGACTGACTGCAGGCAACCCTGTAGTGACATAATTGTGTGCACTTGCATTGCCGATGGCGGCACCGCTGGTAACCCGTACCGGGTTGTTGACAAAAACGCCGTTTCGGGCGTTGACCGTGCCATCAAAGGCAGTGTTGCCGTTGCTTTCATCAAAATTGTAATACGCAAAAAGGCTGTTGTAAAGCGGATCGCCGGGGGTGATTTTATGGCACATGCGGTCGCGGATCTGCGACTGGGTGAGCGCTGTGGTCCAAACCCTGGTCTCATCAATTCTCCCGTCAAGTGTCTGATCGCCGTTGGCATTTCCGAAACTTTGCCTGGGTCCTATGAGATAATTACCGGATGTATTGTTAAAATTATCCGTGTAAGCCGTGTTGCCTGCCGCCAAACCATCGATGAAGAACTGTATCTGGGTGCCGGTGTAAACAACAGCGACATGGTGCCACTGCAGGTCATTGATGGACTTCGTGGAAAACACGCCGTTAACCCCAACCTTGGTGAAGAACAGCAGGTTACTGTTGTCGATCCCAACACCCCAGGAATTGTTGAGGTCGCCAACAAACAGTGCTTTGCCAAAATTATTCAGGGTGGTCCCGATCACATCCCTTTTCACCCAGGTCTCATAGGTAAATGGCTGTGTTCCGAAATCAAATCCACTGCCCAGGTTGACATAGGGTGATGTGGCCAGGTTGCCGGTGCCGGTGAGCTGTATGGCGTTTCCGCTGCCGGGTTTCTGCTGCGGAGTGGCAACCACTTTTACCAATTGCACCGTTGTGGCATTTACCTGTAGCACATAACCGGGCGGCTTGTTAACGGTTGAAAAA
The DNA here is from genome assembly GCA_038212325.1 of Bacteroidales bacterium. Lineage (GTDB taxonomy): Bacteria > Bacteroidota > Bacteroidia > Bacteroidales > FEN-979 > CAIVAT01. The sequence continues at coordinate 15,097 of JBBQUQ010000080.1, forward strand.
CTGCCGCTGATCGTATCTGACAGTAAATTGATAATCGTGTATGTTCCGGCTGGTACTGTACCTGTTTCTGTAACGGTTAATGTACCAGCCAAGGTAAGATTTCCGTTTCTTAATAATTGATCATGGCCTGTTCCGGGTCCGGAGCCATCAAACATTTCAATGGTTAAGGTACTGCTGGCAGAAAGTGGTTGATTGTTGTTTATTGTTAGCAAACCAGGGGATGAGCCTGGAGCTATAATTCCATCGTTGCTGAATGCACTGGAATTCATATTGTATGTTCCCAATCCTTTGATAATAGCGCCATTGCTATTTGTAAACGAAGCAGTTTGCAGGATTGTAGTTCCCGCACTGGTTTTGTTAATAGTACCTGTGTTTACAACAGAGCCAGCAGTGTAATAGAAATACATATCATTATTTCCACTGATAAGCCATGTTCCATTGTTGGTGATGGTTG
>JBBQUQ010000081.1:0-15259 GCA_038212325.1 Bacteroidales bacterium
AGTCAGTTTTAGCTGACTGTCACGAAGAAATATCTATTGCAGTCAGTTTTAGCTGACTGTCACGAAGAAATATCTATTGCAGTCAGTTTTAGCTGACTGTCACGAAGAAATATCTATTGCAGTCAGTTTTAGCTGACTGTCACGAAGAAATATCTATTGCAGTCAGCTTTAGCTGACTGTCACAAGGGTTTGTTAAAGCAAATTGGGGCTTTAGCCCCATAAATTAATGATAAGAAAACCTTATATTGACTTTTGATTCGTTTGATTCGTTTTGGGTTACTAAACAATCCCCAGGAGGCAACTGTTCCTAAATTCCCTGACCACAGGTCCCTGAACATGCGCGCGTTTGTAACGCGTGCATCGTTGAACTACACAGTTACCAAACACCCGCTTTTCGTCAGGGCGCCTGCAACAGGCCCATTCCAGAACGCCGCGAAATCTCCCATCCGGTTTGCCTGGTAACTTTCTTCAAGTTGCCGGAACGTCACCGGATCATGCTTCCCGGGAACAAGAAGCGAAAAGATCCCCATCAGCCATCTCCCCACAGCCTCGCTCGCCGGGATGGCAACCTCCTTCTGCGGCGCCTGGATGGTGATTCTTGCCGCGGGCGAAGATTTCCCCTTTTTTATCCGGGTGTAAAAGCTGATTGCCGGAATCGCGCCAAGCCAGATGACACGGGAATGGGGTTCGGGCTTGCCCGGCGGGATGACCGAAGATTCGGGCGGAACGTAATATGCTGACACATAATAAGGGTCCCGGGCCAAAATATCCCTGATAAAGAACCGGTCGACTGTCGTGTGTGGCACGCGAAAATCAAACCACTCCTCCAGCGGATATTCGAAACATATTCCATGCATGTAGTTGTACAGCGATTTCTTCAACCCTTGGCTGAATGCTGCATGGTCACAGCCCTTGTGATCGATGGGGATGAGGTCGTTGTTGGCAAACGTGCCGGGAGGGGTCTCTTCCTTTTCAATCCCGAACCGCTGCGGTTCCAGTCCCACCGGGCTGTGCGCCGTCATCGCAAACTGGTGCCAGAAGCCCGACTGAACCACCCCTTCCTCGAAAAGCTGCCGAACCACCTCCAGCGAATCGATGGTCTCCCGCGCTGTTTGGGTGGGGAAGCCGTACATCAGGTAGGCGTGTACCATGATCCCGGCCCCGGTAAAATTGCCCGCCACGCGCGCCACCTGCGAAACGGTGACTCCTTTGCTGATCATCTTCAGGATGCGGTCGGAAGCCACCTCCAGCCCCCCCGAAACTGCTATGCAGCCCGAAGTCCTGAGCAGCATGCACAGGTCGCGGGTAAAATTTTTCTCAAACCGGATGTTCGTCCACCACACCACCGTGATTTTCCGCCGGAGGATCTCCAGCGCCAGGTCGCGCAACAGTGTGGGCGGGGCGGCTTCGTCGGTGAAATGGAACCCGTGGTTCCCGGTTTGCGCCATGATCGCCTCCATGCGGTCGCAGATCAGCGACGGCCTGTTCGGTTCATAGCGCTTGATATAGTCGAGCGTCACATCGCAAAAGGTGCATTTGCCCCAGTAGCATCCATGCGCCAGCATCAGCTTGTTCCACCGGCCGTCGCTCCACAGCCGGTGCATGGGATTGGCAACTTCGAACACCGACAGGTATTTGTCGGTTTGAAGGCCGGAATAGTCGGGAGTGCCGGTTTCATGTGGTGCCGCATCCGCCTCCTTCGACCCGTCGAAAAAAGCAACCGTTCCATCCACCCGCACGAAGGTGCGTTTCAGGTTTTCCAGGCTACGTGTTCCGTTAAGATATTCGGTAAGGCAGAGGAGCGGAACCTCCCCGTCGTCGAGGGTGATGAAATCGACATAGTCGAAAACCCGCGGATCGGCCAGCGACCTTAGCTCCGTATTGACGAAACCGCCGCCCATCGCCACTTGAACTCCCGGATGGTTGTTTTTGATCCATTGTCCGCATTTAAGTGCGCTGTAGAGGTTCCCCGGAAACGGCACCGAGAGGGCGACCAGCGTTGGCTGGTGCCGTTCGACCTTCTCTTCGAGCAGCCTGGTGAGCACCCCGTCGATAAAGCTCCCGGGATGGTCAAGCGCTTGCTGCAATTCATCGAAGGAGGAGGCCGACCGGCCGAGTCGTTCGGCATACCGGCTGAAGCCGAAATGCGGGTCGATGACTTCGGTGATGAAGTCGGCGATATCTTCGAGGTAGAGCGTGGCCAGATGTTTCGCACGGTCGTGGATTCCAAGGTGGCCGAAGTCGCGGTCGAGGTCGGTGATCTGTTTAAACCGTGAGGCCTCCGGAAGCCACTGGCGGCCGCATACCAGGTGTGCCAGTTCAGGGTTTCGCCCCTGCAAAAAACCAATCACAGGGCCGATGGTGCCGACATACCGATCCTGCATCTGCAACATCCGCCGGATGTTGCCCGCCGGGCTGCCCATCCGCCTTCCTGCTTCCCCAAACATCCCCTGCAGCCCCTCTTCCGAGAACACCTCCAGGATCACCCCGATCCCCAGGTCGCACTGCCACGAAATCACCTCCCGGGTATTCATAAACCCCTTCAGGCAAGCCGTGGCCGGGTATGACGTATTCAACTGCGTAAACGGCGGCGTAATGAAGAGGATCGACTGGTTCACGGGTTGTAAAGGTTATGGTTACCGGCAGCGCGTAAAGATAGGCAACCTTCCCGCTGCTTCACCCAACCCGAATTTTTTTTTCTCATATCCCTTGGAAAGTAAAAGACTTTTTGTATTTTTGCACCCCAAATTCCTCCTTAGCTCAGTTGGTTAGAGCATCTGACTGTTAATCAGAGGGTCGCTAGTTCAAGTCTAGCAGGGGGAGCCTGATAAAGAGCCACTTACACGAATTTTTGTGAGTGGCTCTTTTCATTTGCCACAAAATTTGCCACATAACCATTTTGGAGGTGCCCAAACAAAATGATTTTTAGGTTGCTGATTATCAAAGCGAATTATTTTAAACAAATTTCACTTGATAGGTTATGAAAATTAATTCTCATATTTCTGAAATTAAATATAACATTTGAAAACAGAACTATTTACAGATAATCAGTCAATTACACATTTTTCATAATTAATTCATTCCTAATTGTTGTATTCTTTTCAGTCGTTTTTTCTGGTAATCTACAATCTCCTTGTATAAAGGAAAACTTTCCTTGAAAATTAAATGGGTCAAGCCGCAGGCAATTACATTTCCATCAATTGGTTTTATAACACACATTATTCCGGAAATGTCGCCACTGTTATGAACATATGTAATTGTTAGTTCACTTTTCAGCGTTATTGGATTCCCTTGATCTCGTAAAGATTGAACAAGGTCTCGTGTTGGAAATGCCATTACTGGCAAAGATTGCTGTAATTTACTGGTCAAATTCGCATATTGTTCTTTTATATCCATGGGTGACATTTAATATTCAAATTCCCGATCCTCAATAGGAATCGTATCATCAAATCGTGATTAAATTATTCAGCAGTTATCATAACCGCGTTGGATGCCTCATACGATAAATCGTCAATATCCATAAATGTTTTTATCATGAAATCTTAATTCCACATCTTTTTCAGCCCTTCTGATGGAAATGCCCTGGTGTCATCAAAATTTTGCCACAATTGAATTTTTTCTGATAAAAAAATCGATACCATCTTTTTCGAAATAGTGATAAAGCCGTTGATTTGGTTTCATTTCATTAAATAATGCCAAACAAACCGATAAATAGTCATTGGTTGGAGGCAGTTTCTTCGCCAATTCATAGTTTCTTTTGAACCATTCTACATGATCATCATCCAGACCAGTGATGGATGAAGCAAAGAAACTCTTTCTCTTATTATAATAATGAAACGAGATCATCTTGGTTTTCAGGCAGAGTAGCAAAAATTCTTTTGCCGATGAAGTAGCAGGATCAAGGTGGATTTTCAAGATTCTATCCTTTTCAAACCCCAGATGTATTTCAATCGCATACGCTTTCTGATCGATATTGAGCATCCTAAACCTCATATATGGTTCTGGTCTATTCGATGGGTCTATTCCGAAATACTTCAGATCATCAGACGGACATATTAAAAGTAAACATCCCTTTGGATCATTATTATAAAGCACCGAACATGGGATCACATGCTCTGGTGTAAATTCCTGGAGGTTAACTTTAAGTTCATACGGATACCAGAATCCTTTGTTGAAATTCGGATTTTCCATGAATGACAGGGTTAGTAATCGAATCTGTCAAAAGTAGAGAATTTTGATTTTAACTGTACAAAAAAATTAGTCAAATTAAAGTTCCCAAATTGCGAATTTTATATTGCATTTATAGTCAGGTTTTATCAAATGGAGAGAATATTTGCAAAAAGCACCTTAAGAGCGTTTTGGGAAGCACACCCCGAATCGGAGCAGTATTTAAAAACATGGTATGAGACGGCTTTGAATTCAAGTTGGAAAACTCCAAATGACGTAAAGCAAAGCTATGCAAATGCAAGTATTTTAAAGGAGAGTAGCGATGCAAACACGATCTAAAAGTACGGGTATGAATATTACGCCAATAAAAATTGAGACCGATTATCAAAAAGCACTAAAAAGACTTGAAGTTGTTTTTGATGTAGCAATTGGAACACCAGAAAGTGATGAGGCCGATTTGAAAGAACCTCTATTCCATTCCTGCGAATAAATCCATATCGGCGCTTTGAGGCGGATTTTTTGGTGTTTTTTTAGGTGGTGGTTTGATTTCTTTCTTGATTTCAACTTTTCGAGGTTCAATGGGTCGGGTGTCCACGAAATATGCCAGATTCAATAAATCCCTGATAACCTTTGATTTTCCTGCCGAAGAGGATTTATTACACAACCTCCATTCTTTATCTTATTCAAAATCAATGTTGACATTTTTTCAACGTTGGTTTGTAGTGCCCAGGGGGGTATTGACTTTTGAGGATAATAACAGGTACTTTGCAGCCATGTATTTCAAATCGAGCATGCGCCGTAAGGGATTCTTTTTCATTGGGAATGTTGGTGCCCAGGAAATCAATATCCAGAGTTGGACGTGTTTGTTCTTTGCTATACGAATAAAGGAGAACTCCGCCCTTCAGGCAGAAATTGTTAGCATAAAGTGAAAGGGAGAGACGATATAACAACCGTTCCTGAAAGTAACGTATGATCACAAGTTGGAATGAGAGATTTTCAACACGCCTTCTCTTTCAGGAGAAGGAAAACCCTTTTTTTATTTCTTTAATCGAGTGTCAAAATAGAAATTCTGGTGATGTGAGATTTTTATTCTTTTATAATCCGGATGATTGCAGTTTAAAATAAAATTATGCGAACTATGAATTATGCAACATGGAACTTTAAGAGCGATAGTTTCTTCTTTTTGAACCCAATTTTCTGCAATTTCTGAAAGTATGGTTGGAGCAGGATAATTAACCCAATTTTTTGGCAGGTATGATAATTCTATTTCTTTTATAGAATCATCTGGAATTTCTATTGTCAGGATAACTAAATCCGGCACCAACATTGGCGGAATATGAACAATTGTTTCTAAAAGTGCAATTTCTTTATTTTCTCCCGTATATAGTACAGGCGTACCCTTCTTGTTCCATCTTCCTCCATATATAGCAGCTCCTAATCCTGATATGTCATTAGCATGCTTTTTTCCTGTTATTCTGTATACAATCATACGCTAACTGTATACACCATGTTCAATCCTTCCAATAATATCTTTAACTTTAGACACTCCGCCTGGCATTTCAATTAAATCAACAGGTTCCATGCCACCAAGTGCAGTGTTAGGTAAATTTAACCATTTGAAAAAATTACGATCATTTCCAAACACTTCTGAACCATAAAGAAATAAATCAGTAATTTCAAAAAGTTTAATTGAAAAGTTTCTTTCCAAATTTTTATTTGACCTGGTCCAGCGATAAAGCGTAGGAGTAGAAATGTTCAACATATTGGCCATTAAATCTCGAGAAAGATTAAAATGAATTCTGAAATTTTGGATCACATCAGCACTCACTCCTTTAGAAGCAATTTGTATAAAGTCAAATGGACTTTCGACTTTTGATTTTAAATGCTTTTTTCCAAGAATTTCGATTAGTTTCTTGTAATGCTCCGTTGATGTTTCAATTTCTTGTATCATTTGATAATATATTTTATTGATTGAACAAAGATACGAGAGAATTTCTTCAATTTCGGATTTTTTTAAAAATTATTGCCAACGCTTTGCCCGTAAAACCATGTGCTGTTGTAATTTGCATTTAATTAAAACCACCTCAACCCCCTGACCCTTTCTCCTGAAAGAGAAGTGGAATTGGCCTGGGAGAATGTCCTCCTCGCCTTCGCAACAGTTTGCCCAAAATGTTTGGTTGGCAAGAGTTTGTTGGTGAGTAGGGTCTGTGTTCTGACCGGAACTTTCTGATTTTTTTCTCCCGATGAATTTCAGTAAATTTGTAATATGCCCCTCACAGAATCCAATGTTGAAACTGAAGAACTGGTAATTACACCAACTGCAACACCTTCGGTTAAACTTGATAAAAAACTCAAAGACGAGATTCTCTCCCAGATTCATGAAGAGGGTATGGTGATCGTACATTGCACTTACTATGCAGAAATTGACGGAGGGATAAGAATATGGAACTCAACGTTCCTGATCGATAAAGGATCAGGTGACCGTTTCACCATGCAACATGCTGAAAATATTTCCATTGCTCCCACATGGACGTATGTCCCAGAAGGAAAAATGTATCGATTCACATTGATCTTCGCACCGTTACCCAAATCTTGTGAATTCTTTGATTTGCTGGAGGACATCCCTCAATCAGGTGGTTTCTTCGTCCAGAACATCAAGCGGAACAAATCCGATGTTTACCACGTGAAAATCTAACATCTGAATTCACGGCGCAGCGATCTGGCATATTCCATATGAAGGCGAGTTCTGCTTGTTATCCGTCCAATATTCCGACCTTTTTATCTTACAACAATACAACAATATGACGCCCAGCGAAAAGCAAGAACTCAAAGACCAAACCGCCATCTTTTATGGAACATCTGCTATTGGGCTCGTTGGCAAAATGCCAAGTGGTCAGGGCGTGATTACAGATGACCTGATCGCAACTATCGCCAAATCGGTTCTCCCACCTATTGCAACTTTTTTATTGACCAGCGAAACATCCTTTGATACGATCATTGAACATCATGGCAGAGTGCAAACCAATACGATTCAAATCGTGGATGAGCTTAAGACTGGCACGTAAACCCTCCAGACCTTGACGGGTTTATATTCCTGAACCGTTTCGGTAAAAAGACCATCCCCCCAATATGTGAACTGGAAACTGAAGGAACTGATGAAAAAGTACCAGGTGATGAAAGACACTTCCAAGATCAAGAGTCATTCGATCAGAAAGTCAATCGGACGACGGGTTTTTGAAAACGATGATTCTAATGAAAAAAGTCTGATCCTCTTGAACGAAATCTTCAACCACAGTCCGTACCACCAAAATTTACCTTGGGATTAGGCAACGGGAGATCATGGATGTGTATCAGCCTGCGAAACTTCTCAGCCTTCTGTGTGATACCGACCCACGGATATAACGTAACTGACTTGTGAATGAACATCTGTCTTAAGTTGAACAGAAGTCAGATGTGTTATAAGTCCTGGTAATCATCCTTTGACAACCCTTTTCCTGATTTCCCCCCAAAAGTTGAAGAGGATATTACCTTCCTCAACTTCACCCAATTGAAGATACTTGGAGAATCGGGTTTTTACCATTTCGTATTCATGGGTGAAGAATTTCATGTGGGGACGTTTTTCTAAAATCAGTTGATCTCGTTCATGAGAACTTTCTGGATAAGAATTCAACTCCCTAATTTGTTCCTGTAAGTGAGATAAATCCAACCCTCTTTTCCATAGATCATCAATATACTTCACGATTTCACCATTATTATCAAAGATAAATTCATATTCAGGGATATTGGACAGGAAGTCTTGAACGATTTCCAATTTCGTCCCCCCTTCTTTACTCCCCGTCGAGATGAACTTTCTGACATGGGAGTACACTTTAAATCTTCTGTCAAACAAATCCATCTTGACACGATACTGTTGAATCATATACTGTCCCCGAAGGAACATCAGAGTTAACCCACTTAATACAACTGTAATAACAATTTGTACTTTTTCCATTTTATAGGTTTTAAAATTACATGGGTACAAAAATATACTAATGAAATCCGAATTTCAAGTGGTACACTTTGGTGGGTCAGAATGGGGAAAACTACTTTTTCTTCTGTCAGGTATTGACAACAGGTTTTGGGTTAAGGTATCTTTGGGAAAGTATATCTTTAACTAAAAACCGAACGACCATGACACTGGAACAATTTGAACAGAACATTGAGTTCTCCACCCAATCGAGTTGGGATGAAAAGAAAGAAACGACTACGGTAAGGTCATTCAAAATCTGGTACAACCCGACTGGGGAGGAGATTCTGTGTTTTCCCGGACTATGTTTTAAGTGTACCAAAGTTAAGGAATAATCCAAACCGGCAACTTTTTCGTGAACTTTTTCACATTTGGATGGTTCCAGGTCACGATTTTGGGTGTGGGTTTGTGGCGTGTGCCGGCAGGTTGGAATTACCTTTCCATAGATTCCTGCGAGAGGGAGGATCTGGCACGCGTCACAGACGTGCGCCAGTTTAGTTCGGACTTGGCGGTAGTCACTGTTGACAGGCCGGCACAATGACCAATTAACGCCGGGGCAGATTGACCACCCTGGTACGACGCGTTCCCCCTTCTCATTCAGGAGAAGGGGTCAGGGGGATAAGGTGTCATCAACTTCGTCCCTCTTTCTACTCCACCGTCACCGACTTCGCCAAATTTCGCGGCTGATCAACATTGCAGTTGCGCATCACGGCAATGTGATATGACAGGAGTTGCAGCGGAATGGTTGCCAGCAGGGGGATCAGCATCTCCTCGGTATCGGGGATTTCGATGCAGTGGTCGGCCAGGTTTTTAACCGATTCGTCGCCTTCGGTGACGATGGCAATAATTTTTCCTTTCCGGGCTTTCACCTCTTCGATGTTGGAGATGACCTTTTCATAAATTCCGCGTTTGGTGGCGATAAAAATGACGGGCATCTGTGCATCGATCAGTGCAATGGGGCCATGTTTCATCTCAGCGGCCGGATAGCCCTCGGCATGGATGTAGGAGATCTCTTTAAGTTTCAGCGCTCCCTCCAGGGCAACCGGGAAATTATATCCGCGGCCAAGGTAGAGCGAATTCTTCACATCTTTATAGATGGATGCGATTTGCCTGATCTTATTGTTCAACTTAAGGATCCGTTCAACTTTTGCAGGAATCGAGTCAAGTTCCAGCAGGATTTTCTGAAACTGAGAGGTCGGTATCGTCCCTTTTTTCTGGGCGAGAAGCAGCCCGAACAGGGTGAGAACTGCAACCTGTGCGGTGAATGCCTTGGTGGAGGCCACGCCGATCTCCGGGCCGGCATGGGTGTACACCCCGGCGTGGGTAGCCCGTGCGATGGAGGAACCAACCACATTGCATATGCCCAGCACGGTGGCACCTTTCGATTTGGCAAGGTCGATGGCGGCGAGCGTATCGGCCGTTTCGCCCGATTGTGAAATGGCAATCACCACATCATCTTCATTCAGCACCGGGTTGCGGTAGCGGAATTCCGACGAATATTCCACCTCGACCGGGATGCGTGCCAGGTCTTCGATGAGGTATTCGCCCACAAGCCCCGCATGCCATGAAGTTCCGCAGGCAGTGATGATGATGCGCTTGGCATTCAGTATTTTCTGCTCGTAATCCCTGATTCCTCCCAGGGTAACAAGGCCCAGGTCGATATGGAGGCGGCCACGCATCGAGTCGAAAATCGATCGCGGCTGCTCATAGATCTCCTTGAGCATGAAATGTTCAAAGCCGCCTTTTTCTATCTCGTTCAGGCTCATGGCCAGCTTTTGAATGTAGGGCGTTTGGCTTTGATTTTTTATCGTCTTTATTTTCAGGTCTTTGCCGCGTTCAATGATGGCGATTTCCTCATCGTTCAAATAAACAACATTCTCCGTATACTCAATAATAGGGGTTGCATCTGAAGCCACAAAGAATTCGCCTTTTCCGATGCCGATCACCATCGGGCTTCCCTTGCGCGCAGCGATGATCTTATCGGGAAATTCTTTGGCAAGGATAACGATCGCATAAGCGCCGATCACCTGGTTAAGCGCAATCCGCACCGCATCTTCAACCGCAACCTCCTCATTGATCATGATGTCTTCGATGAGGTGAACCAGCACCTCTGTGTCGGTTTCACTGGTAAAGATATACCCGCGGTTTTTCAACTCACTGCGAAGCACGGCATAGTTTTCAATGATTCCGTTATGGATGAGGGCGATGGTCTTGTTCTGAGAAAAATGAGGGTGTGCGTTGATGGTGTTGGGTTCGCCATGGGTTGCCCACCGGGTGTGCGCCATGCCAATGGTTCCGGTTACATTTTCACCCTCCACAAACTTTTCAAGGTCAGAAACCTTGCCCTTGCATTTAAAGATCCGGATATCATCATTCAGCATGCAGATTCCCGCGCTGTCGTATCCGCGATACTCAAGCCGGTGCAATCCTTTGATCAGGATCGGATAGGCTTGCCGGGGCCCGATATAGGCAACTATTCCGCACATTCTATTTTTGTTTTGTGTTAAACAATCAGGTTACGCCAGGTTCAAAATGTCAACTGCAAAAACGACAGCATTATTTATTCAGAACAGTATAGGTGAGTTTTAATTTGAAGCGGTTGTTGTCGCCGCCCTGAACAGGTGGGTTTGTTCCATAAAGCATGACCCGGTTGGGCGTAACAATGCTTTTTACCGGCGAATTCACCACCATGTAGAGGTCGAAGGAGTTGGTGTATACTTTTTGCAGCACGTTTTGCAGATGTTGTGTCATGCGAAAGGAGTAGCTGCGGCTGCTTTTCTTATAAACTCCGCCGAAATAACCAGATCCTTCATTTTCATCCACCAGGTATCCGATACGGCCCGCACTGTCCTGCCTGATGATGGTAAGGGCCGGGGGCGGCGAAAGGATCGTGTCGGTCTCCATATTGGTGACTTGCAGAATTGCATCATTGATTGCAATAATTTTGCCGTTACCGAAATTCTTAAAGTAGGGAAATTTGAATTTGATTTTCACCCCGCCTGTTCCCTGGAGGAACACCTTGTTGACACCCCGGGCCGAATCAAAGTTCAGGATTTGCTGTTTCAGGTCCTGGGAGGCATCGAGGTAGCCGTTGTGATCAAGCGTGATAAACCGGGCGCAGGCTTGGTTGAGCATCATGTCATAGTGCAGGGAATCATCCTGGGGATCATCACCATTGTGGAAATAAACCACCAGCTTGGTCAATGCTTTGGAAATGTTGAAATTCAGCAATGCGCCCTTGTTGTTAACAGGGCTCGCCGTAAGGTAGAGTCCCTTGACAAATTTGATGAAGGCAGTGTTGGTGACCAGGGCCGACTCTGGTGCTTCCAGTATTTTATTCCCAAGGTAATTTGTTTGATTGCTCAGGTTGATCCGCAGATGCGGCCCTGTTTTTTCATTATAAACCTTAACGCTGTCGCTGATCCGGGGAATAAAATCGTGGTCGGCGAGCACCGTGGGATACGTTGCAAGGTGCTGATTCGAAAAAGCGATGCTGTCGTATACAAAGTCGTCGCTGATCTCATAAACTTTCACATTCTGCCGGGTAGCCGTATCACCGTAATAGCCGTCGTAAAACAGCATGAGCACGAGTGAATCGAGCACCGGGTTTGCTCCGAAATCAACCCCTTCGGATGAGAGCCTGACCTGCGAATAAAAGCCGGCAGTTGTTTCGCCGAAAATCGGGTCCATCATGGATCCCATGATCAGGGAGTTGGCCCTATCTGTGCGCACTGAATCCTGTCTTACTGCAAATGCCTCTACGGTGCAGGTGTCGGTTGTCAATACATTCAGGGTGTCGGTTGGTGGCAGGAGGCTGTACCCAAGTTCGTACGGATCTTTCTGGCAGGAGAAAAATACCAGCACAAAAAGAGAAACGATCAGCAGGGTGACCGGAAGTTTAAACAGGGAGGAGTTCAATCAGTTCGAGTTAAAAGTTGCTGTTAGTCCACGGCTACCGGGTCGTTCACCATAACCTCTTCATAGAAATCATTGTAAGCGTCCACATAGCGGTCCATGGGTTGATAGTCGAGGCAAGGCTTGTCTGTCTCTTTAAGATAGTCCATGAGTTCAGAATTGATCTTTGGAGACCCGATGATCACACCGTCAGAAAAGTCAATAGCCGCCTTAATAACACTAACGTAGTTCGGTGTTTTATAGTGTTTGAGGTCTTTGGAATTAATGCCTTCAAGTTTTATTTTGGCTGCAAAGTCCTTGTGCATGTCATCCTCAAAATCATCATCATAAATAGAATAGATGACTTTGGTGTCGCTGAAGAGGGGGTTATCACAGTAGGCCTTTTTAATGTAGATCGGAACCAGGCTTGTCATCCATCCGTGGCAGTGGACCACGTCGGGACCCCAGCCAAGTTTTTTAACGGTTTCAAGCACGCCCCGGGAAAAAAAGATGGCACGTTCATCGTTGTCCGAAAAAAACTTGTTGTTTTTATCGACCATGGTGTACTTTCGCTGGAAATAATCCTCATTGTCAATGAAATAAATCTGCATCCGCGCCTGCTGGATGGATGCCACCTTGATGATCAGCGGGTGATCGGTATCGTCGATGATCAGGTTCATGCCCGACAGGCGGATTACTTCATGAAGCTGGTTGCGGCGTTCATTGATGCTCCCGTAACGGGGCATGAATGTGCGGATTTCCCTTCCTTTCTCCTGTATTCCCTGCGGCAGATAACGGCCGATTGTTCCCATGGGGCTCTCTTTCAGATATGGGGTGATCTCCTGCGCTACAAACAAAACTTTCGCTTTTTCCATGTTTTCTATCGGTTTTATCCCTATTTGAAATCCGGGTGCAAAGATACTAAAAATTTTTCGGATAATTTCCAAGTCAAAAGTGTAAAATAATGATTTATATCTGATTATAATTTTTTTTACCTGCTTATCCCCTTTGGGCAAGTAAATAAATCACCAAACTCCGGACTCCAATCACTCATCCGCTTTACAATTCAGAACTTTATAGTTATTTAGGAGGGATATGCAATAATCTCAATATGATCATCACAAAAAACGAACTTTTCAGCAGGAACGATACGTTTTTGTATTAAAATCTAAACTTGCTTAAAGGAGATAGGCAGTTTTTTTTATTGATTCGGCACTTTTATACCAGTGTGGATTCATCTCAGTATTTTCAAGAAACTTCCTCAGTGGCGTTCAAAAAAAAATATGTCACCGCAGAGGCACAGAGCCGCAGAGGAGCAAAGTTTCCATCAGAAGCGTATTACCTTTTTGATTTTGGCCGATACTCTGCGCCTCTGCGCCTCTGCGGTTATATTTAAAGCCCGACTGTTTGAACAACTCTTAGGGAGAGGTCTTAAATCAGAAGAAAAACTTACTGGTATATGAGTGCGTAATCAAATTTTTTTTGACTTTTCGAAAAAAAAGTGCGATTTGATGTGTCACCTTTTACCCATTTCCCTGATTAAGCATGAAAACGAACTAAAGCAGGGAGGGAATCAAGATGGACTGATTTGAACAGTTGAAAAAAAGCCGGGGATCGGCGGTTTTTCAGGTAGGCATGCCGTACTTCCTTAATTTTTCGGCTACGCCCCTGCTGTCGGCGCATACTACAGGCAGTAATTTGTTATTAACACTTAAAACCAGAAGAGATGAAAAAGGTATTATTACTTGCAGTGCTGGGCATGATTTTCCTGGCAAAAACCTCCGTAGGAGCCGAAATGAGGTCGTCGTGCGTTGCACCAGCCAGTGTGTGGATCAAATTAAACATCATTCTCCATCGCCCGAAATTAAATTGCGAACGGGGTTTTGGTGTTTGTTTTCTTTTTACATGGGGACTTGAACAGGCAGGCGGATTCGCTGAAAAGACTTTTTGCCCTGTCAGGGGAATGCTCAATGAAAAGAACCAGCTCATCCTTGAATTTGAAGAGGGCGCACTGACGAAATATGAAGGAGGCTCTGCGTTATCCAATTTCAAGGATAAAACCTCGATCACCATCCTCGATCCTTATACTGTTCCGGAATCAACCTGCCGGGCACTGGGGTCGGCATCATCCATTACCATTAAACCGGGAACCTACCCGGTACTATACCAGAACAAAGTATATACAATTGTATTTCAATTGTAAAAACGTGCCGCCCTTAAACGGGACCTATCCTGCAAAGGAGAACCTTCCGTTTAAGGGCAGCTTATTGCTTATCTGTAAAAACACGTAAATATGAAAAAAATAACATGGGGTTTTAAATTGGCAGCAGTGATCGTTATAATGGCAGGATCAACCGGATGCAAAACATATATGCATTTCAAATATGGGTTAACCCAGCCAAGGGTAGAGACACCGGGCAAAATAGCGGCATTTGTAAAAAAGTACAAATTCCCGGCTGAAAATCAGCATATTTTCTCTGACTCTGCATGCTATGGCCAGGCGATCAGGAATCCGCTTTTCAGCAAATATCTGTTAAGCAATATGATTTTTAACAGGGAAGGGCTATTGTTGCAGCGGGATACCGCACAATGTCAGTGGTCGGGATATGACATGGTGAAATCATTAAGGTCCGATTCAGCATATGCAACATGCAACGACCTTCAGTTGGAACAGGTTCTTACACTTATTCAGCCTTTGGGAAAAGACATGGTATGCGATAATTTGACAGGAAATCCCGACTTTACCGTCATTGTCACCTGGGCTAAGTTCATCGGCACGTACAACGCGAGGCTCTTCGTGTTGTCGGAGGCTGTAACGCAGAATGCAACAGCAAGGATCAGGCTCGTCTGGCTTAATGTCGACATGCAGGAAAGCTGGAAATTGAATTCAGGGCAAAAAGTAGCCATCAGATAATACAACCGAAATTAATTACTCAAGTTTCGGGGTACATTTGGAATCCGAACGCCAACTCGAAATGCGTAAAGTTCCAATATGAAAAGTATAATCGACCAAGCCCCGGAAGGGGCGGAATATGTCAACAATGGGTGCAGCCCATCGAAGATTGGCAAGACGGGTATGGCGCATTTTCGGTAAACCCCACTGAAGTAGATACCGTCATAGCTTACATTGATAATCAGCATGAACATCACAGAAAACGAACTTTTCAGCTGGAAGGTATTCCGCCATTTCAG
>JBBQUQ010000082.1:0-15163 GCA_038212325.1 Bacteroidales bacterium
ACCCCACCTGCATTCCCGTGCACGGCGACTACCAGTCAAAACTGACCCTGATGAGCGAGAGCCTCCGCAATGATGGCCGCATCTGGGTGCCGAAAAGGAAAGAAGATGCCGAAGCGCACCGTCACGGAAAGCTGAAAGCCAACGATATTGCAGAAGAGAACCGCGACTATTTCCTCGAGCGCCGCTACCCGGCCTTCGGGAACCTGGTTCCCCGTGATGTGGCTTCCCGCGCTGCCAAGGAACGCTGCGACGCAGGCTATGGCGTTGGCGAAACCGCGCTGGCCGTGTTCCTCGACTTCAGGGAGTCGATCGGGCGGCTTGGAAAACATGTCATCGAAGAGCGCTACAGCAATCTCTTCCAGATGTACGAGAAGATCGTGGATGAGAATCCCTACGAAAACCCGATGATGATCTATCCTGCCGTTCATTACACCATGGGCGGTACTTGGGTCGATTACGAGTTGCAGACAACTGTTACCGGGCTTTTTGCCGCGGGGGAAGCCAACTTTTCCGACCATGGAGCTAACCGGCTTGGAGCCTCCGCACTGATGCAGGGACTGGCTGACGGTTATTTCGTGTTGCCGTATACTATTCAGAATTATCTCGCCGGCGAGATCCGCGTAGCCAGGATGCCGACAGACAAGGCTGAATTCGCCGAAGCTGAAAAAGCCGTTCAGGCCCGCCTTGAGAAGCTGATGTCGGTCAAAGGCTCAAAATCCGTTGACCATTTCCATAAAGAGCTTGGCAAGATCATGTGGGAATACGTCGGCATGGCGCGAAATGAGGCCGGGCTGAAAAAAGCCATTGAACTGATCCGTAAATTAAGGTCAGATTTCTGGAAAGATGTGAAGATCCCGGGAATCCTGAATGAGCTGAACGTTGAACTGGAAAAAGCAAACCGGGTGGCCGACTTCCTCGAACTTGGCGAACTGTTGGCCCACGATGCCCTTAGCAGGAATGAAAGTTGCGGCGGCCATTTCCGTGAAGAGTACCAGACCGAAGAGGGCGAGTGCAAGCGCAACGATGACGATTACAAATATGTGGCGGCATGGGAATACAAAGGTGAGGGTGAATTTGAGCTGCACAAGGAACCGCTGGATTATGAGGAGATTGAGGTGAAGCAGAGGGTGTATAAATAAGTGACGATTGACGAATGACGAATGACGAATTTAAATAGTTGATCTATATGAAATTGACGCTGAGAATCTGGAGGCAGAGGGATGCAAAGTCTGCGGGTAAATTTGTGACTTACTTACTCGACAACATCTCTCCGAATTGTTCATTCCTGGAGATGCTGGATATTCTGAATGAAGAACTGATCGGGAAGAATGAAGATCCTGTTGTGTTTGATCATGATTGCCGTGAGGGCATATGCGGGATGTGCAGTTTGTATATCAACGGCCGGCCGCATGGCCCCGACGACGCTGTTACCGCATGCCAGCTTCACATGCGTAAGTTTAAAGATAACGATACGATTGTTATTGAGCCTTGGCGCGCCAAGCCTTTCCCGGTGATCAGGGACCTGATGGTCGACCGTTCGGCCTTTGACAAGATCATCCAGGAAGGCGGTTATATTTCTGTGAATACCGGCGGGGCTGCCGAAGCCAACAATATCCTGGTAGGGAAGGAAAATTCGGAGCTGGCCATGGATGCCGCAGCATGTATCGGATGCGGCGCCTGCGTTGCCGCTTGTAAAAATGCTTCGGCCATGCTGTTTGTGTCGGCAAAAGTGTCGCAATTCGCACTGCTGCCCCAGGGGCAAGTCGAAGCAAAACAACGCGTTAAAAAGATGGTCAAAATGATGGATGAACTGGGCTTCGGAAATTGCACCAACACCTATGCCTGCGAGGCCGAATGCCCGAAGCTGATCTCCCGTTCAAACATTGCCAGGATGAACAGGGAGTTTATGTGTGCGAAAGTGATTTAAAGGCGTGCATCAAATCTTGTTCAGGACGGTATATCAACCGGATCCATTTTCGGGGTTAGCAGGTGCATGAGCATCCAGGCAGTAACATAGGCACTCCCCGCGATAAAGAATAAAATATAATAACCGGTCTGAATGTGCCCCAGTAATTTATAATGGTCGAGGATCAAGCCTGTAAACCAGGAGATCAAAAGCCCACCGATGGCGCCGGCCATCCCACCGATTCCGACAACCGACCCGACGGCATTCTTTGGAAACATGTCGGAGACCGTCGTGAATATGTTCGCCGACCAGGCCTGGTGTGCAGAAGCTGCAAGTCCTATCACTATAATGGCCAGCCAGGGATTTACAGCACCCATTGCCTGCGCTGAAATGACCGGGACCACGCACAATGCGAATACCAGCATCGAGGTTTTCCGTGCCCTGTATACCGGCCAGCCTTTCTTTATCAGGTACCCTGAAATCCATCCTCCGCCGATGCTTCCAAAAGTGGTCATAACATAGACCAGCGCGATGGGAAGCGCTACTTGGGTGCCTGTCATGCCGTATTCAGTCTTTAGGAATGAGGGCAGCCAGAAGAGCAGGAACCACCAGATCGGGTCGGTCAGGAACTTGCCAATCACAAAGGCCCATGTTTGTTTTAAACCAATGAGTTTTACCCAGCTGACAGCTTTTCCTGATTCCTCTGCCCCGGTCAGGATGTCGGAATGGATATAATCGAATTCAGCCTTTGAAAGCCGTTTCTGTTTAGCGGGGATTTCATAATAGATGAACCAGAGGATAAGCCAGAGGAAACCGATCGCCCCCGTAATGATAAACGCTTCCTGCCAGCCCCAGTTGATGGCGATCCATGGCACGACAAGCGGAGCAATAATGGCACCCACATTGGAACCGGAATTAAATATCCCTGTTGCCAGGGCACGCTCCTTTTTGGGAAACCACTCGGCGACGGTTTTAATGGCAGCCGGGAAATTGCCAGCTTCGCTCAAACCAAGTATCGCCCTTGCAACGCCAAATCCAAATGTACTTTTAGCGAGGGCATGGGCTATGGCGGCTATACTCCAGACAGTCAGCGACAGGGCATATCCCAGTTTGGTCCCGATCTTATCGATGAAACGACCGATCCCTATCAACCCGATCGCATAAGCAAACTGGAAGGCCATGACAATATGGGAATAGTCCTTTTCAGTCCACCGGAACGACTCTTCAAGGTAGGGCTTCAAAAGGCTTATCACCTGCCGGTCCAGGTAATTTATGGTCGTCGCAAAGAATACCAGCGCACAGATCGTCCACCGGTATTGTCCTGATTTTTCTCTCATGATTGATTGACTAAAGTTTTAAGCCGGCTCTGAATATCTCGTGTAAAGATGAACAACAACGATGCAAAGACAAGAATAACCCGGATGTTGTTTTAAATTATAGTTCGAAATAGGACCGGGCATTATAATATGAAATATCTGCCACCATCCTTCCCACCATGCCAATGTCATCGGGGAGTTCCCCGTTTTCCATCTCCCTTCCAAGAATGTTGCAAAGGATCCTTCTGAAATATTCATGCCTTGGGAAGGAAAGAAAACTGCGCGAATCAGTAAGCATTCCAACGAAACGGCTAAGCAGCCCCAGCGACGACAGGGTGTTGAGATGGCGTTCGATACCGTCTTTCTGGTCGAGGAACCACCATGCGGCGCCCCATTGAATTTTCCCGGGAACAGAACCATCCTGGAAATTCCCGATCATGGTTGCATAAACCTCATTATCCGCAGGATTGAGGTTATACAGGATGGTCTTCGCCAGTTTTCCTTCGCGAGTCAGCCTGTCGAGGAATATCGACAGGCTCTCTGCAATAGGCAGATCGCCGATGGAATCAAAGCCGGTATCCGGCCCCACCTGCTGGTACATGGAATAATTGTTATTGCGCATTGCACCCAAATGAAACTGCTGCACCCAGTTCTTTTCATGATCCATTACCGCCAGGTGATACAGCAGGGCTGATCTGTACTTCTTAACATCATGGGCATCCAGTTCCAATCCGTGCCGAACTTTGTTGAATATCGATGCAACCTCTCCCATCTGATTGTTTTTCACACAAAACCTATCAAGCCCGTGATCTGAGATCCTGCAACCATGCTGATGAAAGAAGTCGTGCCGGATATGCAGCGCTTCAAGAAGGTCGTCAAACTGTGATATTTCCAGTCCGGCAGACTGTGAAAGTTTGTCAATATAGTTATTGAACGTAGCTGCGTTCTCAACCGCCAGCGCTTTATCAGGCCGCCAGGCAGGAAGCACCCTGATCTCAAAGTTGTCATCTGCAATCTTCCGGTGATGTTCGAGAGAATCGACAGGGTCGTCTGTGGTGCATACCACTTCAACCTTCATTTTCCGCAGGATGTTCCTGACCGAAAGTTCACCGCTCTTCAACATTGAAGAGGCCTGTTCAAAAATTTCACTCGCTGAGCCGGCATCGAGGAGTTTATGGATGCCGAAATAGCGCTGTAATTCCAGGTGTGTCCAGTGATACAAAGGATTTCTCAACGTAAACGGGACGGTTTCCGCCCATTTCGTGAATTTTCCAAAGTCGTCCGAATCTCCGGTGCAATAGCGCTCTTCAATGCCATTTGTGCGCATGGCACGCCATTTATAATGATCACCGGAGAGCCATGCCTGGGTAAGGTTATCAAAATGACGGTCGTCTGCAATATCCTTGGGGTTCAGATGACAATGAAAGTCGATGATGGGTTGTTCTGCTGCAAACTGCTGGTATAGTTCAACCGCACGCCGGTTATGTAAGAGGAAGTTTTGATCTGGAAATGGTCTCATAGGGATCGTTTGGAATAAGTTTTTACCTGGCGCCAGCTGCATTTTGTTCTGTTGCCGAGACCAGCTTTTTTTCGTTTATCAATACTTTTGACATGCTCTGCGCATGGTTTCCTGCAAAGGTTCCGGCCCGGAATTCCAGGTCGTCAAGCGGGGCATAGACCTCAAGGCTAGATTGGAGCATTTGATCATAATACAACGCCAGCACCTCCCCGGCATTCAAAGCCGTTCGATAGATCAGCAGTTCCTTATACCCGGCTTCCAGCGGGGAAGGTTCCGCAGCATTCCCACTGCCTCCAAGGATGAATTCCCTGAAATCCAACGGACAGGAATAACTGCCAACGACCTTGCCATTGACATAAAAAACCGATGTGCCGGTTGCGAACCTGTAACTCACCACAACGTACTGCCACCCTTTATTTTCATCCGAAGTATCGGCAGCAAGGATTTCCTTTCCATTAATATTATAACAGATCCTGCTGTTTCTTAAAGTAGTTGTAACATGGGTATCGTTACCGTTCAACGTGGCCAAGACTCCATCATCCCTGCTTTTTACCTTGCAACCAATGGTAAAGGAGTGAATGGTGTCATCGGGAATGTATACCAGGGGTTTGGCGGCAGCACCAACTGAGACTGAAAGATACCTGTTGCTCCGGACCATGCGGGGACATTTCATTCCTGCGGCGAGTGCATCGAAAAGGCCAGGGACAAAACTGTAAAACATCTCCCGGTGTCCCCTGACATTCGGGTGAGACCGGTCATGCCAGTACCCGTCAACCCACTTGCCCGTTCCATCATCGATGGCGCCCAAGACATTGATGCTGGGTACATTCCAGGCATTGATCACCATGTTCATTTCCTGGACCGCTTGATATTGGTCAGGTCCAAAATCATTCCTTGCATAACAATTGACAACAACGGGTACCATCCCGTTTTCGCGGCAACGCTCAACAAGGTTCTGCAGACCGCTTCTGAATCGTTCGAATACACTGCGCCTTGTCAGTTCCGACTGTGCAGCGATCCCTTCATTGCCAAGCGACAACCCGATGATCACATACCGAGGCTTTTCAGGCAGCAACTCCGTCTCAAAGCGTGGCATGATCTTCACGGTGTTGTCTCCCCCGCGAGAAACATTGACGACGCTCCAGCCCCTGTTTTCCATAAGTGATTTGATCATCCCGGCATATCCCCCTGTTCCTGTGGTATCTCCTGATCCCTTAGCCACGGAAGAACCAAAAACAGCAATCTTTTTGTCCTGCGATAATGACATAGAGGGAACACTCATGACAAAGGCCATGAGAAGTGTGGAAATCATGAACATGGGATCGCGGAAGATGCCTTTCATTTTATGATCCGGGTTTTTGTAATCAGACATTATAGGTCGTAGAAGCCGTGTCGCCTCCTCTTCCGGTCCAGTTGGTGTGGAAGAACTCACCACGGGGACGGTCGATGCGCTCATAGGTGTGTGCTCCGAAATAGTCACGCTGGGCCTGGAGGAGGTTTGCCGGTAATTTCGCGGTCCGGTACCCGTCAAAGTAAGCCAGGGCCGATGACATTGCCGGGACTGGTATGCCGTTCAACGCCGCCTGCGCAACAACCTCTCTCCAGCCAGGCTGGGTGCGACAGATGGTGTCCCTGAAGAATGGGTCTAACAGGAGATTCACCAGTTGCGGATCATCAGCATAGGCATCCCTGATCTTACCCAGGAAGACAGAACGGATGATGCATCCGCCGCGCCACATCATGGCAATGCCACCGTAGTTCAGATCCCATCCATATTCATTTGCTGCTGAACGCATTAACAAATATCCCTGGGCATAAGATACGATCTTGGAAGCATACAGGGCAGCTTTTAAATAACCGAGAAAAATATTGCGATCACCGGAAAAACAGGGCTCGGGCCCTTTTAATGATCCGGAGGCCGATACCCTTTCATCCTTAAGTGAGGAGAGGCAGCGGGCGAAAACAGCCTCAACGATGAGCGTAAGCGGAACGCCCAGTTCGAGTGCCGCATTTCCGGTCCATTTCCCGGTTCCTTTTTGACCTGCGGCATCCAGTATCTTATTGACCAGCGGAGTCCCGTCCAGATCGTTGTAACCAAAAATATCCCTGGTGATCTCGATAAGGTAACTTCCTAGTTCCCCTTCATTCCATTCTTTGAAAACCAGGTGAATCTCTTCCGCTTTCATACCCAGAAGGTCACGCATGACCTGGTATGCCTCGCAGATTAGCTGCATATCACCATATTCGATCCCATTGTGGACCATTTTGACGAAGTGTCCCGCCCCGTTTTCCCCAACCCAGTCACAACAGGGGGTCCCGTCATCTACTTTGGCGGCAATTGCCTGGAATACTGGCTTTACCATGGGCCAGGCAGCAGCGGATCCACCCGGCATGACCGAGGGTCCTTTCAGTGCGCCTTCTTCGCCGCCCGAAACTCCGGTGCCAATGAAAAGCAGTCCTTTGCTTTCAAGGTAGGCAGTTCGCCGGTTTGTATCAGGATAATGAGAATTACCGCCATCGATGATGATATCTCCGGGTTCAAGGAATGGCAGGAGCAATTCGATGAACTCGTCAACAGGCTTTCCTGCCTTTACCATCAGCATCACCTTGCGGGGGCGATCAAGCACCGAGACAAATTCCTCAAGTGAATAGGTCCCGATGATGTTCTTATTATTGCCGCGACCCTTTATAAAATGTTCTACTTTATCGGTTGAACGGTTAAAAACGGCTACCGTAAAGCCTTTGCTTTCCATGTTCAGGACGAGGTTTTCTCCCATTACTGCCAGTCCTATCAACCCGATATCTGCTCGTTTGGTCATATTATGGATCATTTTCTTATTGGTTTTTGTTTTCAAGTCCACCTGCCAAATCCTCTTTACTAACTTTCAATCACCGTAAATCCCATAGTCAGGAAAAGATCCCTGGCCTCTTTTGTGCCGTTCAGCATCATGATCCTATATGCCGGAAATTCTCTCCTGACAGGATAGTTGCCTCTAAGTTTTTCAAAATCCCCGGGATCCGCACGAAAACGAAGATCATCATCCATTACATCACAGGTATGAAGGATGACCCGGGATACCAGTTGCTCAATCGGCACCTCCTGGCAATTTACTATGATGACAGGGTTTTCCGGAGCAGGCATCGCCTCGGGGGTCCAATCGGTCAGAGGCAGGTTGAAATGGGTTCCAAGACTCCTGACCACCTGAACTGTTGCGTTCCTTTTTCCGTCGGTTGAATATCCGGCAATATGGGGTGTTGCAATTGCTCCAAGATCAAGAAGTTGCCTGTCGACCTCAGGTTCATGTTCCCAGACATCCAGAACTGCCCCGGATAACCTTCCATCAGATAGTGCATGTTTTAGTGCATCACTGTCAACCACTTCACCCCTGGACGTATTGATCAGCCAGGCACCAGGTTTACAAAATTCCAGGCTGGCCTGATCCAGGAGGTGGAACGACTTATCCACGCCGGACCTGTTCAACGGAACATGCAGGGATACGATATCAGAACCGGCCAGAACCTCCTCCAAAGGCAAAAAGCCTGACTGGCCTTCCACTCTTGCCCGGGGCGGGTCGTTCAACAACACCGTCATGCCAAGAAGCCGGGCAAGGGCCTTTACTTCTTTACCAACATGACCCACCCCTACGATTCCAATCGTTTTTCCCCTGAGCGAATAATTATTTCTGATGACCAGTGAGGCCAGAACCGACGCAATATACTGCTGAACGGAAGAGGCGTTGCATCCCGGGGCGTTTGTCCAGTTTATTGAATGTGCATTACAATACCCGGTATCGATATGATCGAAACCAATTGTTGCCGTGGCAATAAAACGCACACGGGAACCGCGCAACAGGGAATCATTGCATACTGTGCGCGTCCTGATCAGCATGGCAACTGCCTCCTCCAGGGTTGAACCGGAGATATCCCGGCCATCCACGTACCTCACCGCGGCATAAGGCTCCAGGGCACCCTTCAGAAATGGAATTTTATTATCGGCAATTATTTCTATCATTGTATTTTTATTGTTAATGCATCAGCCTGCTGGCATGCGCCCATAATCCCAGTGCAGGATTGGAAATAAAAAACACCTGTTCATTCCCTACCTGGTTGAATCCATCCTGCATAACATCAGGATTGTACTTATTCATCATTATTTGAAGGTCGGCATATTGAAAATTCACGCCTTCAATTTCTTTGCGGGACAGGTGCCCCGGGCAATAGGTGATCGTGAAGCGGTTCTCTGATGAACCATGGATGAGATGTGCAGCAGCGCTGAGATTTCCTGCCAGGTCCTCATTCTCAGACACCATACTTAAAATCTCGGGTGTGGTCCGGTATCCGTATTTCCGGATCAGTAGGTCGATCTCCCGGTCTTCGCCAAATGTATGGATCCCCGGACCCAGCACGATCAGCTCTCCCCCATCGGCAATGGCCATGCGTGTGCGGTATATGCTTTTATTTCCAAGCCAGGTACTTTTGAATTCTGATGGGTCAAGGTACACGACTACTTTTTTCAAGGGGACTTCGACCCGTTCAAAATTTACTTCAAGTGACAATGCAGCAGCACTTGTGAAACATTCATGATCATTCCCTATAAATAGCCCATTCACGCCGAGGGCACCATCCGGGGACTTAGATACGACCGTATGGACATAGACAATGGGCAGGTGGGCCGTAAAATGTTCAGCGGCATAATTAAGCACCTGTCTTACCGGGTTTTCGGCCCTTCCCATGATGCGTTCCATGCCATAGGCCGCTCCCAGAAAATGACTTTTATTGATGCCATCGCGGCCTCCTGTGCCAACAAAAATATTTTTATTGTAGTTGGCCATGCCGATCACCTCATGGGGAACAACCTGTCCAACAGAAAGAATGAGATCGAACCGGTCATCCGTTAGCAGTTTATTCACCTGAGCGGGCCATGAAAAACCAGCTTTGTTCCCGGAAACCCTGCTTACAAATTCTGCCGGGACCTCACCGAGGGTAACGATGTCATTCCTCCAGTTGTGCACCCTGAAGAGCGAATGGGGCACATCACCAAACATGATGCTGATCTCCTGATCCGTCATGGGCACGTGGGTCCCAAGTGCCGGAAGGATGTCAGTTACTGCGTCACCATAATACTCCCAGATCAGTTCAGTAAGTTTTCCGGCATTGGAATGGAAACGCGTGAAATCGGGCGGTATGACCAGTACCTTACGCTTTGGGCCGAGCTTTTCAAGCGCTCCGAAAAGCTCCTCTTTAAGCCTGCCGGGCGTAAATACCGAATCAGCCGAACCACCCTGAAAGTAAATCATACCATTTTCCGGTTAAATATCACCTGCTCACCCTTGCATTTCCTTTCCAGATACTCCAGACCATCTCCTCATCTGCTGGTTCAGCGTAGTCGGTCAGCAATGTTGCAGCAAGGGCCCCGCTTGCCCAGCCAAACTGTATCCATTTTTCGGGCACCCATTCCTTCAGGATCCCGTAAAGCAATCCGCCTACAAAACCATCCCCCCCACCGATCCTGTCAAGCACGGTTATATCGCGCGGTTCCACAACGTGCCAGGTATTTCCTTCGAACATGATGCCCCCCCACAGATGGTGATTTGCATCGACAACCTGCCGCAACGTGGTGGCGAATACCGAGGTGTTTGGGTAAGTTTTCTTTGCACCGGCTATCATCTGTTTAAAATCATCCAGTTTTGACTGAATACCATGCCCGCCGGTTTCGGGGCCATTTAGCCCCAGGCAGAGTTGAAAATCTTCTTCGTTGCCAACCAGGATGTCGGATAAGGAAGCGATCTGTGTGAAAGTATCCTGCAGCTCCTTTTCGCGGCCTTTCCAGAAACTGGCACGATAATTCAGGTCAAACGACACCAGGGTTCCTGTTCGCGTTGCAGCCCGGGCCAGTTCAAGGCAGAAGATGCCGGTTTCAGGCGACAAAGCACAGATCAGACCTGAAAGATGCAGCACCTGAACGCCTTCCTTGTCAAATATCCTTAATAGGTCGAAATCATTTACGTGCATGGTACGACCGACTTCCCCGGCACGGTCGTTGTGTACCCGTGGCCCGCGGGCACCGAACCCACTGTCGGCAATATTGAACTGGTGACGATACCCCCAAGGTCCTTCCTGCTCAATTTCCCTGCCTTCAAAGGCCATATGGCGCCCGGCAAGGCTGTCTTTGATGAACCGGGCAATCGGGCTGCCTTTAACGAAAGTGGTAAGAACTTTTACAGGGAGCCCCAGGCTTGCCGGGATGCTTGCAACATTTGTCTCGGCGCTCGTAGCCTGCATCTTAAACATATCGCTGCAGTGCACAGGCTGTCCCTCCAAAGGTGTCAAGCGGACGCCCATGCTTGTGGGAACGAGCAGGGACCATGCAGCCCCTTTTTTTAATGGTAAACTCATCTGGTTAGTTTTATGATGATCAAACACCACTATAGGCATTATATCCGCCGTCGATCAGCATCACCGTACCGGTAATGTAACGGGCCATATCAGAAAGCAGGAAAGCAACTGCTCCTGCAAGTTCATCCGGAGTTCCGAACCGTCCCATCGGCGTGGCGGCCATGATTTTTTCCCCGCGGGGAAGGAGGTTCCCCGTAGGTTCATCAACAAGCAGGAACCTGTTCTGCTTTGTCAAAAAAAACCCAGGTGCAATTGCATTGACCCGAACCCCGGTTTTGGCCATATGCACCGCCAGCCATTCGGTAAAATTATTGATGGCAGCTTTGGCAGAAGAATAAGCAGCCACCTTCGTCAGCGGGTGAAAAGCACTCAGGGAGGAGATATTCAACACGGCGCCTTTTCCGGCTTCGACCATATCCAATGCAAAGATCATGGTGGGCAGGATGGTTCCGAAATAATTCAGGTCAAAAATTCGTTCCATCCCCTCTGTATCCAGTCCGAAAAAGGTTCCGCTGAGATCGCCGACCTGGTCAGGCAGTATCTCTTCGACCTTCGTTGTTCCCTTCGGAGCGTTTCCGCCAGCCCCGTTGACCAGGAAATTTATTTTCCCGGCCTCCCTGTGAATGACTTCTCTCGCAGCCAGCAATGATCCCTTATCCAGCACATCTGCCTTTACACCTATTGAATAGACCCCCGTGTGCTGGCTGATCTCACCAGCAACAGATTGTGCGGCTGCCAGGTCGATATCGAGGATGACCGTCCTAACCCCGATGGAAGCAAGGCCCATGGCAATGGATTTCCCAATCACCCCTGCGCCTCCTGTAATTACAGTCAGCGTGTTGTTCAAATCCCTGAAAGATATCTCATCCATTTTTCACTTTCTAAAAGTTAATCTCACTTATGAACGCCATGTGTATTTTCATTATCTCCGACAATCAGACTCCTGGTCGCGATGGCGTACCGCTCACCCAGGATCCGCATGGAACGGGTATCAAAATGTGTTGAATCATAGGTTGTCAGACCTTTTGAACTTACCACTGATGTATAAGGCACTTTTGACAATGTTTCTTTCAGCATCCTGTTGAACTCAGCCCTGTTTATTTTTTCCTCCGCAAGTTCCCCTGCAATAAATGGCAGGTCGGAAAGGTTGAGCTCCATTCGGAGTGCGTTGATCAAAGTTACAATTTTTTCAGGATACTCCCGGTATTTCTTTACATCCGATTCACCCTGGTGCCAAAGGATTGCCTTTAGCGTTCCGGAACGCCGGGCCTGCCTTGCCCGTAGCACCGCATCATTAAAATAGGATGTGCCGGGAGCCCACAGGTCTATCGAAGTTCCTCCCCTCGCATTCATAACAAGTCCCAACGACTTCACAAAACCATTTGTCATTATTGTTTTTGCAAAATAATAACCCGGTCCCAGTTGTTGAACGGACAACTCTCTCCTGATCGTCGAATATTTGTTCAATGGGTTTGCAGCCGGTTCCCAGGGATGCAAACTGTCACCGGTGAACAGAAAGACGCCCTGGAGTGTGTCAAAGTCAGGCGCAAGTATCTGTGCCCTGCCTGCCATGTTGGATTGACCGATCAGCAGGTAGATATCAATGCCCCGGGTTGGTACTTTTATCCTTGTCGCTGGATCAACAGCATGGTCATGAGTGACCGTACAACCTGCCAGGAAGACAAGGATCGCACAGATGGAGGCTAACCTGCAGCATAATGCATCAAGCCGTTCCATCAGTACTTTTTACTAATTGATTCGTAGAATTGCCGGAGGGTGAAAAATGCTTTCTTGCGGTTGCCGGTCTCTGAAATGAGCCCCTTGCGATTCCACCCGTCCTGGACACCAGGCAAGACCCGTCGTGGCGATCTGAAATCAACGAGGATCCAGGGGGAGCATCCTCGCAGTTGGGGGATTTTCCCGATCATTTTAAGTGTCTCCCTGTACATGTATTCCTGGTACTCTTCCGACCAGCGTGTCAGGCTGTCACCATGCATTCCCCCCAGTGCGTCCGCCCCAAATTCAGAAATAAAGACAGGCTTGTCAAAGTCTATCTTCCATTCAATACTGGCACATTTTGAAGGCAGACCATCATACCAGCCGATGTATTCGTTAAAACTGACCAGGTCGACATATTGCGCGAACGGATCCTCAATCGTCCTTACCAGTTCATTCCCGGGCATACCGTGCTGTTCAAGGGCAGCGCTGATGAGGCGCACATTGTCGATGCTTCGGGCTGTATCTGCGAGGTTTTTTAGAAATGTCATCCGTTCAGGGGTGACTGGCGTTTCGTTGGCCATGGACCACACGATGACCGAGGCACGGTTCTTATCACGGGATATAACCTCCTTCAATTGATTTGCTGCAGTTTTAAAGGTTTCGGGGTTGTTCCACTGGATGGTCCAGTAAACCGGGTTTTCTTCCCAGACCATGATCCCCATTTCATCAGCAAGTCTTGCCATGTTCTCATTGTGCGGGTAATGGGCCAGCCGGACGAAATTACATCCCAGTTCCTTGGCCCATGAGAGCAGCATGGCGGCATCCTCCCTGGAGTATGCCCTTCCGCCCCGAATGGCATTTTCTTCATGGATGCTGACCCCGCGAAGAAATACCGGTTTGCCGTTAATGAGTATATCCGGCCCGCGTGTTGAAACCGTGCGAAACCCGATCCTGTCTGAAATTTCGTCTTCATTGCTTCTGAAGGTCACATTGCACAAATGGGGATCTTCGGGCGACCAGTAAAGCAAGCCCTGCACACTTAGCTCCAATTTAGCTTTTCCAGAGTTGTCGGTGATGATTGTTTTTTTGAAATTCATCTCGGGAATTGAGATCTCAACCTCCTTGCCTGAGGCATCCGGACCGTCAAGTTTCACATATCCCGCGAGGATATCCGAAGTGCCCTTTTTCAGCTGCAGTGAATAGTCGCAGATGAAGGTGGAAGGGGTCTCTGCAATGACAACATCTCGGGTTATCCCGCCATAATTCCACCAGTCGGTGTTAAGTGTCGGCACCTCCTCCGCCTTACGGGTATTGTTGACCCTTAAGATCACAAAGTTGCCCGTCTCCTTTACCAGGCCGGTAATCTCGAAATTAAACGGGGTAAACCCACCTTTGTGGAATCCGAGTTTTTTTCCGTTCAGGTATACATCAGCCCGGTAGTTAACAGCTCCAAAGTGAAGGAAAAGCCTCTTCCCGGGAACCGACCTATGATAATCAAATGATCTTTTGTACCAGATGGTACCTTCATAATAGAGCAACTTTTCCTCCTGCGAATTCCAATCCCTTGGCACGAGCAAAGTGGGCGACCTGTCGAAATCGTATTCGATCCGTTCAGTTTTATCTTTTGGCTTGGTATTCGTATAGAAGGCCCGGTCCTGGGGCTTTTGATTTTCGTCATAGGGTTTTGACCGGTAATCATAGTACCCCATCTCATAAGGATCGATGATATAGTTCCATTTACCGTTCAGGGAAAGTGCTGCCCGGTTTGAGATGTTCTGTATCAGTGGAGCCTGCCCATGGCTCCTCAAAGCCGGGTACATGAGGAGCAGAAGCCCTGCCAGCAGGACTGAAATCCTGGTCATAGTAGTTGTGGTCATAGTGAACAGTTAGCGCCTTCGGTGTCTTCGCATCTTGGCAGTGAAGGCAAAACAGGCCTCCGGGATAACCTGATTTTAGTTCTTTATGAACTTGCCGGTGGCGGATACATTGCTGCCACGGCATGACACAAAGTAAATACCCTTTTGGTAAGAGCGCAGGTCAACTGTGATCCCCTTGCCATATACCCCGGCTGTAAAGACCATTCTCCCTGCGATATCAAAGAGCTCAACGACATGAAATGTTTTGTCATCGATGCTTATGGTGATATAATCCATGGCAGGATTGGGAGAGAATGATACTCTGGCCCCCTTTACAGCATCCCCGATCGCACTGATTACCGGTGTCCCGGTCATATAGAGATCGTCCATAAAAATTCTTGTAACAGCGCTTTCAGGGGTTATCGTCGGGGTGAATATGATCTCCGTGCTG
>JBBQUQ010000083.1:0-15069 GCA_038212325.1 Bacteroidales bacterium
AGGAGCTATTCGAGTTCATCGGGCACCTTGTCATACAGCATCAACAACGGAACAACATGGACCCAGATCCAGCAATTCACTACCGCCACAGCAAACCCCGCAACCTTCAGCCAGGTGCTGGCGGCACTTGCAGGGCAGTCGCAGGTGAAATTCAAGTGGAACTATACGGGCACATGGGGCTATTTCTGGGGAATTGACGACGTTCAGGTTACCGGAACCTGCCTTACCACCCTGCCGGTAAGTGTTTCAATTGCGGCCTCAGCCAACCCTGTAGGTACGGGCACTCCTGTTACATTTACCGCAACTGCAGTCAATGAAGGAACATCCCCGGTTTACCAATGGAAGGTAAACAATATTGCCGTTGGCACAAACAGCAGCACCTACACGTATGAACCGGTCGACGGCGATATTATTTCCTGTACCCTGACCTCAAGCACCATCTGTGTTTCCGGCAATCCTGCTACTTCTAACCAGGTTGTCATGATCGTGAACAGCGTACCGGCAATTCTGAATCTTAACAATGTTAACGTGACTGGCAGCCAGTGTTTTGATGCTCAGCAAACAATTGTGGTTGCAGGCAACGGAACTTTTTTTACCGTTCAGGGCGGAGCCACTGTCAACATGATTGCCGGTGAAAACATCCTCTTTCAGCCCGGAACTGTTGTTAATACGGGAGGGTATCTGCATGGCTATATCGCCCCCGGCGGGCCGTTTTGCGCGTCACAAACCAAAGATGTGGTCATTTCCGGTAGCAATGTCATTCGGGAAACTCCTGAACGGATATTCTTCAGGGTATACCCAAACCCCACTGCCGGGGAATTTACACTGGCCTTGAACGGGTATGTTCCATTTGAACCGGTGAGCGTTGCGATTTATAACATGAAAGGTGAAAAAGCGATTTCCACCGTATTGATCAATGAGATGAAACATGAATTCTCCCTCACGGGATTGCCTTCAGGATTATACCTTATCAGGGTTGATTCAGGCAGCCAGCGTGGTTCTTCCAGGATCGTTAAAATTGACTAAACAAGGAGATATTCATCTTCACGCTTACGGTTGTTAATTATTTCACTATTTTTGAAACCTTATAAACCCGGTTTCCACCAAATAATTAGTGATTATGACAATATTGAATTCCTTTTCCCGGATCATGCTTCTGCTGACGGCATGGATCCTTCTTGCGGCATTTGCATTTTCCGGAAATGTGCAACTCAACAACGGCAAAACCATTGTGACCGTCAAAGAGAACACCTATCAAAAACTGGTGCTTGCAAGTTCAATCGCCAGCTTTTCCTATACGGATGTCAACTCCCCGGCGGGCATGTTTTCGATGCTTTCAATTGATGGGTTCGGCAACCGGAATATCGAGGGAGACCCTGCATTGCCTGTATTTCACAAATTGATAGAAGTCCCGGTCAATGCAGTATTTACGGTGAGAATTACCAGGCAGCATTACCTGGAGATCAAGCTGGATGAAGCCGGTGTTAAATCTCCTGTTTTTCCGGCGCAGCCCCCGTTGTCGAAGGGTGATGATCCTTCAAAAGTCCCGTTCGTCTACGATAAGGAGATTTATGTTTCTAATGGCTGGATTGCCGACAATCTTGCCGCTGTTACCCACGTTGGTACCATGCGGGCGCTCAACCTTGCAAGGGTTGATATTTGTCCGGTGCAGTACAACCCTGCTGAGCGCAAGCTGCGGATCTATGATGTTCTGGAAGTCGAAATTGCATTTGAGAATTCCGATGTTCCTGCAACCCTCCTGTTGAAGCAACAAAAGGCATCGCCCTTTTTCAACAGCATGTACCGGATGGTGGGAAATTTTAAGCCCGTTCCTGTAACGGATGAACTGATCACCTCTTCGCCGGTGACCTACGTGATCGTTTCCGACCCCATGTTTCAAACCATCCTGCAGCCTTTTATCGAATGGAAAAAGAAGAAGGGATTCAAGGTGATCGAAGGCTACACGAATAACCCGGCCGTCGGAACCACCACCACCACCATCAAGGCCTGGCTCCAGGGTCTTTACAACATACCTCCCGCCGGGTTCAATGCCCCGAGTTTCGTGCTGTTTGTTGGCGATGTTGCCCAGATTCCTGCCTGGGCAGGCGGAGCAGGTTCTCATTACACCGACCTCAGGTACTGTGAATACACCAATGATAACCTGCCCGAAGTTTACTACGGGCGCTTTTCCGCGACATCAATTGCCCAGTTGCAGCCGCAGATCGATAAAACCCTGGAATATGAAAAGTACCTGATGCCTGATCCTTCCTTCCTGAACGAAGCGGTGATGGCAGCCGGCGCCGATGCCAGTTTCCAGACCCACAGCAACGGCCAGATATATTACGGCACTGAGAATTATTTCAATGCAGCCCATGGCATTTTATCGCACACCTACCTGCAGCCTGAGCCTTCCGGGGGAAATTACTCCCAAAACATTAAGAACAACGTGTCGAGCGGCGTAGCCTTTGCCAACTACACGGCCCATTGCAGTGAAAGTGGCTGGGGCAACCCCAGTTTTGTGATCTCCGACATCGCCAACCTAACCAACGCCCATAAATATTGCCTGATGGTGGGGAACTGCTGCCTTTCATGCAAATTCGATGCAACCAGCTTTGCCGAGGAGCAGCTTCGCGCCGCCGACAAGGGCTCGGTAGGGTATATCGGCGGCTCAAACAATACCTACTGGGATGAGGATTACTGGTGGGGGTGCGGGTTCAAAACCGTCGTATTGCATCCTGCCTACGATGCAGCCCACATCGGCGCGTACGACGGTGCGTTTCATGATCATGGAGAGCCCATTGCCGACTGGTTTGTAACCCAGGGCCAGATGGTTGTTTGCGGCAATTATGCCGTTGAAGAATCCAGCACCTCCAAAAAGCAATACTACTGGGAAATCTACCACCTGATGGGAGACCCGTCGCTGATGATCTATTATTCCGTTCCCCCGTCGCTCACAGCCAGTTATCAGAGTCCCCTGATGATCGGGATGACCTCCCTGGCGGTGAATACAGTCCCTTATGCCTATGTCGCCCTCTCGATCAGCGGAACCCTCCTCGACGCAAAGACCGCGGATGCAGCAGGATCGGCGACGCTTAATTTTCCTGCGCTCAGCGCACCCGGCACAGCCGATATCGTGATCACGAAGCAAAACAGGCAACCCCATATCGGCACCATCCAGGTGATCCCCGCCTCAGGACCCTATGTAATATACACCGCCAGCACCATCAGCGACCCGCTGCCCGGCGGAAATAACAACGGGCAGATGGAGTTTGACGAGACCAACCTGCTGAGTGTCTCGCTCAAAAATGTCGGTGTTCAGGCTGCCACGAATGTTACGGCCAACCTTTCATCGGCCAGCTCCTACGTCGCCATCACCGACAACACGGAGGCCTATGGTACCATCGATCCTTCGCAGGTCGTCTCCAGGAATAATGCCTTTTCGTACACGGTGGCCGCCAACATTCCCGATCAGACGGTTGTGCCCTTTATCCTGCAGGCGGTGAGCGGAGCCAGTTCCTGGAGTTCAACTTTCAATATCACAGCCAATGCACCCTCCCTCCAGGTTGGAGCCATGACGGTTCAGGATAATGGCCCGGGATGCGACAACGATGGCATCCTCGATCCGGGTGAAACGGCGAACCTGATCATTGTCGTCAGCAACAACGGGCATGCCGGTGTTACGAATGTGAACGGGGCCTTGTCAATTGCGGGAGGAAGCAGTCCTTACCTTGTGATCAACAATGCCTCTTCCGCAATTGGGACCCTTGCCGTCGGCGGTACCGGAAATACGGTTTTCAGCGTCACTGCCAGTGCATCCACGCCGATCGGCACGCCGGTTGACCTGGCCTTTACGGTAACCGGAGGTGCTGCCGGGCAATACAGTGCAACCTCATCAAAAGCGGTTGTAATCGGATTAATACCGACCTATGTCATGTCTACAACTGCTGTATCCACCTGTACCGGATACTTTTATGATCCGGGAGGTCAGGCTGCGAACTACAGCGACGGCCAGGACTTTGCGATGGTATTCAACCCCGGCACGACCGGGAGCATGGTTCGTGTTATTTTTACAAGTTTTAGCCTGGAGGTTCAATCAGTGTGCTCCTACGATTACCTGATGATCTATGACGGAAGCAGTACTTCAGCCCCGCTGCTGGGCAAATGGTGCGGTACAACGTCTCCGGGAACCATCATCGCCAACAATGCAACCGGCGCCCTCACCTTCGTGTTTCACAGCGATGTATCTGTCACCATGCCCGGGTGGGAGGCCAGCGTCAGCTGCCTCTCCGGCATCGTTACCCCTCCTGCTGCTTTTTCTGCTTCACCCGTAAGCAATACGCAGGTCGACCTGGCATGGTCGCTCAATGCATCGACCCAACCTGTGATGGTGTTATGTGCCATGACCAGTGTGTTTGGAACCCCTGTTGACGGTACAGTTTATCCAGCAGGGAGTTCAATAACCGGGGGAGGCACTGTAATCTGTACCGGTCAGGGAACTTCCTTCAGCCATACCGGGCTTAACGCCAATACAACCTATTATTATAAGGCATTTTCGTACGATGCAACGAATAATTATTCCAGCGGGGCAACTGCGCAGGCGAACACTGCATGTGGCACCATTAGTGCGTTTCCCTGGGCTGAAAGTTTTGAAAGCGGGGCCCAGGGACCAGCCTGCTGGACACAGGAGTACGTGACCATACCGGGGCTGAACTGGACCTATGTTACCGGTAACGGCAGCGGCAACCCGGGCGCGGCTCACACCGGAACCTACAATGCCTGCCTGAAAGATGCTTCCTCAGCAGATAATAAAACCCGGCTGGTATCTCCGAAATTCAACCTGACCGGTCTCCCCATGCCGCAACTGCAATTCTGGCACACACAGGCCTATTGGGGTGGAGACCAGGATCAGTTGTCGGTGTTCTATAAAACCTCGGCTGGCGGCACTTGGGCCCCGCTTGCAAGTTATACCGGCAATTTAACGGCGTGGACACTTGAAACAATACCGCTTCCAAATGCCTCCGATAACTATTACATTGCTTTTGAGGGTAATGCAAAATTCGGGTACGGTGTATGTTTGGATGATATGCAGATATCAAGTTCCTGCGCATCGATCCTTCCGGTCAGTATTGCAATCGCCGCATCATCAAATCCGGTCATTATCGGCACCACGGTTAACTTTTCGGCCAGCCCGGCAAATGGCGGAACTTCGCCGGCATACCAGTGGAAGGTGAACGGGTTGAATTATGGCACGAACAGCCCGGTATTGTCATATATTCCAGTCAACAACGATGTGGTGAAGTGCATTCTTACTTCCAGCGAGACCTGTGCGGGCGGAAACCCGGCAACATCCAATGAAGTGATCATGACCGTGACGGGTGTACCGGCGAATGCGGCTGTTCAGAATATCATCCTGGGAGGAGGCCAAACAGCATGTTATAATGCCAGCTGGACGATTACCGTTGCTGGCGGTGAAGAGTTGTTTACAGTGCAAAGCGGAGCGATTGCCACCATGATCGCCGGCCATAACATTTTGTTTGAACCCGGAACCACGGTGATTCCCGGAGGATACCTGAACGGTTATATTACGACCACGAATGAGTATTGCAGTGCTGCCGACAAGTCGATGGCGGCTTCCGGAACGGGAGAGACACTGAACACGGCAGGTGCTTCAGGGATATTCAAAATTTATCCCAATCCGACCTCCGGGCGTTTCACCCTTGAAATGCAAGATTCATATACGGCAGAAATGGTGTACGTGGATATTTTTAACATGCAGGGAGGAAGGGTGGTCAGCAGGGATATTCCAAGGTTTCAAACACTTGAGTTTTCGTTGTCAAACATGCCATCCGGCATTTACCTCGTCAGGATCACTGCAGGGAATAAAGCCGAATCAATCAGGATAATTAAACAATAAGCACCAAACAGGCCAATGAAATTGAAAATCACTTTATTTATAATATCCGTTTTTGTTATCGGGATGGTAGTAAACGGACAGGAAATCCCTAAAAGGCTGATGGACCGGGATGAAATATATTTTTCATTCCAGGTTAAAACCCTGTCGGAGGTTAATGCCGTAACCAACCTGGTTTCCATTGATGATGTGAAAGGAACAACGGTGTTCGCCTACGCAAACATCAGGCAGTACCTCACCTTCATGAAACTCGGGTACGATATTACCTTGCTGCCTGTACCGGGCGATGGCCCGGGGGTGGAAATGAAGGAACATGTGGTGCTGAGTCCGCTGACGGTCTGGAATTTTTATCCGTCCTATTCTGCCTATGAAAGCCTGATGGCCCAGTTTCAAACGATGTATCCTGCTATTTGCAACCTCGACACGATTGCCACGCTTGCAAGCGGGAGAAGGTTGCTGGTGTTGAAAATCTCGGACAATGTCGCAACCGATGAGGCCGAACCGGAATTTTTGTACACGTCATCCATGCACGGAGATGAAACGACCGGTTATATCCTGATGATGCACCTGGCCGATTACCTCCTGTCGAATTACGGAATCAACCCCGAGGCAACGGATCTGATTAATAGCATGGAGATTTATATCAATCCGCTGGCAAACCCCGACGGTACCTATTATGGCGGGAACAGCTCAGTGAGTGGCGCCAGGCGTTATAATATCAACGGGGTCGACCTGAACCGGAATTACCCCGATCCCCAGGCAGGCCAGCACCCCGATGGTAATGCCTGGCAGCCTGAAACGGTTGCTTTCATGGATTTTGCCACGCAACACCATTTTGTTGCTGCCAGTAATTTCCATGGCGGCATAGAGGTGGTCAATTATCCCTGGGATACCTGGGCGCAACTGCATCCGGATGACAACTGGTACCAGTATATATCAAGGGAATATGCAGATACTGTTCACACCCATTCCCCCGCGACCTATATGGATGATCTGAACAACGGAATAACCAATGGTTATGCATGGTACCAGGTAACCGGTGGGCGCCAGGATTATATGAATTACATTCATCATTGCCGTGAAATCACCATCGAACTTTCGAACGTAAAATTATTGCCGGCCAATTTGTTGGAGACACATTGGAATTATAACTGGCGTTCATTGATCCTGTTTATGAAGGAAGCGCGGTATGGAATACACGGAATCATTACCGACCAGGTAACCGGAAACCCGGTGGCGGCAAAGGTCTTCATCACAGGGCATGACGCCTATAATTCCGAGGTTTACTCCTCTGCAAGCCTTGGCGATTATTACCGGCCTGTGAAGGGAGGAACCTACAGTCTTGAAATTTCAGCACCATGTTATCAAACGCAGACCATCAGCGGGGTTACTTTGACCGACCATGTAACTGTAACACTGAATATCCAGCTTGTGCCCGGTCCGTCGGCCGCAGTTACCACCACCGTTGTGACTTCTGTTTCGGCCTCGGGTGCAGTTTCGGGAGGAAATGTGACTTGTTCCGGAAGCTCCAATGTTGCAGCAAGGGGCGTTTGCTGGAGTATGTCTGCAAACCCTGTCGCATCCGGAAATCACACCACGAACGGCTCGGGACCGGGCCCCTTTACCAGCCAGATCACAGGGTTATCATCCAGTACAACCTACCATGTGCGAGCCTATGCAACCAATTCATCGGGAACATATTACGGGGCCGACATCCAGTTTACGACCTCCTGCGGGGCGGTTGTCACATTTCCTTGGAATGAAGGCTTTGAAAACGGAGGTGTAATACCTGCTTGCTGGACACAGGAACAGGTGAACAGTTCGGGAATCAGCTGGACTTTCATTACAGGTAACGGTAGT
Organism: Bacteroidales bacterium; assembly: GCA_038212325.1. Lineage (GTDB taxonomy): Bacteria > Bacteroidota > Bacteroidia > Bacteroidales > FEN-979 > CAIVAT01. The sequence continues at coordinate 7,772 of JBBQUQ010000083.1, forward strand.
GGTAACCCTGCGGGTGCCCATGGCGGAACAAAAAATGCATGCCTCAAGGATAATACAACAGGAGATAACAAGACACGGTTGATCACCCCACCATTAAATCTTACACCAGTGCCCGCTCCCCAACTGAAGTTCTGGCACACCCAGTCATTCTGGAGCCCCGACCAGGATCAGCTGGCTGTTTACTATAAAACGTCGGCGGGGGGTACCTGGACGTTGCTGATCTCTTATCTCAACAACATCACCGCCTGGACGCAGGAGACCATATTGCTTCCAAACCCAACCGGTGAATATTACATCGCGTTCGAGGGCAATGCAAAGTATGGTTACGGGGTGTGTGTTGACGATGTTGAGGTTTCGAGTTCCAGTACCACGGTTATACCGGTTAGTATCACCCTCACTGACATCATGGTGACCGGTACCCAGTGTTTTAATGCTACCCAAACCATTATGGTTGCCGGCAACGGTTCATCTTTCACGGTGCAGAGCGGGGGCAGCGCCACGATGATTGCAGGCCAGAATATTCTATTTTATCCGGGAACCGTTGTTGCAGAGGGAGGATATTTAAATGGTTATATTACTCCCGGAGGCCCCTGGTGCGCACCTCCGACCAATGCAGTCATGACCGGGACAAGCTTATCCGGAGAGGAGTCAAAACAACTGGTTTGCAGCATTTATCCCAACCCGACAACCGGAAGGTTCACGATCGGGTTCAATGGCAAGGATGCTGTTGCAAATGAGTGGATGGTCGAAATCTTTGACATGAAGGGAGAAAAGATATTGTCGGAGGAGATAACGGGAACGAAGCAACGTGAATTATCGGTATCCGGTCATCCTGCCGGCATTTACCTGGTTCACCTGCTGTCGGAGAAATACAATGTAACCTACAGGATCATCAAACAAGATTGAACAAATTTATGATCCCATTCTCATGCACTTATTCACCTCAACTACCTGAGTTGCTGCTGCATCTCAACTGCAGCATCGCCATCTCAACCTACCAGGCCGGAAAGCTGGTTTTTATCAGCCCCCTTGATGCAGAGAGGCTTACCATGCTGCCGCGTTCGTTTATCAAACCCATGGGGTTTGAGACGGATGGTGACAGGATGATCCTGGCAACCAAAGATGAAGTGATTTTTTTTGAGAACTCCAGGGAACTGGCAAATCATTATCCCAATAAACCCGGAATTTACGACAGCTTGTTTGTGCCGCGGGTAACCTATCATACCGGGCAGGTCGACCTGCATGATATTGCATTTGGAAAAGAAGGAATCTGGGCCGTAAACACCTCGTTTTCTTGCATCTGCCGGGTGAATGGCAGCTTTAATTTTATCCCGGAATGGCAGCCGCCCTTTATTACTCAGCTTGTATCGGAGGATCGCTGCCATCTGAACGGATTGGTCATGCAATACGGCAGTCCCAAATACGCCACCATGCTCGGAGATACTGATACTTTGCAGGGCTGGCGAAGCAATATAACGGAGGGCGGCCTGCTGATGGATGTCGAAACCGATGAAATCGTCCTGGATAAACTGCCGATGCCCCATTCGCCGATGTTTTATCAGGGTGATTTGTACATGCTTCTTTCTGCGACCGGTGAAATTATCATGGCAGATGTCAAAAACAGGAGCTATAAAGCAATCAGGCAACTCGATGGTTTCTGCAGGGGCATGGACATTTTCGGAGACTATATGTTTATTGGCTTGAGCAAACTGCGAAAAAATTCTTCTACTTTTGCAAAACTCTCATTTGCCGGAAAGGCCCGTACCGCCGGGATTAAAATCATTCATCTGCCCACTGCGGCATTGGTGGGGGAACTTTGCTTTCAATCAAGTGTCGACGAAATTTATGGATTAAGGATATTGCCGAATACCATCCGTCCCAATATCCTGAACACCATCAATCCAATATACAAATACGCATTAGCCATTCCGGGAAGCACCTTTTGGGCAGATTCACCGCTGGAAGAAGAAAAGAGCCATTAGTTATTGTCTACACACAACAGGCCATGAGACAACAAATACGGAGGTTCAATCAATTATTGCTGCTATTTCATCGCTACAACGCAAAACTTCATCACCTTTCAGCCGGGGGACGAAATCTTCGAAAACAGGAGATTTTACGGAAGAGGCTGCAAAAAATTCATGTGAGTCTGCGAAGCATGAAGCGGGCGATCGGCCTGGCTGGTTCAACGGCGGCGATGGCATGTTCACTGGTGTTGATACAGCCGCAAACAGCAGATGCCCAGGTGTTTGTTCAGCAAACCGGCGTTGCAAATCCATTCAATGGGGTTGATGTTGGTTATTTCAGTGCACCTGCATTTGTGAACATCGATAACGATGGAGACCTTGACGCCGTTGTCGGCGAGCAAAATGGCAAAATCATATTTTATAAAAATACCGGCACCGCATCTCTCCCGGTATTTACGCTACAAACCGGCTCCAGCAACCCTTTAAATGGCGTTGAGGTGGGTGATAACAGCATGCCGGCCTTTGTTGATATTGACGGGGACGGAGACACTGACTTATTCCCGGGGAACCGTGATGGGCTGATCTCCTATTATAAAAATACCGGTACGGCATCTGCACCGGTTTTCACGTTAATAACGGGCACTGCTAATCCTTTGAATGGGATTGATGTGGGTCAATACAGCGCACCTGCTTTTGCAGATATCGACGGAGACGGGGACCAGGATGCTTTTATCGGGGAGTCGGAAGGACACATCCTTTATTACAAGAATACAGGTACAACTTCTTCTCCGGCATTTACAATGCAATCAGGGTCTTCCAACCCGTTTAACGGCGTGGATCTTGGCTTGAACACCGCGCCGGTATTTGTAAATCTTGACGGTGATGGCGACCTGGATGCTTTTATCGGAGAATCATCAGGTAACATTTTCTATTATAAGAATACCGGTACGGCGTCGATGCCGGTATTTACCCCCCAAACCGGCAGTTCCAACCCCTTTAATGGCGTAAATGCCGGCGGATACAGTACGCCGGCTTTTGCAGATATTGACGCCGATGGCGATCAGGATTCCTTTATCGGAGAATCGTATGGCGCCATTCTCTATTATAAAAATATCCAGTCACCACCATGCACGAACCCTGCGATTGGGGGCACGATTGCGGCCTCACAAACCATCTGCATCGGGATGGTGCCGGCAGCATTCACCAGTAGTGCTCCGGCAAACGGGCAGACCGACACATTGGAGTATAAATGGCAATTGTCAGTTGCCGGCGTCTCATCAGGATTCAACGATATCGGATCAACCAACTCAGAAACCTATTCACCGGGTAGTTTAAGCATGAATACCTGGTTTAAACGACTTGCGCGCGTTACTTGCAAGCCCGACTGGACGGGCGCTGCAGAATCAAATGTAGTGCAGGTCGCCGTGCAGGCCATACTGCCCGTCGGTGTTTCAATCGCTGCATCGGCAAACCCGGTTAATTCCGGCACACCTGTCACCTTTTCGGCCACTCCGGTCAATGGAGGCTTGTCGCCGGGTTACCAATGGTTTGTCAATGGTGCCAGTGTCGGAACCAACAGTAGCTCATTCAGCTATACCCCCCTGAATGGAGATGTGGTTACCTGCCTTCTCATTTCAGGTGAATTGTGTACCTCCTCAAATCCGGCGAATTCAAACATCATCAGTATGGTTGTAACCACGGTTCCCCTGAGCCTCGACCTTCAGGATATCACGATACCTGGCAACCAGTGTTTTAACGCTGTTAACACAATCAATGTGGCCGGAAACGGGAACTACTTCATCGTTCAGCCAGGAGGAGTTACAACAATGATTGCAGGCCAGAATATTCTATTTTACCCTGGAACGGTTGTTGAACAGGGAGGATATTTAAACGGCTATATTGCCCCGGCAGGCCCCTGGTGTCTGCCTCCTGGCGATGCGACAATGGCCGGTACAAACACCATCCGGCCCTTGACGGAACAACCATTTTACAACATCTTTCCCAATCCTACATCCGGCAGATTTACGCTTGAGCTGAATATTCCGGTGGCTGACCCTGGAGACGGACTCGTCGAAATCTATGATATGAAGGGGAGAAAGATTTCATCAGAGAATCTGGCTGCCGGATGGAAATATGAACTATCGTTATCGGGCCAACCCAATGGTCTTTATCTCCTTCAACTGTTCGTCGGAAAATACAATGCGACCGCGAGAATCATCAGGCATGACTGAGTGGTTTTGCAAGCCCTGCAGGTGTTCCGGTTGTTAACGACGACCAAATCACAAGAAAAGGTGGCGTGAATTTTTCACGCCACCTTTTCTTGTCTCCACTTGATTCTAAGAGTTTTATCGCGGTTCAGAACCATTGCAATAGCGGGTTCCCATTATTGATGTTTATCACTATCCGGTATTGTCCATTATTTTGTAATGCTTTATTTTTCAATGTTTTATAATTAGTTTTTCACATAAGAAGATTTTATTAACAATTTATAACAAACAGAATGAAAACCAGGACGCTGCTTTTTTGTATCACCTTATTTGCCGTCGGACAAATATTAACGCAGGTTAATGTTGCTTTTGCAGTAAGCGCCAATCCCGAACCGGTCAGTTACACCCAACCCGACGGATCTAAACTTACTATTTTACTCAAGGGAGATGAATTCATTCACTGGGCGGTCACTTCAGACGGATATACCATCATGACGAATGCTCAGGGAACCTATGAATATGCAGCCAAGGATAACCTGGGAAGGCTCGTTTTTTCGGGCATCCAGGCAAACGATCCGGCAAACCGCAGCCAGCCTGAGATTTCCTGGTTGAATAAAACTGCTCCGGGCCTGTTTTTCAGTGAAGTCCAGATAAAAGAGATGAAGAGCCAACTGATTAATGGGGGAGCGCCGCATGCACCCCTGATGGGCGGTTTTCCGTCGGCGGGGACCCGGAAATTGCTCATGATCCTGGCAAATTTCAGCAATACCACGACGACTTACACCCAAACCAATTTCAGCAACTACATGAACCAGGTAAACTACAATGGAACAGGGAGTTTCAAGGATTATTACATTGAGGTTTCCTACGGGCAGCTCACGGTAAATACGACGGTTACAGTTTGGGTAACGCTGCCAAACACCCATGATTATTACGGTCCTGATACAAAATGGGGCGAATTTGCCTACCAGGCTGTTGTTGCTGCCAACAACCAGGCAGCCGTGAATTTCGCTGAATATGATAATGATCTTGATGGCGTCGTAGATGGTGTCGCCATCATTCACCAGGGACAAGGCCAGGAAGAAACCGGCAATGTTAACGACATCTGGTCGCACAGTTGGGATCTCTCATCTGCCGGATATTCGGTTGCGCAACGTACATTCGACGGGGTTAAGGTAGACGCCTATACAACCATGCCTGAAAAAAATGCCTCAGGAATGGGAACCATCGGGGTTATGTGCCACGAATTTGGCCACAACCTCGGAGCGCCAGATTTTTATGATACGGATTACAGCACAAACGGATCATACACTGGCACCGGGAGATGGGACCTGATGGCCGGCGGATCGTGGAACGGCACTTCAGGGACAAAACCAGCCCACCCGAATGCATGGATAAAGGCATTTTTAAACTGGACTGTCCCCGTTGTATTGACGACCGGTCAAACCAGGCTGCTCCGGAATGCACAGGCTTATAACGATGTAGTAAGGTATAATACAACTACCACAAATGAATATTTTCTTTGTGAAAACCGGCAGCAGACTGGTTTTGATGCCGGTATACCCGGTCATGGACTGATCATCTACCATGTCGACGGAAGCTATATATCCCTGCACATGTCGGCCAACAATATCAATGTCGGGTCGCACCAGGGATTATACCCGGTTTGCGCCAGTGCCACAGGAAATCCCCCAACTGTATACGGCACCATCAATGGCGGCGGCTGCCCGTTTCCCGGAACGGGGAATAAAACCTCATTCACCGACGCAACCACGCCCCATTCACATTCGTGGGCAGGAGCTAACGCCGGTTTTCCCCTGACCAGCATTACCGAGAATACCGCTACCAAAGAGATCACATTCTGTTTTGCCGGTTGCAGCGGTACGGTTAATCCCACCAATTTTACTGCTACATCTTTCAGTATCAGCCAGATAAATCTTTCCTGGACGCCTAATGCATCGGGAAACCCTGTGGTGGTTGCATACAATACCAGCGCCACCTTCGGAACCCCGGTTAACGGAACAAGCTATATTGCAGGGAATGTGATCAGCGGAGGCGGTACAGTTCTGTATAATGGGACCAATACATCTTTTAGTCACCTTGGATTAAATCCAAATGCAACCTATTATTACAAAGCCTGGTCGGTGGCCACCGGTGCCGTATATTCCACAGGAGTTACCGCAAACGCAACAACCACCTGTTCTTCATATTTGCCGGTCAGTATAACCATTGCAACCTCTGCCAATAATATTTGTTCCGGCACCGCAGCAACGTTCACCGCCACACCGGTCAATGGAGGCACTTCCCCTGCATACCAATGGAAGAAAAACAACACTGCCGTCAGCGGCGCCACGGGATCAACCTATTCCTGCGTACCGACCAATGGGGACCTGATCAATTGTACGCTGACTTCGAATGCTTTATGCGTGTCAGGGAACCCGGCAGCATCCAACGTGGTAACCATGACGGTGAACCCTCAACTGATTGTCGGATCGATTGCGGAAAACCAGTCAATATGCATAAATACGACACCTGCTCAATTGAATGGCGTACCGCCTTCAAATGGATCAAGCCCAACTTACCAGTGGCAGAGTTCACTCAACAACATAACCTTCACGAATATCAGTGGCGCCACCATGCTGAACTACCAGCCGGGAACCCTGGCAAGCATAAGTTACTACAGGCAGATGCAGAATGCTTCCGGTACTTGCGGCGGACCATTGCCTACGAACACCGTTACTATTTCCATAAACCAGGCTGTGGCCGTAAGTATTTCAATTACTGCTTCCGCCAATCCTGCATGTGCAGGTATTCCGGTTACCTTCACAGCCACGCCGTCCAATGGCGGATCAACCCCTGCCTATCAGTGGAAGGTGAACGGCACCAATATTACCGGAGCTACAAACTCAATATACACCTTCGCACCTGCAAGCGGGAATGCAGTTTCGTGTGTGCTGACATCCAATGCAACCTGCACCACCGACAATCCTGCCACCTCGAATACGTTGACCATGACCGTGAACCCACAACTGATTGTCGGATCCATCAGTGCGAACCAAACACTATGCGGGAATGCGATTCCAGCGCAATTAAGCGGAGTGGCTCCGTTGAATGGCACCGATCC
>JBBQUQ010000084.1:0-14998 GCA_038212325.1 Bacteroidales bacterium
CCCGCTTTAATCAGGGCGTATAAGGGAGTTGCACCCTCTGGGAAAATTTCACCCACTCTTGGACACTGAATATTTTAGTTGTATTTTTGAAATTTATTCAATGCTTGGGAGTGGGTGTGCGCTGCTCATGCAGGGCACACACATGAACTACAAAGTGTCGTTTCAGGTGATGGAGCAGTTAGGCATGAAGAAATTATCCAAGCAATCAACCGTTTCCTTAGAGGAAAAAAAAGACAATTCCAAGACCTGAGAAAGCAAAACAACTCAAAAAGCAGGAAGCAAAGATCCTCAAAGAATTTGCCAAAGGTCAAATGACTATTTTCATCCTCAACTCGGAATTATACTTGAAGATTTACATGAGGAAAATGTCTTAACCGAAGAAGGAACTTTACAATTTATTGATACTATCTTTTATCTTACTTCCAAATTCTTTGAAACATAGTATTCTTGTCTTTTAGAGAAGACTTAGGAGATACTTAGCAAAGCCCTACAGAACGACCTCACTGCACCTCCCTGTCGCTCAGCTCCATCCAACGGTCGGTCTTCAGCTCTATTTCAGGAAGGATGGCGGCCCACCGCTCCGAATGCTGCTTCAGGGCCTCCGGGGTGAGGGTTCCCGACTCAAGGCCCGACTCGATATCCGACTTCTCCGCCTCCAGACTGGCGATCTCGCTTTCCAGGGATTCTAATTCACGTTTCTCCTTGAACGATAGCTTATTGGATGCCAGTGCCGCCGGTTTTTGCGCTTCAACCTGCCGTACCGTGAGGCGTTTCTGCAATTGCTCTTTTCGTTTACGCTCGTCGCTCCACTCCTTGTATTGGGTGTAGTTGCCCGGGAAATCCCTCACCGCCCCGTCGCCTTCAAACACGAACAGGTGGTCGACGATCTTGTCAAGAAAATACCGGTCGTGGGTCACCACGGCCACACAGCCGTTGAAGGAGGCCAGGTATTCTTCAAGCACATTGAGGGTAAGGATGTCGAGGTCGTTGGTAGGCTCATCGAGGATCAGGAAATTGGGGCTGCGCATCAGCACCGTAACAAGGTAGAGCCTTCGCTTTTCGCCGCCGCTCAGCTTGTTTACTGACTGAAAATGCGATGGGTACGGAAACATGAAATAATTGAGGAATGCAGCGGCAGAGATGGTGTCGCCGTTGCCCAGCTTTACAACTTCGGCAATCTCCTTCACTACATCGATCACCTTGGTGTCGTCGTTGAAAACCAGTCCCTGCTGCTTGTAATAGCCATACTGGATGGTCTCGCCGATCTGAATATGCCCCTTCTGCGGCCTGAGCCTGCCGGTGATGATGTCGAGGAAGGTTGATTTTCCCGAGCCGTTTTTGCCGACAATCCCAACCTTTTCACGGCGTTTGAAGGTATAGGTGAATCCCTTCAGGATGGCCAGTTCGCCCCATTTAAACGACACGTCGTTGATCTCCAAAATTTTATTGCCCATGCGGGCGCCTTCGATGTTCAGGCTGAACCGCTCCTCGTAAACTTTGTTCGACGCGATCTCCTGCAAATCATAAAAGCTGTCGATGCGGGCCTTGGCTTTGGTGGTGCGGGCCTTGGGCATGCGGCGCATCCACTCCTGTTCGGTGCGCAGCAGGTTCTGCGCCCGTTCAACTTCCTTATTCTGGTTGTCGATGCGTTCGGCCTGCTTTTCCAGGAAATAGGAATAGTTTCCATGATACCTGTATACCGCGGCATTTTCCATCTCAAGCACCTCATTGCAAACCCGGTCGAGAAAGTAACGGTCGTGGGTCACCATCAGCAGGGTAATGCTGGTTTTCGACAGGTACTCTTCGAGCCATTCGATCATTTCGACATCGAGGTGGTTCGTTGGCTCATCAAGAATCAGGAATTCAGGTTCTGTGATCAGCACTTTGGCGAGGGCAACCCGTTTTCGTTGTCCGCCCGAGAGTTCCCCAATCCGCTGGTCAAGATCGGGCAATTTCAGCTGGGTCAGGATCTGTTTGACCCGTGTTTCATATTCCCAGCCCTGGATGGCGTCCATGCGCTCAATGGCCCGCTGAATCTCTTCTTTGTCTTCACCCCTGATCACATGCTCATAATTCAGGATGGTTCGCTGAATGTCGTTGGAGTGCGAATAGACCTCTTCAAATACCGTGTTCTCATTCTTGAGGTCAGGCTCCTGCCTGAGATACTCAAATGAGTTGCTGCAAAACATGCTTACCGTGCCGGCATCACAGGGTTCCAGTCCTGCAATGATGTTCAGCAGACTGGTTTTCCCGGCACCATTGCGGGCGATGAGGGCAACTTTCTGAGACTGGCTCAGGACAAACGAGATGTTTTCAAACAGGTTCTTCTCGCCATAGGAACGGGCCAGGTTCTCAACTTGCAGGATGGTCGACATGTACAAAATGAATAAGGCGCAAAGGTAGGCAATCCGGACCTAAAAAATATGCGTGTTGAGGTTCGGTGAAAACATAAAATTATCTAAATTTACACAAAAAAAAATGCCCCTTCACAGCTACTTTGTTTTAGTTGCATTCGCAGGCCTCCTGCTGGTTTTCCTGATCCAGGTAGCCCGGTTAAAGAAAATCGGCCTCGACATCAAGGGAACTCCAACGATTGACCGGTTTTATTTCTATACTGGCAAAATTGCAATTTTCACCACCTGGGGACTGTTTATCGTGAAAGCCCATAGTCCCTGCATTGGATATATCAATTTGCCTGAAAGTGTGTCGTGGATTGCTGTCGGCGTGTTGTATGCCGGCGTGTTGATCCTTTCCGTAGGGCTGGTGCACCTTGGAAAATCACTGAAGGTCGGCATACCCACGCATAAAACAACGCTTCAAACCAAAGGCCTTTACCGGATCAGCCGCAACCCGATCTATGTGGGCGTGCACCTCATCGCCTTCGCCTCCTGTCTTTACTTTCCCGACCTGGTGAATATTGTTTTTACAGTTTACGGCATCTATATCCACCACAAGATTATCGGGGAGGAAGAACGCTTTTTATGGGAGCGGTTCGGGAAAGACTGGCTGGTTTACAGTGCCAGGGTAAGCAGGTATCTTTAGCATTCGCACCGGTAAAATCAATTGAGGATGGGCCATAACGTCAGCCGGCTTCGTAAGAGTTTCGGATTCGCCTTTAAAGGGATCAGGGTTGTGTTTGCCACGCAGCAAAACTTTCGGATTCATGTCGTTGCGGGATGCATTGTCGGCGTTTGCGGGATTTTCGCAAAACTCACCTCCGCGGAATGGAGCATCATCACAATTTCCGTGTTCCTGGTCCTGTCGATGGAGGTAATGAATTCAGCCATCGAAAAAATGGTGGATTTCGTCTCCCCCGGTTTTCATGAGCAGGCCGGACTCATCAAAGATATTTCAGCAGGTGCAGTCCTGTTATCGGCCATGGCTGCAGCGATTGCCGGCCTGATCATTTTTCTGCCACGAATATTATAAACCAAATAAATGACAAAAAACATGAAAAACCTGATCCTGATCCTTGTATTGGCCTTGCTCACAGGGCTTTATTCGTGCAAATCCCGGGAGAAAAAAGCTGAAGAAGCCCCCCTGATCGAAAAGCAGGCCCTTGAGCTTAAAAGTGACCTCATGACTCCCGAGGTTCTGTGGAGTTTCGGCAGGTTAAGCGAACCCGAACTCTCCCACGACAAGCAAACCATCCTCTACGGGGTTACCTATTATGATGTAGCCCAGAATAAAGGAAACCGTGAACTATACACCATCGGCGCCGACGGCCAGAATTTTATGCGGATCACCACGACCAAATTCAGCGAATACCAGGCCATGTGGACCCCCGATGGGAAAAAGATCGTTTTCATGTCGGCCGAGAGCGGCTCCATGCAGGTTTGGGAGATGAGTCCCGATGGGAGTAGCCGCAAGCAGGTTACCAGCATCGAAAACGGGATCAATGGCTTTAAATATGCACCTGATATGAAGAAGATGCTTTATACAGCCGATGTTGTTCCTGAAAAGCAATTCAAAGACCTCTATGAGGGACTTCCCAAGGCAAGTGGCAAAATCTACAACGACCTGATGTACCGCCACTGGGACACCTGGGTGCAGGGATACAGCCATATTTTTATTGCCGACCTCACGGCCGGGCCGATCACAAAAGGCACCGACATCCTGTTGAATGAGCCTTACGAAACACCGCTGATGCCATTTGGAGGCATGGAACAGATTAACTGGAGCCCCGACAGCAAAGTGATCGGGTACACCTGCCGGAAGAAAAAGGGGGTTGAATATGCAATATCAACCAATTCGGATATATACCTGTATGAACTTGACGGCGGAAGAACCACGAACATCAGCGAGGGCATGATGGGCTATGACGTCGCACCGGTCTTTTCGGCCGATGGAAAAAAGATCGCCTGGCAAAGCATGGAGCGGGACGGGTATGAATCGGATAAAAACCGCCTGATCGTCTACGATGTGGTTTCAAAATCAAACGCTGATTTCACGAAGAACTTTGATCAGAACGCTGAGAACCTGGCGTGGGCCGACGACAGCAAGTCGGTCTTTTTTACCAGCGATTACCATGCGACCGACGAAATTTACAGGCTTGACCTGGCTGATGGAAAGTTCACCAAAATCACGGAAGGAATTCATAATTACACCGGGGTGATCCCGGCCGGAGGCAAACTGATCGCCTCCCGCATGTCGATGTCGATGCCCACCGAACTCTATTCCGTCGACCCGGCAACCGGGAAAGACACCCGGATAACGACAACCAACACCGAATTGCTCGGCAAACTGGCATTGGCTCCTGTTACCCAGCGCTGGATCAAGACCACCGACAACAAGGAGATGCATACCTGGATCATCTATCCGCCGCATTTTGATTCCACGAAAAAATATCCGACCCTGCTTTTTTGCGAGGGAGGACCTCAGAGTACGGTCAGCCAGTTTTGGTCGTACCGCTGGAATTTCCAGATGATGGCCGCCAACGGATACATCATCGTTGCTCCCAACCGCAGGGGACTTCCGGGTTTCGGACAAGCTTGGAACGAGCAGATCAGCGGTGATTACGGAGGCCAGAACATGAAGGATTACCTGAGCGCCATCGATGCCATGACCAAAGAACCATATGTGAACAAAGACAAACTGGGCTGCATCGGCGCCAGCTACGGCGGATTTTCCGTTTACTGGCTTGCAGGAAACCACAACAAGCGTTTCAAGGCCTTTATCGCCCACGACGGCATGTTCAACCTTGAGGCGCAATACCTTGAAACCGAAGAGATGTGGTTTGTCAACTGGGATCTCGGCGGGCCATTCTGGGACAAGAACAACAAGGTGGCCCAACGGTCATTCGAAAATTCACCCCACCGCTTTGTGCAGAACTGGGATACCCCGATCCTCTGCATCCACGGGGAACTTGATTACAGGATTGTCGCTACCCAGGGCATGCAGGCGTTCAATGCAGCCATTTTACGCGGCATTCCTGCCGAGTTCCTCTATTTCCCTGATGAAAATCACTGGGTTTTGAAGCCGCAAAACGGGATTTTATGGCAGCGTACCTTCTACAACTGGCTTGATCGCTGGCTGAAGTAGAACATCAGCGGGGACAAACTCAAGCAAGTCAACCACATGAACGACAAGATCAGGGAAGCTGCACGTATCATAAAACGTTCGCGGTTCACCACCGCCTTCACCGGGGCAGGAATTTCTGTTGAAAGCGGGATTCCTTCGTTCCGGGGCAGCGGCGGCTTATGGGAAAAATATGACCCGAAAGTGCTTGACCTCCAATATTTCATGCATGACCCTGCCGGGTCGTGGGTGGTGATCAGAGAGATTTTTTATGATTTTCTCGGCATGGCCAAACCCAACAAGGCGCACCTGGTGCTTGCCAGGATGGAAAAAGAGGGGATGCTGGGCAGGACCATCACGCAGAACATCGACAACCTGCACCAGGAGGCCGGATCGGCCATAATATCCGAGTTCCACGGGAATTCAAAGAATCTCAGGTGCCTTGCATGTCACCGGTTATACCGCTCCGGGAAGATCAGCCTCGACCATTTTCCCCCGACATGCCTGGAGTGCGGGGGTATTCTTAAGCCCGATTTTGTTTTTTTCGGGGAGGCGATTCCGCACATAGCCATGGCAGAGGCTTACGAAGCAGCATCAATTTCAGATGTATTCCTGATCATCGGCACAACGGGCGAAGTGATGCCGGCCAACCAGGTTCCTCTGATGGCCAAGGAATGCGGGGCCACGATCATCGAAGTGAACCCATCCCCTTCAAATTATACGGCCACCGTAACGGATATTTTCCTGCAGGGAAAAGCGACAGAGGTGATGCAGCAACTGGAGGAGCAGTTATTTTCCCCGGCCCTGGATGATGATCAGGATGGTATAAATTAAAATTTTAAAATCCATCGCCAGCGACATGTTCTCGATATAGAGGATATCGAATTTCAGGCGCTCAACCATTTGATCCAAGTTTTCGGCATAGCCGTACTTAACCTGTCCCCATGAGGTGATTCCGGGTTTCACTTTATGCAACAGCCTGTAATGGGGCGCACGCTGGGTAATGAGGTCGATGTAATACTGGCGTTCGGGCCTGGGTCCCACAAGGCTCATGTCGCCCTTCAGAACGGTATAAAACTGCGGGATTTCATCGACCCTGAACTGCCTGAGAAACCCGCCGAACCGTGTGATGCGCGGATCGTTTTTCGACGACAACTGGGGCCCGGTATCTTCGGCATTCCGATACATGGTCCTGAACTTGTGCATGGTAAAAGGCTTTCCCTTGATGCCTACCCGTTCCTGTGAAAAGAAGACAGGTCCTGCAGATGTTACCTTGATGACGATGGCCGTGATGATCATCACCGGGGAGAGGATGATCAGGCAGATAGTTGAGATGACCAGGTCAAGGATCCGTTTCAGCGACATCTGCCAGTCGGGCATCAGGTCGGGGTATATCTGGATGAGCGGGGCATGGAAAATTGAGGTCGTTTTCACCGTGCCCATGAGGATATCCTGCATCGCCGGAATTATTTTAATCACCACATCGGTATCTTCCAGTTGGGTGATGATGTTTTCGATCGTATGGTTTTCTGAGTGTTCGATGGCAATGATCACCTCCTCGATGTGCAGCTCCTTCACCAGCCGGTTCAGGTCGGCCAGGCCCCCAAGGTGCGGGATCGACTCTGCCAGCTTGTACCTGCTGTAGCCTTCAACATTGATAAATCCGACAAATTTATTCCCCGATGATTTTTCCTGGTTTTCGATCTCCTCATAGATTGAAACTGCGTTGCCATTGCTCCCGATGATAATGGTATTGAATCCCAAAATCTTATGATGTATTTTATAAGCAGCGCTGGAGGTGAGGAAAAATCGGAAGGAACCGGTAAAAAAAAGGTGAAAGATAAACAGGACGAAAAAGAATTCGACATAGGTATGCTGGTTGATGATGACATCATCAAGGATCAAGGTGAAAAACAGGATGGTGACGCCGATAAGCGTAATCAGGATGGTTTGTGCAAATTCACGGAGCCTGGCTTTGCGAAATATCTTGCGGTAGGTTCCGATCAGGGTGTAGATGCTCAGCCAGAAAACAGGGATGATGGTAACACCGTAGTACAGGTTCCTGTCAAGAAAAACATCCTTGAAGTGGTTGAAAACAGTAGGATCTACAGCATATTTACGGTAAATAAAAAAAAGCGTCCAGGCGATAAATGCCGTAAAAAAATCTGCAGAAACATACTTAATAACCTGTAATCGTTTACTCATAATTCAGATATTCGGATGTTATTCGGCCATTGCATTTTTTATTGTCGGGTCACAACTTTGAAGTTATCGAGGAGGATGGCAGACTGCTGCATTGCCGCATCCTTAAAGCAACTGAAATAAACCCGGTAGGAACTCACTCCCGGATAGGCATTTAACGTTGTCGTCAAATCGATGTAAATTTTCTTCCATGCCCCGTTTGTCGGGTTCAGCGTGATGATGGGGCTTTGATAAATGATCGTGCTCCCATAGGTAAAAACACCTACAGTAAAGGCATTTGACGTGTTAAAATTCATTTCCAGGTACACAGGGGCCATGGGGATCGGATACTCTGAATGTGTCTGGCATTCAAAATAGTCATGCGCAGCATCCATCACCACCATTCCCGAGTGGTTTCCTTCGAAGGTGAGCGATGAACCGGATGGGGTTCGCTGAACATAAGCAGAACTCCTGCTCGTGGTATCAAGCGAAAGCGACACGCTCTCGAAATCCTCCTTCCACACAAATGAAGCGGTTGGCTGGTACGTCGTGCGCAATACGCCGGCTTTGGTTGTGCTGTCGGGGGTGATGGTTATATCTTTCACAACAGGCGTATAATAAGCATAGCTTACACGGGTGGTTGCGATGCCATTTTTCTTGATGCCGGGCCACACCTTCAGTTGATGCTGGCCTGTCATCAGCACCGGCAGAGTGGCCGGGAGTTCAAAGGTTCCTAAAAAAACATCATCCATATATACCCAGGCATCTGTAATTCGCTGGGAGGAAGTTCCTTCCGTATAATAATCCGTCGTAAGATAAATGGAATCGATGCTGAGATATGCAGGGATCTGCTGGTCGCCGGCAAATTTTTCACAGGAAGAGGCTGAGATACACAGGATGCTTAGAAAAAAGAAATAGTGAATCAGTCTCCTGTAAATCATATGGTCATAATGGGTTGAAATCATTAATTCCTGTAAGGAATAACGGCCTGTTTTTTCTGATATTGTTCATCTCTGCATAAAAGTAATGAACAAAGAATTAAAATTGTGTCAGGCCATATTGGCCGCGTTCAGGTTTATCTTATCAATGATCTGGTAGGCAACCTCCAGGGCGCTGTACCCATCGTTGATTGTTACCATTGGAACAGTATTATTTATGATGGCGGCATAGAAACTTTCCAGTTCTGCCTTGATGGCGTTCAAAGGTTTGATTTCAGGCCTGTCGAAGTTGATCTGCTTGGTGCCGCGTCCGGGCCCGAGTTCCAGGATAAATCCCATTGGAGGCGAATCGGGTGTTACATCGTTGATCTTCACAACTTCAAGCTCCTTCTTGAGAAAATCGACGGAGATATAGGCATCCCGTTGAAAAAACCTCGCTTTCCTCATGTTTTTCAAGGAGATGCGGCTGGCGGTGAGGTTTGCCACGCAGCCGTTATCAAATTCAATGCGGGCATTGGCAATATCCGGCGTATCGCTGACCACGGCCACGCCACTGGCGCTGATTTTTCTGATGTTGCTTTTCACCACACTCAGTATGATGTCGATATCATGGATCATCAGGTCAAGGATGACCGGAACATCGGTTCCGCGCGGATTGAACTGTGCCAGCCGGTGACTTTCAATGAACATGGGCCGGTCGAATGACGGTTCTGCCGCAAGAAAGGCAGGATTGAACCGTTCAACGTGCCCGACCTGCACCTTGACGTTGGCTTCGCGGGCGATTTTAATCAATTCGCGGGCCTCATCAAGCGTGGTGACAATTGGCTTCTCAATGAACACATGCCGGCATTTTTTCAGCGATTTGGCGGCACATTCAAAATGCGAAATCGTCGGGGTCACGATGTCAACAACATCCACCGCATCGATCAGGTCATCGAGGGAGCCCCATTTTTTAATTTCAAATTCCTGCTGAATTTTTTCAGCGTTGGCGGCATCCGGATCATAAAATCCAACCAATTCAAATTCAGGAATTTCCTTGATGCATTTAAGGTGAATTTTGCCCAGGTGCCCGGCGCCAAGCACTCCAATTTTCAGCATTTTCGTTTTTTTTACAAAGGTAGGTTTTTACCCTTACTGAATTTAGTATTTTCGTGAAAAATTTAACGGACAAATTCAAATGACTATTGCCAAGCCAGACGATTCTTACCGGCACCAGGGACTCAGGAAACTGCTGGTACAAAGTATCAGGCAAAAAGGAATTGCAGATCTGCAGGTTTTGGCCGCACTGGAAACGGTGCCGCGCCATTTCTTCTTCGATTCTTCGTTTTTAGAGTATGCCTACGAGGACAAGCCATTCCCGATCGGTGCCGGGCAAACCATATCCCAGCCATTCACAGTCGCTTTTCAAAGTGAACTGCTTCAGATCAGGAAAAATGACAAAGTTCTTGAAATAGGCACAGGATCGGGATACCAGGCATGCATCCTCGCCGAAATGGGGGCTAAGGTATTCACGATCGAACGCCAGAAAACACTTTTTGACAGAACCAGCAGGTACTTGCCGATTGTAGGTTATCATACGATTAAAACATTTTTCGGCGACGGCTACAAAGGATTACCGGCCTACGCCCCGTTTGACAAAATCATCGTAACTGCTGCTGCACCCTATGTTCCGGATGCATTACTGGAACAACTCAAGCCGGGCGGCATCCTGGTCATCCCGGTAGGAGCCAACGATGTTCAGACCATGACAACCTTCATTAAGCAGGCCGACAACTCCTGTGTTAAAAAGGAATACGGCGCTTTCCGCTTTGTGCCGATGCTGGAAGATAAAGCCAAGGAAGGCTGATCAGCTTCCCTGTCGCGAGATGCCTTGCCAGCGCTTGCGGGCCCGCCTGGTAAAAGCGATGGCAAACCCAGCAATCATCACAACCGACCCGATCCACAGAATGTTGATATACGGATTCTGAATGGCCCTGATCACAATATAATCCGGTTCCTTCGACACATTGGCAATATAGGTGTAGTAGTCACTACCCGGAAAATGCTTCGTGTCGGGATTATAAACGGCGCCCATCCGCGGATGAATATTCACCGACGGATGCAGGGAGAATGCCAGTTTGAAACTGCCCTTCTCCTTCGTGAGGAAATCAACCCGGTATATCGTCGTGTTCCCTGACTGTTTGTTGCTGACATACGAGATATAATACCCCCCCATCAGCAACGTATCGCTGCGCATAAGCACAAGATTCTCGGCATTGGACTTCTGATCGCCCAGGTCGAATTGCGAGGTATTGGTGGAGATCACCTTCGAATTGGAAAAGGTAACCACTGCCCCCAGAACAAAAATAACAAACCCGATATGGGTGATGATTGCACCAATGTTCCTGGGTTTTGTTACCTGGAATACCATATTATAGATAGATGACAGCAGCGCGAAAAGCGTAAAAACGACCAGGAGAATGAAATTCATCCGGGTTACAACCCCTGTCACAACCAGCGGGATGCACAGGATGATGGAGGCAAGCAGCGGGATGAATAATTTCTTCAGAAACTGCCCCGGTTCGTTGGAACTATAGGTTAAAAACTGGCTGAACGCGATGAACCCGGCAATCAGCAATGCATAGGGCATCTGCCAGCGGTTGTAAAAGCCAACCTGGTCGACCGGAGGCGCTATGTCGGTATGAAACAGGCTGTTAAATACCGGGATGGAAGTTGTGAAGATAATCTGGAATGCTGCCAGCACCAGGATGATGGCCCCGATGAACATCCAGAATTCACGCGACAGGAGTATGTCCTCCTTCGCTGCATGAAACCTTTTGAAATTGACCGCAATCATCCCTATCATCATGGTAAAGAACACCAGCAGGTAAACAAGGAGCTGCATGGTCATGCCATTGTCGCCGAAAGAGTGCGCCGAGGTATCGGCCAGCACCCCGCTCCGTGTCAAAAAACTGGCATATAATACCAGGACATACGACAGGGTGATCAGGATGTAGGAAGCCAGCAAGGCATAATTCTGCCTTCTTGCAATCAGCATGAAGTGCAACCCTGCCACGAGGGTCATCCAGGGTACGAGCGATGAATTTTCGACCGGGTCCCACGACCAGAAGCCGCCGAATGTAAGCGACACATAGGCCCATGCACCCCCAAGAAGAATCCCGGCGCCCAGCATCAGCAGTGCAAACAACGTCCATGGAAGCGCCCGCCCGATCCAGGTATGGTAATCCTTCAATAAAAATGAGGCGATGGCGTAACAGAAGGGCACCAGAGCAAGGGCATATCCCAGGAACAGGATAGGCGGATGGATGGTCATCCAGATATTTTCAAGCAAGGGGTTTAATCCGTTCCCGTCGCCCACCATGGTCAGATAGTCGGGCATGGCGAAAATAGTACCCTCCAGGGTGTCGACCGTGTGCCTGAGCAAATCAAAAGGGCTGGCCCCGATTTTCACGCCGAACAGTGTGATGCCAAGCAGCATGGAGGTTACAAAAGCCTGCGACAATGAAAAGATCATCATCACCGGGGATTCCCATTTACGCGACAGCCTCAGCAAAACAACCCCTATCAGGGCCTGCCACAGCGCCCAAACGAGAAAACTTCCCTCCTGCCCTGCCCAGAAACAGGAGACGATATACTTGATCGGAAGCTCTTTGGAAGAATACTGCCAAACATAGGAGTACTCGAAATAATGGTTGAATATCAGGTAATAGAGCACTGCGGCAACAGCAACGATCGATGCCGCATGTACAAGGTATAACGCGCGGGCGCCAACCTTCAGGATGATGCGATGATCTTTCCGGTAAAATGCAAGCAGATAAAAAACGGATGCCAGGATTGCGGTTCCAAAACCCAGCCAGACAAAGAATTTTCCCATTTCGCCGGGAAAGAGGTGTTCACCGATGTATTGAATGTTCATGCTGAATTTCTAATTTCCGGCAAAAATACGCTAAAGAAATTTACGATTGAACAAGAATTACGATTAACGAATGAAAGTACGATTGTGGAATTTGGAATTTGGAATTAGGTACGCCGGCGTTCTCTAAAAAGGTCGGCAATGCCCCCATTTCGAAAATCGTAAATCTGAATTCGAAAATAAATTCGTTAATCGTAATTCTTGTTCATTCGTACCTTTTTATTATCTTGGTTAAGTATTTCATGACGTGTATTTTAGCATTATATTTTTGCCCTAATACCAACCATGTTAAACTATTAACAATTAATCCATTTCCCATGAAAAAAGCTACTATTTTCTTTTTCCTGTTCCTGATCGCAGGAATGGGTGTTTTTGCCCAGGTGGGCATCAACACCGACAACAGTGCGCCGAACTCCGCGGCCATGCTGGATGTACAATCGACCACCAGAGGGTTGCTCCCTCCCCGGATGACCACAGAACAGATGAACGAGATCGTTGCGCCTCCCGAAGGCCTTCTGGTGTACAACACCTCTGTGAACGCGCTCTACTGGTTTAACGGGATCACCTGTGGAAGAAGTTTAACGACTTAACTTACACTGAAACTGATCCCGTATTTGCCCTTCATGCCGCGAGCGGGATCACCGCCACCGACCTGGCCAACTGGAACACAGCCTACGCGATACGTATCATGGGTGTATCTGCTACTTCGCCATTATCTCTGACGCTTGCCAATAACCAGGTTTCAGGTTCCATTTCGGTCGCAAATGCGGCCACATCCGGTTATCTTACTGCGTCGGACTGGAACATCTTCTACAACAAACAAAACGCCATCACTTTCGGAAACGTTATATCCACAGATATGGCAATAACCGGTGGCAACGGCGCCGTGATTGGCAGCGGGATGACTCTGTTGGTAAACAAAGGGAACCTTTCGTCAACCGACATTGCCATTACATGCGGTTCAGGCGCAGTACTTGGGAGTGGCGCGGCATTAACAATCAACAAAGGCAACCTGACGGAAACCGGATCATCTGTTTTAACCATTACCGGCGGAAATAACGCTGTTTTAGCGAGCGGCGCAACTATCCAGGTGAAACAAGCAAACACAACCCAATCAGGGTATCTGAGCGCTTCTGATTGGAATAGTTTCAATAACAAAATCAGTTACCCGGCTGCTGATGCCGCAAAATTGGCTGGTATTGCAGCCGGCGCTGAGGTAAATGTCAATGCCGACTGGAACGCCACGAGTGGCGATGCTCAAATACTAAACAAACCCACAGGACAAAATCCGGGCGATATGCTTTACTGGAATGGAACAGCGTGGGTAAACAGCGCCGGAACAGCCTATGGCAATGAGGTAAGTTTTTTAACTCTTTTTGCTACCATTGGAATGAGTTTCGGTGGCGGAATCATATTCTATATTGATGGCACGGGTCTGCACGGCCTTATTTCTGCCACTACCGACCAAAGTACGAGCGCTCAATGGGGCTGTTACGGAACCGCGATCGGCGGAACTTCCACGGCCATTGGCACAGGACAGGCCAACACCACGGCTATTGTAAACGGGTGCAGCACGGCAGGCATCGCGGCGCGTATTTGTAATGATCTTTCGCTGAACGGCTACGATGATTGGTTCCTACCCTCGAAAGATGAACTTAACCAGATGTACGCGCAAAAAACGGCAATCGGCGGATTTACAAACAATTTGTACTGGAGTTCTTCGGAGGACAGTTCGAACGACGCCTGGGGCCAGGGCTTCGGCAGTGGCAGCCAGGTCAACGTCAGTAAGAACAACTACGGCTATATGCGTGCCGTTCGGGCTTTTTAACAATTTAACAATTTATTTTTTTTACAAAATACTGCATAGCGGTCGAAAGTTTTTTTGAAAAATGGGTATTCAGCAAGCCATAGAACAATCGCGGGAAAAGCAAACAATATTCATTGTGAAGGAGGCGCTTTTTTGCTCAAGATTTACGTGTTACGAATTTCAAAATCCACCATCGTCCTTTCATTCGTTAATCGTAATTCTTGTTCAATCGTACCTTGTAAAAATAACCCGGACTTTAAATATAACCGCAGAGGCGCAGAGGCGCAGAGTATCGGCCAAACGCAAAAAGGTAATACGCTTCTGATGGAAACTTTGCTCCTCTGCGGCTCCGCGCCTCTGCGGTGACATATTTTTTTTTGAACGCCCCGGAGGAAGGTTATTGAAAATACTGAGATGAAGCCACACTGGTATAAAAGTGTCTAATCAATTTTACTGCTTATCCCCTTTAAGCAAGTTTAGATTTTAATACAAATTTTAACATAGATATAAGATAGATTCGTCTTTCTTATTTTCATTATTCTTCACCACAATAGGCACAATAGTTCACAATAGATATTTTTCCGGCTGATTTTTAGCATAGAAATATTCAAGCGAATTGACTAATACCCTTATTAATACTGC